>NZ_CP006370.1 GCF_001442755.1 Aureimonas sp. AU20 | reverse complement strand
CGATTGGGGCCATCGTGCGGCCGGTGCCGAGGGGTGGCGTTCACCTTTCGTGTCACGTAACCCTTCCTAGTAACCCGAGTCTGCCGAGTCTGTCCGATGTCCCGAAGAAGCACCACAGAGGCCGTTGCCGCGATCCGCGCGCGTCGTCGCGCGTTGGGTCTTCGGTCCACCGAGACCGTTCTCCACGAGAGCGAGATCGCCGCGCTGGACGAGGCAAAGGAGCGCTTGGGGGTGCCCTCGCGCTCCGACGTGATCCGCGTCCTCATCGCCAAGGTGGATCTGGACGAACTGACCCGGGCCGACGCCGAACTCGTGAAGAGCGAGGCCGTCTGATGCCGAACCTTATCCTCAACAGGGAGACGCCATAGGCAAAGAAAAAGGCCCCGAAGCGGGAGCCGCCGGAGCCTTCATCTGTGATGCGTGGTTGCTCGCAGGTTTAGCCTCCTTCGCCTTCATCGTCAAATGAAAATGCGGCTTCCCGCCACGGCCTCGCTTTGCCTCGCGCAAGGAGAGAGACCATGCCGGAGGAACATTCCCGCACGCCTATGAGCGTGCCCGTGCCTGCGCGCGCCTCGACAAGAGGGCCGAGCGCCGGAACGATACCGCTTGACCTCGTGGAAGGGGAGGGGGCCGGGCCGCATCCCGACTTCCTCGCCCGCGCCGCGATCTGGCGCGATCAGGCCGCAGGGCTCCTGTCGCTCGCCGAGGCGCGCCTGCGCTCGGCCGCCATCGGGCGCGAGCCCGGGGGCGAAGCGCCGAGTGCGCTCGCGCGTGCGTCCCGTTCCAGGCCGCCACGCCAAACTTCCGCGCCGCGTCCGCGTCACAGCCGCCCCGCGCCTCAGGAGAGCCGTCAGTACGCGCAGCCCATGGCCACCACCGCCGCGCGCGACGACCGGCTGACGCCACACGCCAAGGCCTTTCTCCAGGTGCTTCGCGCGCGCTGCGGTAAGACGCGCGAGACCACCATCACCAAGGGCACGGCGGGCAACATCATGTCGCGCTCGCCGCGCACCATCCGCCGCTATCTCGTGGACCTCGTGCGCTTCGGCTATATCGAGCTGAAGACCCGCTGCAACGCGCGCGGCCTCCATCTCGGCCTCACGGTCACGCTCACCGAACGCGTGCTCCCGTTCTTCGAGGAGGCGAGGGGGCTGGCGCGCTGGCTGGCGGAAACGCCCAAGGCCCTGTTCCAGCCTTTCGACGGAATGATCGACCCGTCGCGCATGGGATCACGGATTTCAGGGGTGACAGTCCTGTCACACAGAAACCAATCCCAAATCAATCTCTCTGAAGTCTCCAGCAAAATTGCGGGACTGACAGGTCTGGCTGGGGATGAAAGGCTCTTGAGAAGAAGAATGGGAGAGGCTGCGCCAAGAAACTAAGACGAAGCAAGCTTCGATCAATTGGAAAACCGACCGGGACGCAGCTTATGCTGGCGAGCCTGCGGGAAAGCTATGTCCGGAATTTGCTAGAAAGGGCAAGCGGCCGAACCCAGTCATGCCGAGCCAAGACGCAAGGCCAGCGCCAAAGCGACCAAGACCAACAAGTGAAACGCGAGGATCGCGAGAAGCCGGCTGCGGAACGGCTCTTTGCGTGTCTTATGGCGCAGGACCTGCTGCGCGACGAGCGTGCCGGGGCTACCGCCGATCAGGGCGAGCTGAAGAAGCATGGCTTCGGGGATACGGCGCCGGCTGGCTCGCGCCTTGGCCTTGTCGAGCGCCATGGCCGCGAAGGCGAGAAGATTGATCGCTGCGAGATAAAGAGCGATCGCGGCACCTAGCGGCGATAGGCCTGGCATTTTCGTCTGAAGTCTCCGCCGGTTCGCCTGCGTTTCAGAACCGTGCCTTACCCCATCCCCGTCGCACCGTCGCGGGGCTGCTTGCACTCCAACGCTCTTGTTCCCAAATCGGGAACAGGGTAGAGTGCCGCCATGCAGATCCTGTCGAAGCGAACATTGCGGCAGTTCTGGGAGGTTCACCCCCATGCCGAGTCCCCGCTTCGCACCTGGCATGCGCTGGTGGAAAAGGCGGAGTGGGCGACGCCCAACGACATCAAGTCTCAGTTCGGGGCCAATGTCGATTTCGTCGGAGACAACAGGGTGATCTTCGACATCGGAGGCAACAAGTTCCGCCTGATCGTTCATGTCTCCTACACGTTCCGCCGCGTGCTGGTGAAGTTCGTGGGAACCCATGCCGAGTACGACCGCATCAACCCGGAGACCGTCTGATGGACATTCGCCCGATCCGCACCGAAGCCGATTACGACTGGGCCTTGGCTGAGGTGGAGCGCTATTTCCTCGACGAGCCCGCGCCCGGCAGCGAGGCGGCCGACCGCTTCGACGTTCTGTCCGCCCTGATCGAGGCCTACGAGGCCAAGGTCTGGCCGATCGAGGCGCCGGACGCGGTGGAGGCGGTGAAGTCCGTGATGGCGGACCGGCGCATCCCGCGCGACAGGCTGACCGCCGTGTTCGGTTCGAAGTCGCGCGTCTCGGAGTTCCTGAGCCGCAAGCGGGGCCTGACGCTCGCCGCCGCCAACCGCCTCCATGACGAGCTCCAGATTCCCGCCGCCGTCCTGATCCGCCCCTACGCGATCGCCCCCCGGCCCGGGGCTTCCCGGCGCCGGGAGAAGGCGGAGGGCTGAGGACGACATCATTCGGCCAGACCGGAGCACCAAAGCCCGATCCGAGGCAAACGTGTCGAGAGGGGTGGGCATTCATGGCCGGGAACGGATGGGGAGGGTGGCTCGTCCGAGCGGCTCTACTTTGCGCAGGGTTCTCAGGGGCGTTTGGCGAAGCCGGGAGGGCGCAAGGCGCGTCTTCGCCAGAAGTGAGATCCTTCATCGTTACCTGCGACTGCAAGACGCCGGCGCAGAGAGAGCGCATTGCGGCGGAAGTGCGCAAGCGCGGCGGCAAGGTGCTCTATATCTATAGCGAGATTCACGGGCTCGCCGTCGCGGCGCCCAGGCGAGGCAGCGCGAAGCGTTTCGCGGCCTCTATCGAGCGTATTCGCGGCGTGATCGCCGTGGAGCCCGACGGCGTGAGTCAGACCTCAACCGTGAACTGACGACGCCCCGGCACCGCGCCGATCCGCCGCGATAGAAAACGGCGGATCAGTCGCCCAGCGCGCGCTCGAAAACCGCGTCGGCGAGCGAAGCGGTGGCGAGCAGGCGGTCGAGCCCGTGACCCTCGCGCGCCAGGGTGGAAAGGCCGATCATCACGGTGACGACATAGTCGGCCAAGGGCGCGGCGAGGTCGGGCCGGGTGCCGGAAATGAAGCCGCGGAGCGTTTCGGCGGCGCCCTGCGTCAAGACACGGGCGGCGGCGCGCGCGTCGGGGTCGTCGCAGCGGGCGCCCTCGATGGCGAGACAGCCGGCAGCGCAAGGGTCCGCCGCATAGCGCCGGGCGGCTTCCTCCAGAACGGCAGCGAGCGCTTCGGCCACGGGTCGGCCGGGCCGCAGGATCGCGCCGAGCGGCACGCCTTGCGTCGCGGTGTAGCGCTCGAGGCTGCGGGCGAAGAGCCCCGCCTTGCTGCCGAAGGCGGCATAGAAGCTCGGCGGGTTGATGCCCAGCGCCTGCGTCAGATCGGCAACGCTCACCGCGTCGTAGCCGCGCGCGTGGAACAGACGCTGGGCCGAAGCGACGCTGGCCTCGGGATCGAAGCGGCGGGGGCGTCCACGCGCGCGCGGCTTTTCTGTAATCATCGCTACAAAAATCCTTGACGGGCTTTCGCCATCCTTTATGTAGCGGCCGATACGTTAATCTGGAAGGGCAAGTCCATGACCAATTTCGAAGGACAATCCGTGCTCGTGCTCGGCGGCAGCCGGGGGATCGGCGCCGCGATCGTACGACGCTTGCGCGCTGACGGCGCGAAGGTGACCTTCACCTATGCCGGTTCGCGCGAGGCGGCGGAGCGGCTGGCGGGCGAAACCGGCGCGACGGCGGTGATGACCGACAGCGCGGACCGGGACGCGGTGATCGCGCGGGTGCGCGAAAGCGGGCCGCTCGACGTTCTGGTGGTGAATGCCGGCGTCGGCGCCTTCGGCGATCCGCTGGAGCAGGACCCGGACGAGGTGGACCGGCTGATCCGCATCAACGTCACCGCGCCCTACCACGCTTCGGTCGAGGCGGCGCGGCACATGCCGGAGGGCGGGCGCATCGTGGTGATCGGCTCGGTGAACGGGGACCGGATTCCCTTTCCCGGCCTCTCGGCCTACGCGATGAGCAAGTCGGCCCTGCAGGGCATGGCGCGGGGCCTCGCGCGCGATTTCGGGCCGCGCGGCATCACGGTCAATGTCGTGCAGCCCGGCCCGATCGATACCGACATGAACCCCGCCGACGGCCCCATGAAGGACGTCATGCATGGCGTCATGGCGCTGAAGCGCCACGGGCGGCCGGAGGACGTGGCGGGACTGGTCGCCTGGTTGGCCGGGCCCGAAGCCAGTTTCGTCACCGGCGCCATGCACACGATCGACGGCGGTTTCGGCGCCTGATCCAAACGTAAAAAGGCCGGGGTCGCCGAGGCCCCGGCCTGAACGCATCGGCCGCCCGCCTTGCTGAAAGGCGGGCGGCTTGCTTTTCGAAACGCGGTTTCGGATCGGGAAAGGGGAGGGGCCACCGCCCCTCCGCGACAAGCGCCAGCCCCTTACTCCGCTAGCCCCTTATTCCGCAGGCACCTCCTGAGCCGACACTGCGCCCCGCGCCGCCTCGCCCGCCCGCGCCTTTCGCCCGGCGAGGGAGCGGACGAGGACATAGAAGAGCGGCGTCAGGAACAGGCCGAACAGCGTGACGCCGATCATGCCGGAGAAGACCGCGATGCCCATGGCCGAGCGCATCTCCGCGCCGGCCCCGGTGGAAAGCACCAGCGGCAGGACGCCCATGACGAAGGCGAGCGAGGTCATCAGGATCGGCCGCAGCCGCAGGCGCGCCGCCTCCACCGCCGCCTCGCGTGGGGTGCGGCCCTCGGCCTCCAGCTCGCGGGCGAACTCGACGATGAGGATGGCGTTCTTGGCCGACAGTCCGACCAGCACGATCAGGCCGATCTGGGTAAAGATGTTGTTGTCGCCCCCCGTCAGCCAGATTCCCGCGAGCGCCGAGAACAAGCCCGCCGGCACGATCAGAAGGATCGCGACGGGCAGCGTCAGGCTCTCGTATTGCGCCGCCAGCACCAGGAACACGAGAAGGATCGCCAAGGGGAAGATCACCACGCCCGAATTGCCGGCGATGATCTCCTGATAGGTCAGCTCCGTCCACTCGAAGCTGAAGCCCGGCGGCAGCGTCTCGGCCGCGATCCGCTCCACCGCCTCGCGCGCCTGGCCCGAGGAGAAGCCGGGCGCGGCGTTGCCGTTGACGTCGGCGGACAGGAAGCCGTTGTAGCGCAGCGCCCGTTCCGGCCCCGCCACCGTGTCGACGGTGAGAAGCGCCGAAAGCGGGATCATCTGCCCCGAATTGGAGCGCACCTTCAGATTGCCGATGTCTTCCGGCCGGGCGCGATAGGGCGCGTCGGCCTGGACGCGCACGGAGTAGGTGCGGCCGAACTGGTTGAAATCGTTGACATAGAGCGAGCCGAGATAGATCTGCAGCGTGTTGAAGATCTCGGTGATCGGCACGCCGAGTTGGCGCGCCCGCGCGCGGTCGACATCGGTGAAGAGCTGGGGCACGTCGATGCCGTAGCCGGTGAACATGCCGGTCAGCTCCGGCGTCTGATAGGCTTTCGCCAGGAACCCCTTTACCACCTCGTCCAGCGCCTTGTAGCCGCCGCCCGCGCGGTCCTCGATCTGCAGCTTGAAGCCGCCGATCGTGCCGAGGCCCTGCACCGGGGGCGGGGGGAAGATGGCGGTGAAGGCCTCCTCGATCCCGCCGAAGGCGCCGTTCAGCCGCTGCGCGATGGCGCCGGCGGAGAGACTGGGGTCGGTGCGCTCCTCGAACGGGTCGAGCGTCAGGAACACGACGCCGGCATTGGAGGAGTTGGTGAAGCCGTTGATCGACAGGCCGGGAAAGGCGATCGTGCTTTCCACGCCCGGCGTCTTCAGCGCGATCTCGCCCATGCGTCGCACCACGGCGTCGGTCCGATCCAGCGAGGCGCCGTCGGGAAGCTGGGCGAAGCCGACGAGATACTGCTTGTCCTGCGCCGGCACGAAGCCGCCGGGAACCGAGCGGAACAGCACCGCCGTCAGCGCGACCAGAAGGACATAGAAGCCGAGCGTCAGCCCCTTGCGGGTGATGACGCGGCCGAGCCCCGAGCCGTAGCGCCGCGACGAGGCGCCGAAGAAGCGGTTGAAGCCCCGGAAGAACCAGCCGAGCGAGGCGTCGAGGATGCGCGTCAGCCGGTCCTTCGGCGCGTCGTGGCCGCGCAGGAGAAGGGCGGCGAGAGCCGGCGAAAGGGTCAGCGAGTTGAAGGCCGAGATCACGGTGGAGATCGCGAGCGTCAGCGCGAACTGGCGGTAGAACTGCCCCGTCAGACCCGAGATGAAGGCGAGCGGCACGAACACGGCGACCAGCACCAGGGCGATGGCGACGATCGGCCCCGACACCTCGCGCATGGCCTGATAGGTCGCCTCGCGGGGGTTGAGGCCCTTTTCGATGTTGCGCTCGACATTTTCCACCACGACGATCGCGTCGTCCACCACGATGCCGATGGCGAGCACGAGGCCGAACAGGCTGAGCGCGTTGATCGAGAAGCCGAGGAAATGCATCACCGCGAACGTGCCGACGATGGAGACGGGCACGGCCAGAAGCGGGATGATCGACGCGCGCCAGGTCTGTAGGAAGACCACGACGACGATCACCACCAGCACCACGGCTTCCAGCAGCGTGTGGACCACGGCGTCGATCGAGGCGCGCACGAACTGCGTGGTGTCGTAGACGATCTCGTAGTCGACGCCCTCCGGCATCGTCTGCTTGATCTCCTCCATCACGGCGCGCACTTCGTCGGCGATCGCGATGGCGTTGGAACCGGGCGCCTGGAACACGGGGATCGCGACGGCCGCCTCGTTCGACAGGAGCGAGCGCAGCGCATATTCCGAGGCCCCGAGCTCGACGCGGCCGATGTCGCGGATGCGGGTGATCGCGCCGGTCTCGGCGTCGGTGCGCACGATGATGTCGGCGAACTCCTCCACGTCCTTGAGGCGGCCTTGCGCGTTCACGGACAGCTGGAACTCCACGCCCGGCACGCTCGGCGAAGCGCCGATGACGCCGGCGGCGGCCTGGACGTTCTGCTCGCGGATGGCCGAGACGACATCGCCCGCCGAAAGCCCGCGCGCGGCGGTCTTCTCGGGGTCGAGCCAGATGCGCATGGAATAGTCGCCCGAGCCGAAGAGCTGGACCTGCCCCATCCCGTCGATGCGCGCCAGCCGGTCGCGCACGTTCAAAAGCGCGTAGTTCCGGAGATAAGTCAGGTCGTAGCGCCCGCCCGGCGAGGTGAGGTGCACCACCAGCATCAGGTCGGGCGAGGACTTCACCACCGAAACGCCGAGGCGGCGCACCTCCTCGGGCAGGCGCGGCTCGGCCTGCGCGACGCGGTTCTGCACCAGCTGCTGCGCCTGATCGGGGTCGGTGCCGATGCGGAAGGTGACGGTGAGCTGCATCGTGCCGTCGGTGGTCGCCTGGCTCGACATGTAGAGCATGCCTTCGACGCCGTTGATCTGCTCCTCCAGCGGCGTCGCCACCGTTTCGGCGATCACCGCCGGGTTGGCGCCGGGATAGGCCGCGCGCACCACGACGGAGGGCGGCACGACTTCCGGATATTCCGAGATCGGCAGCGCGAAGATCGACAGGAGGCCGCCCAGAAAAATCAGGACGGAGAGAACGCCCGCGAAGACGGGGCGATCCACGAAGAACCGGGAAATGGTCATCGAAGCGGACTTTCGGGAAGGAAAAAAGAGACGGGCCGCGCGGCGGAGCGAGAGGGAGGGGGAGGGCGCTCCGCCGCCGGCGCGTCAGCGCGCGCTGGCTTGCCTGTCGAGGCCGCGTCCGGTCTCCATGGAGACCATCTGCGGGGCGACGCGCGCGCCGGGGCGAAGGCGCTGGAGACCGTTGACCACCACGCGCTCGTCGGCGGAGAGGCCGCTTTCCACGACGCGCATGTCGCCGGAGGCGGGGCCGAGATGAACCTCGCGGTACTGCACGGTGTCCTTGTCGTCGACCACCAGGACATAGCGCTTGTCCTGATCGGTGCCGACCGCGCGCTCGGACACGAGAAGGGCGGTGCCGGCATCGGGCTGGCCGAGGCGCAGCCGCGCGAACTGGCCGGGCATCAGCGTCCCGTCCGGGTTGGGGAAGGCGACGCGCAGGCCCACCGTCCCGTTGGCCGGATCGACGCTGGGGTCCACGAACTGGACGCGGCCTTCCACGCTTTCGCCATCGGCAAGGTCGAGCCGGGCGGGAATGCGGGTGATGTCGGCCATGCCGCCCGCCGCGCGCACGAGGCGCTGCACGGTTTCCTCGTCGGCATCGAACGCGGCGTAGATCGGGTCCACCGACACCATGCGGGCGAGCACGGGCGAGGTTGCCCCGGCCGAGACGAGATTGCCGCCCGTCACCTCAAGCCGCCCGATGCGACCCGAAACCGGCGCGCGGATTTCGGTATAGGAGAGATCGAGCTCGGCGCTGCGCAGCGCGGCCTCCGCGGAGGCGAGCCCGGCCTGGGCTTCCGCCGCCGCCTGGACGCGGCGGTCGAATTCCGAAGCCGCGATCGTGCGGTTTCCCTGAAGCTGCGAGCCGCGATCGCGCTCGCCGATCGCGAAGGCGAGGCGCGCCTCGGCCGCCTGCCGGTCCGACAGAGCGCGCTCCATGGTGGCGCGATAGGGGGCGGGGTCGATGGTGACGAGCAGCGCGCCCTTTTCCACCAGCGCGCCCTCATGGAAATGCGCGGCCTCGATGGCGCCCGCGACGCGCGAGCGGATCTCGACGCGCTCCACGGCTTCCAGGCGCCCGGAATGGCGCGACCAGAGGTCCACCGGCCGCCGCTCGACACGCGCGACCGAGGCGGGAATGGCGGGGGGAGTTGCGGGCGGCTGGGCCTCGGCGGTTTCCGCGCCGGTCGCGGGCCTCGGTTCCTGAGTCAGGACGCCGAGGCCGAGAAAGGAGACGGCGAGGGCGGCGGCCGCCGTGCTGGCCATGAAGGCGGCGACCCTGTTGAGGAGGATGGGGAGCTTCGACACGGGAGGACTTCCTTCGGGACGGCGGGGAGGGGGCATTGCCCGCGCACCCTGCGAGGCGAGTTGGCTTCGCCGGGTGCGTGGGGCCGGGAACACGGGAGGACCCCTCCGGCCAGCGGGCGTTGAGGGGCAGGCGCTAGAGAAGCAGGCTGTTGACCTCGCCCTCGGGGATTGGCCGGCGCGCGGGTGCGCGGCGGTGCGGCGCGGGCAGCATGTCCTTCGCCTCGGCCGGAGCGGAAAGGCGGGTGAACCAGCCGCGAAGCCGGGCGGTGAGAGTGCCGGGAAGCGAGCGGGTGGGCGTGGAGGTTTCGGGCGCGGCGTTGCGGAGCGAGGGGCGCTGAGAGATCAGGGACATGACGGGTTCCTCGTCTGGCGTTGCGTCGAAGGGACTTTAAGTTTTGAGCGGGGCGCTCGGCGGCAGGGCTGGCCGGATCGCCGTGTGGGGATGGGCCGCGAAGGCCGAGCCATGCCGTCTGCACCGCTCCGGTCTTCGCGTCTCGTCCCCCGCCAGCCTTCGCCGAAGAGCTTGTCAGGGGCTCCGGGGCGGCTCGCCCGCTTTCACGTCGCGGGCGAGCCTCGATGTCAGAAGCTGTCCGAGCCCGGAACGAGGGTATCGGTCAGCGTGGAGGACGGGGCCGCCACCGGCTGCGGGGCGGCCTTTGCTTCCGTGCGCTCGGTGAGCGGGCGGGCGGCGGGATAGTTGTAGACGGCCTCGATCCGCTCGTGCGTCGTGACGGTCGGCGCGATCACCGACCAGTCGGCGGCGGACTGGCGGTCGCGCGCCGCCGTTTCCGAGCCCGGCACGATGTCGTTGGCAAGGGCGAGGCCGGCGGACAGGAGGAGAAGGGCGGTGGCGGCAAAAAGAGTGGGGTTCATGGGACGTCTCCTGACGCGAGACGCAAAGGCCCGTTGCCGCGACGAGGGAGGTCGCGGAGCGCTTGCGGCTCTCTTGGGTTCAAAATCCGGGACGGGCGCGGACGGCTCGTCGCGCGCTCTCCCTCCGCCGGGCTGGAGGACCGGCGGTCTGGTCGCGCCGTCATGGCGCGGGGGTCGGTTCGGCCGGGAGTGAACGGCTTGCGTTCATTACCGATCGGTAGGGAATGAATTAGGGGCTTGGTTTCCGACTGTCAACGGACTAATTTACCGATGGGTATAAAATAAGAGCGCCTAACAACACCTCCGGGCAGAGAGCCGGCGAGGACCTTTTCGTCACCGCGAGAAGCCGGACGCAGTCCATGCAGTGCATGGGCGAGTACCGGTGACGCGGCGGAGGCGGAAAGAGACCGGCGGATCGACCCCGCGAGGTGTTGTTAGGTGCTCTCAGTCCGGGCTCTGTTCCGGGCTTGTTAGGTAAGGAGATGTCGGATGGGTATCGGTCGTCCGCGGGAGTTCGATCCCGACGCGGCCCTCGACAGCGCGCTGGAGGTGTTCTGGCGCCAGGGCTACGAGGGGACTTCGCTATCGGACCTGACGGAAGCCATGGGCATCGCCAAGCCGAGCCTCTACGCCGTGTTCGGCAACAAGGAGGAGCTGTTCCGCAAGGCACTCGACCGCTACGCCGCGCTGCGCTCCGACCGCTCCTGCGAAGCGATGAACGAGCCGACCTCGCGCCGCGCGGTGGAGCGGATGCTGCTGGGCTTCGCGGGCGTGGGCGACGGGGACGAGGTGCCCAAGGGCTGCCTGATGGTGCAGGGCGCGCTGGTCTGCAGCGAGGCCAGCGAGTCCATCCGGCAGGAACTCTGCGCCCGCCGCGCAGAGGGCGAGGCCGCCCTGTGCCGGCGTCTGGCCGAATGGAAGGCGATGGGCGATCTGCCGCCCGAGGCCGACCCGAAGGATCTGGCGCGCTACGTCATGGCGGTCGCGCAAGGCATTGCCGTTCAGGCCGCGAGCGGCGCCAGCGAGGACGACCTGCGCCGCGTCGTAACCATGACCATGCGCACCTGGCCGCCCGTCTAGAGGCGCACCCGTCTGAGGAAGGCTGCGAACCGCCACCGGCTTGCGGCGCCGCGCCGAAGCTTTGCGCGCGCTTTCGTCCATCGCGACAAGATCGTCGGAATTGATCTTGAGCGCGAGATGGGCTTTCCTACACAAGGCTTACTATAAGACGGTATTTCGGTTTGGAATGTCTTGCTTAATATTCGAAGTTTCCGGAACCAACTTTCAACAAACCCCTGAGACTTAAATCTATCTTGATGATTAGCCCCCTATAAATCGAAAGTGTAAAAGGTCATTCAGATTTTACCTGGGTAGTCGCATGCGTCTGACGATGAAGATGAAACTTGGGGCGAGCTTCGTTTCTGTCCTCGCCCTGACCGGTGCCGTCGGCTATCTCGGCGTGCGCAGCCTCAGCGAGAGCAACCTGACGTTCAAGCAGTTCGTCGCCGAACCCTTTGCCCTGATCAACCAGAGCAAGGACCTCGGCAAGGCGCTCTCCGACATCCGCCGCTCCGTGCTCCTCACGCTGGCGACCGACGACGAGGCCTCGGCCGAGAACGCCAAGCGCGACTACAAGCAGGCCTGGGACGCGATCATGAAAAGCGTCGAGGCGACCTTCGGGACGATGGACGAGGCGGGCAAGCGCGAATTCGCCGATCTGCGCCCGTCGCTCGACGCGCTGCGGACCGTGTCCGACGAAACCATCGCGGTGGGCCTCGCCTACGACACGAGCGGCCCGATGAACGCCTTCCTGCGCTCCAGCGAGGCGGTCGACAAGCTCAACGCCGGGATGGCGGAGCTGGGCCGCAAGGCCGGAAAGGCCGACACCGCCGAGTGGCGCATCGAGGCGCAGAGCCTGACGAACCTCTTGGACCGGGCGCGCCTCGACACGATCGGCAGCCTGCTTCTCTCCGAGCAGGACGCCATCCAGCACCTGAGCGACGATCTCGACGCCACGAATGGCGAGATCCTGGCGACCTGGGGCCGGCTCGGCGCGATCGCAGGTCCGGCCTCGGCGGCCGACATCGCGGCGCTTCGCGAAGGCTGGGCCAAGGCCTTCGCCGATCTCAGAACGCAGACCGACGTGGGCCTGAAGAATCTCGGCTCCAAGATGGTCAACCTGATTTCCGCCAAGCTGGTGCCCGGCACGGAAGCGATGGCCGACCGGGTGGACGCCCTGATCGCGCGCGCCGACGGCAGCACGCAGACCTTCCTCGCGCAGTCCGACACGAGCTACGCCTCGACCCGCAACCTCCTGCTCGTGATCCTCGCCGCGGCGGTGGTGACGGGCGCGGGCGCGGCCGCGTGGATGGCCCTGTCGGTCTCGCGCGGATTGGCGCGGTCGGTGGCCGTGGCCAAGGCGATCGGCTCCGGCGACCTGTCGCAGCCCATCGACATCCGCGGAAGCGACGAGATCGCCGATCTCCAGCGCGCCATGAACGACATGCGCAACAAGCTTCAGGAGATCGTCTCCTCCGTCTCCACCTCGGCCCTTGAGGTGGCGAGCGGATCGTCGCTCGCCGCCAGCACGGCCGAGCAGCTTTCCTCCGGCTCCAACGAGCAGGCGGCGGCCTCCGAACAGGCCTCGGCCGCGATCGAACAGATGTCGGGCAACATCCGCCAGAATTCCGAAAACGCCTCGCAGACGGAGAAGATCGCGACGCTGGCCGCCGCCAACGCCGAGCGCAGCGGACAGGCGGTCGCCAAATCCGTCGAGGCCATGCGCACCATCGCCGCGCAGATCTCGATCGTCGAGGAGATCGCGCGCCAGACCGACCTTCTGGCGCTGAACGCGGCCATCGAGGCCGCCCGCGCAGGGTCGCACGGCAAGGGCTTCGCGGTGGTCGCCTCGGAAGTGCGCAAGCTCGCCGAGCGCTCGCAGCAGACGGCCAGCCGGATCGGCCAGCTCTCTGGCGAGACGCTCGCCGTCGCCGACGAGGCCGGACACATGCTGGACGCGCTGGTTCCCGACATCCGCCGGACCTCCGACCTCGTGGCCGAAATCTCCGCCGCCTGCCGCGAGCAGTCGATCGGCATCGAGCAGATCAACCAGTCGATCACCCAGCTCGACCAGGTCACGCAGTCCAACGCGGGCGCCGCCAACGAAATGTCGGAAACCGCCAACAAGCTCTCGGTCGAGGCCGCGCGTTTGAACGAGCGGGCCGGTTATTTCCACGGCGCCCAGCCGCATGCGGCATCCGCCGCCCCCTCGCGGCAGGAAAGCGTGCGTCAGTTGCAGGAAAAGGTTCAGGCCTTCGGCGCCAAGCACGTCGTCAAGCCCGTCGCCATCAACCGCGCCGGCGCCTCGACTTCGGGGGCGCGGCCCGTCTCGGGCCTCGATCTCGATCTCGATCTCGGCGGCGATGGCGAGTTCGACCGGATGAGCGCCTGAGGGTCAGGCCGGGCTTCGGGCAACGGGGCGCGACAGGCGCCCCGGGCCTTGGAAAAGGGAAACCCGGCGGCCCGGGTTTCCCGCCGTCTCAGACCTCGGCCTTGCGGCCCAGACCGATCGACTTGGCAAGTTCCGAGCGCTTGGCGGCGTAGTTCGCCGCGACCATGGGATAGTCGCTGGGCAGGCCCCACTTGGCGCGATATTCCTCCGGCGTCAGACCGAACTTCGTCTGCAGGTGGCGGCGCAGAGACTTGAAGGCCTTGCCGTCCTCCAGGCAGATGATGTGGTCGGGCGTCACCGACTTGCGGATCGGCACCGCCGGCACGAGCGGCTGCTCGGCCGGGGCCGCTTCGGCCGGGGCGGCGTCGACGCCCTTCAGGGACTGGTACACCGCGCCGATGAGCTTCACGAGCTCGTCGCGCGGCACGTGGTTGCCGCTGACATAGGCGGAGACGATCTCGGCGGTCTGCTCGAGCACCTCGTCCTGTTCGTTCCGTGCCATGAAGCATCCTCCTGTTATGCGCGGCCAATGAGGAGCGATCTACAGGCCCGCCAAGCAAATGGAAACATCACAGGTTCGCAAAGATCGATTTTCCCGAAGCTCTAACCCAATGCAGTGCGGGATTCGACCATCGCGGCCGCAGCCCGGCTCAGGGCGTATCCGCCCTTCCACCGTCCCGATACTCGCGGAATGGAACGCTCGATTGGGGCGATGCCAGGTCAATACAAGCGACGGTCCTCATGGTCGGCGACGGGCGGCGTTCCCATGTCGCGGCGGTCTCGTGGCGCTCTGGCGACTCCGGTTCACATGCTTCAACTATGCGCATGACCCGAGGTTTTGCTGATACGTAAGCAACGCATAGAGCCATCGAGAATAATCTCAAAATCAAAAGACAGTCGAGAAAGTTCGTTAGAAACTCCTCGTCATAGGGTCGTTACGGAAACAGATGCGGCAGGCTGGCATGACGACACAGGACGACTTCCAGGCCTACTCCTTCGAACAGGCGCGCTTCGCCTCGATCGCCAAGGGCTGGAAGGCGCTTTACGTCGCCCTGTGCGCGGTTCTGGCCGCGGTCTCGATCGTCCACATCCCGCTCGCGCCCTGGTGGGCTTGGGGCCTGTTTCCGATCTTTCTCGTTCCGAAAGCCGCGCTCTGGCTGCTCATGTGGCGGGGGCGAACCGATCCCGTTCCTTCCACGGCGGAATGCGCGCGGGCGCTGCGCATCTTGAGCATCGAGGTCGTCTTCTGCGTCGGCGCTTTCGTGACGTGGCAGGTCTGGCTGTCCCTCTGGGGAACGCCCACCTCCATCGTGGTTCTCGTCCTGTGCATGGGCGGGGAACTCGTCTTCATCCTGTTCGGGCTGTTCCATCTGCGCGTCGCCTCGATCGTGGCCGCGATCATGTGTGTGGCGGGCCTGATCCTCACCGGCGTGCTGGCCGACTCGATCCTGGGCGCGGGCACCTATATGGGCGGCTTCGTCATTCTGACGGTGGGCGGCCTGTCGGGCCTCGCCTATATCGCCCATCAGCATTACGTGGATTTCCGACAACTGGTGCTCTCGCGGCATTCGCTCGCGCAGAAAAGCGAGCGGATTCAGGCCCTCCAAGAAGAAACCCTGCGGATCGCCAACACCGACATGCTGACCGAGATCGGCAATCGGCGCAGCTGTTTCCATCAGCTTGAGAAGGCCCTGGCGGAGGCGCGCCGAACGGGGCGCGGCCTGTCCTTCGGCATCATCGATCTCGACGGGTTCAAGGGCGTCAACGACACTCACGGCCACCTGGTGGGCGATCGGCTTCTGACCGCGATGGCCGAGCGGCTGCGGCAGAACATGGCCGCGCATGGCGAAGTGTTTCGCCTCGGGGGCGACGAATTCGCCTTCATCGTCTTCGACACGGACGACGACGACGTTCTGCGCTCGATCGGCGACGAGGTCATCACCTCGGTGAGCCAGCCGCTGCAGATCGGGGGCTTGAACATCGTGCTGGGATGTTCGGTCGGCTTCGCGAGCTTCCCCAAGACGGCGGAAAGCGAGACCGAGCTCTACGACCGGGCCGACTATGTCCTCTACGAGGCCAAGCGCGGCGGGCGGGGCATGACCGTGGTCTTCGAGGAAAGGCATCGCCGCATCGTGGAGGCCTCGGCCGTCGTGGAGCGCGCGCTGCGCGCGGGTCGTCTGGAGGAGGAACTCCATGTCGAGTTCCAGCCGGTGCTCGACCCGTTCCTGCGTCGCACCCTGTTCTGGGAAGCCCTGCCGCGCTGGACGAGCGAGACGCTGGGACCGGTGGAGCCGAGCCGTTTCCTGCTCGTGGCCGAGCAGACCGGCCTCGTCACTCGCCTAACGCCGATTCTTCTCCAAAAGGCGCTCGCGGCGGCGCGCACTTGGCCGAGCGACATCGGCCTCTCCTTCAGCCTGTCGCGGCACGATGTCGTGGCTCTGGAGCGGGTCCTGATCCTCACCTCGATTCTCGCCCGCAGCGGCGTTTCGCCCGGCCGCGTCACCTTCGAGATCGCGGAGAGCGATCTTCTGAAGGACACCGAGCGGGCCGCGAGCCATCTTCAGCATCTCCAGGCGACCGGCGCGCATGTCGCGCTGAAGCAGGTCGGCGTCGCCCAGTTGAGCGTCCACCTTTTCAAATCCTTCGGCGTCACCGCGATCAAGCTGGACCCGAGCCTCGCGCGCGATCTCGCCCATTCCGCTGCCAACGCCCCCATCATCCGCTCCATCGCGGCGCTCGCGAGCGAACTCTCCATCCGCTGCATCGTGGACGGGCTGGAAACGCGCGAGCAGTTCGACAGGCTGCGAAGCGCGAAGCCGGTTCTCGTCCAGGGCGATCTCTACGCCGCGCCCATGAGCGCGGACCGGGTTCATGAATTCCTCGAAGGCGAACGGCGCGAGGTCGCGGCGGGGTAGGCGGGTCTCGCCCGAGCCCTTGTCAGGCCGACCCGTCCGGCGTCTTCGCTTCCTCCCGCAGCCAGGCAACGAAGGCGTCGGCCACGGGGCGAAGGGCGACAGGCTGTTTCATCGGTTCGTTCAATGGTGCCGCCGCGGCCGCATCGCCCGCGCGCCCCGGCCGCTCGCCCGCGATCTCGGCGTCGAGCCGTCGCCGGAGGTCGCGGCCTGGCGCAGGCTGGATCGCCGGTGAGACGGAGAGTTCGGGGCGAGGGCAGGGGAGGGCACCCATTCGTCTGGTTGCCATTGTAATAAAATAACATTACAGGTCGATCCGTCCTGAGACGGAGCCCTTCGCATGAATCGCCCGCCCGCCCCTTTTCGCGCCCGCCTTGCCGGCGCAAACCTCGTCGATCCGATCGAACGCGCCGCCTTCGAACATGGCACCCGGCGCGGGTCCACGCGGCGGCGCTGGGCGGCCTCCGTCATCGATCTTCAGCCAAGTGCCCAGCCGGCCCGGCGGTTCCACCTGCCGATCGGCCGCTCGCCCTACGCCGGCTGATCGCTCCTTTCCCGTCACGTTTTCGAGAGACACCATGCCCCCTCGCACCCTCGTCGGCGCGCTGCGTCCGCTCGCGCTCGCCGTCTCGCTCCTCGCGCCCTGGCCGGCTTTGGCCGCGCCCGGCGGCAGCTTCGACATCGTCGCCCCGTTCGAGATCGGCGGCCCCGATCCTTCGCTTTCGGGCTTCCTGTTCCAGCGCATGCAGGTCGGGGAAACGCTGCTGGACGTGGACCGCGAGGGGCGCCCGCAGCCGGGCCTGGCCACGAGCTGGAGCGTTTCGGCGGACGGGCTGGTCTGGACCCTGCCGATCCGCGAGGGCGTGCGCTTCCACGACGGAACGGCTCTCACCGCCGAGAACGCGGCCGCCGCCTTGCGCTTCGCGCGCGCCAAGCCCGGCGTTCTGGAGCGCGCGCGGATCGAGAGCGTGGCGGCGGAGGGCAATTCGGTGGTGATCCGCCTCGCGGAGCCCTTCGCGCCGCTCGCCGCGCTGCTCGCCCACGCCTCGACCATCATCCTCGCGCCCGCCTCCTACGGGCCGGACGGCACGGCGACGAAGGTCTTGGGCACCGGCCCCTATCGCCTGACGCGGCTCGAAGCGCCGCAGCGCATGGCGGTTGAGGCCTTCGACGCCTATTGGGGCGGCAAGCCGGCGATCCGTCAGGCGACCTATCTCGCGGCGGGCCGGGGCGAAACGCGCACGCTGATGGCGGAAAGCGGCGACGCGGACCTCGCCTTCCAGCTCGACCCGCCCTCCATCGCGCGCCTGAAAGCCAATGGCGCGGTGGAGGTGATGAAGGTGCCGCTGCCGCGCGTCATGCAGATCAAGCTCAATGCGGGCCTGCCGCCCTTCGACACGGCGGAAGGGCGCCTCGCGCTCAGCGAATCCATCCAGCGCGCCGGGCTGGCGAGCGCGCTCCTGCGCGCGCCTGGCACCGGGGCGACGCAGCTCTTTCCGCCAAGCGTCGAGGCCTGGCACGATCCCGACCTCGCCCCGCTCGCCACCGACCCCGAGCGCGCCAGGGCACGGTTCGAAGCGCTCGGCTGGGCGCCGGGCGCGGACGGCATCCTGGCGAAGGACGGCAAGCCGCTGCGCCTCAAGCTTCTCACCTATGCCGACCGGCCGGAACTGCCGCTGATCGCGACAGCCCTTCAGGACCAGTTCCGCCAGGTCGGGCTCGACGTCGAAGTGTCGGTGACGAACTCCTCCTCCATCCCCGCCGGTCATCAGGACGGAACGCTGCAACTGGCGCTGGCCGCGCGCAACTATTCTCTGGTGCCCGATCCCTTCGTCACGCTGCTCGGCGATTTTCGCGACGGCGGCTCGGACTGGGGCTCGATGAACTGGAACGACCCGGCCTTCCACGCCGCCACGAAGGCGCTGCTCGCCAGCACCGACCCGGCCGAGCAGACGCGCCTGCGCCGCGAGATCGCCGCCATCCTGCAGCGCGACCTGCCGGTGGTCCCGGTGGTCTGGTACGAGCAGACCGCCGCCGTGACCAAGGCCGTGGAAGGTGCGGCGATCGACCCGTTCGAGCGCTCCTTCGGCCTGTCCAAGATGGCGTGGAAGCCATGATCGCGCGCCTCGGCCAAAGGCTTCTCCAGGCCCTGTTCGTGGCGCTCGCCGTCGGCGCCTTGACCTTCGCCCTCATGCGCCTCCTGCCCGGCGACATGGCCTATCGCATCGCCGCCGGGCGCTATGGCTACGACTTCGTCTCGGCCGAGAACGCCGCCGCGGTGCGCGCCGAACTCGGGCTCGAAGGCCCCGTCTGGTCCGCCTTCGCGCGCTGGCTGTGGGACATCGCGACGCTCGATCTCGGCCGCTCGCTGGTCTCAGGCGAGCCGGTCCTTGCCGAGATCGGCCATCAGCTCGGCGCCTCGCTCACCCTGGCGCTCGCCGCCGTCGCCCTGTCGCTCCTGCTCGGGCCGCCGCTCGGCATGATGGCGGGGCGAAGGGCGGGGGGCGCGCTGGACCGCGCGCTGCTCGTCTCGGCCGTGGTGCTGCGCGCGCTGCCGCCCTTCGTGCTGGGCCTGATCCTGGTTCTCGTCTTCGCCCTGTCGCTCGGCTGGTTTCCCGCCGCCGGCCATGCCGGCTGGGCCAACCTGGTTCTGCCCGCCGCGACGCTCGCGCTGGGGCTTGCGGCCGTGTCCTCGCGCGTCGCGCGCGATGCGACGGCCGAGATCGTCTCGGCGCCCTTCTACGCCTTCGCCCGGCTGAAGGGCCTGCCGGAGGCGCAGCTCTTTCCGCGCCATGGGCTGCGCAACGTGTCCGTTCCGGTGGTGACCTATCTCGGCGTGCAGCTGGTTATGCTGATCGAGGGCGTCGTCGTTGTGGAAACGCTCTTCGCCTGGCCCGGCATCGGCCATGCGCTGGTTCACGCCATCGTCCAGCGCGACGTGCCGATGGTGCAGGGCACGGCGCTCGCCATGGGCCTGATCTTCGTGTGTCTGAACGCCTTGGTCGATCTCGCCAACGCCCGGCTCGACCCGCGCGCGAGGGCCGCCGCATGAGCCTGTCCGACACGCTCCCCCTCCAGCCGCCCCCGGCGCGCCGCCTGCCGCATCTGGGTACGGCGCTGCTTCTCGGCCTTGGTCTCTTCGCCGCCCTGGCGCCGATCCTCGCCACGGTCGATCCGGCGCGGCAGGACTACGGCGCCATTCTCGCCGCCCCCAGCGCCGCCCATCCGCTCGGCACCGATCATCTCGGCCGCGACATGCTCGCCCGGCTGGGCTCGGCGCTGCGCCTGTCGCTGGGGCTGGCGCTTCTCAGCGTGGTGACGGCGGCGATCCCCGGCACGCTTCTCGGCATCCTGGCCGCCTGGCGCGGCGGCTGGACCGACCGGGGCCTTTCGACGCTCGCCGACATGGTTCTGGCGCTGCCCGGCCTGCTTCTGGTTCTGCTCGTCAGCGCCGTCGTGCCGGGCTCGTTTCTCGCCATCTACGGCTCGATCTCGCTGGTGCTCTGGATCGAATATTTCCGCATCACGCGGGCCTCCGCGCGCGCCATTCTCGCCTCGCCGGCGGTGGAGGCCTCGCGCCTTCTCGGCTTCCGGCCGGCCTATATCGTCTGGCGCCATCTCTGGCCGGAGCTGGCCCCGGTGCTGCTCACGGTCGGCGCCTTCGGCGCGGCGACGGCGATCATGGCGGTCGCCGCGCTCGGCTTCGTCTCGGTCGGCCTGCGGCCGCCCACGGCCGAGCTCGGGCTGATGATGACGGAGCTTCTGCCCTATTACGCCGAGGCGCCCTTCGTGCTGGTGCAGCCGATCCTCGCCGTGTTCCTGCTCGTTCTCGCCCTCAACCTCGTTGCAGGATACCGCCCGAGATGATCCCCTTTCTGCAAGCCGACGCGGTCACGGTCCAGGCCGGGTCGCAGCGCATCGTCCTGCCGACGAGCTTCACGCTCGAACCGGGGCGCCCCTTCACGATCGTCGGCGAAACCGGCTCGGGCAAAAGCCTCCTGGCGCAGGCCCTGGTCGGCAACCTGCCGGACGGGCTCTCGGCCGGGGGCCGGGTGCGGATCGGCGATCTCGCGGAGGACGCCAGCGCCGGGGCGCGCCGCGCGCTCTGGGGGCGCGGCATCACCGTGCTGCCGCAGGAGCCCTGGCTCAGCCTCGATCCCACCATGCGCGCCCTGCCGCAGGTGGCCGAAACGCACCGTTTCGTCGCCGGGCGCGAGGATGCCGAGGCCTACGGCGCGGCGGGGCGCGACCTCGCCGATCTCGGGCTTGGCGATGCGCTGGCCCGCTATCCCTTCCAGCTTTCGGGCGGCATGGCGCAGCGCCTCGCCTTCGCGGCGGCCCGGGCCGGCGGCGCGCCGATCGTGGTCGCCGACGAGCCGACCAAGGGGCTGGATGCCGCGCGCGTCGGCGATGTCGTGGCGCTTCTGCAAAAGGGGCTGGAGGCCGGGGGCGCGCTCCTCACCATCACCCACGATCTGGAGGTGGCGCGGCGCCTCGGCGGCCACGTCGCCATCATGCTGCGCGGCGAGATCGTGGAACAGGGACCGGCCGAGGCGGTGCTCGCTGCCCCGAGCCATGCCTATACCCGGACGCTGCTGGCGGCCGAGCCGCGCAACTGGCCCCGACGCCCCCGCGCGTCGGCGGCGGGTGCAAGTTCGGAGCCCGTGCTGACCTTCGAAAGCGTCGCGGCCTCGCGCGGCGGGCTGCGTCTCTTCTCCGGGCAGAGCTTCCGGCTGCAACCCGGCGAAATCCTCGGGCTGACCGGTCCCAGCGGCTGCGGCAAGTCCACGCTGGGCGACGTCGCGCTCGGGCTCCTGCGCCCCGATGCGGGCCGCGTCGCGCGCCGCTCCGGCCTCGCCCCGGCGGCGTTCCAGAAACTCTATCAGGACCCCGTCGCCGCCTTTCCGCCGCGCCGGACGCTGCGCCGCACGCTGGCCGACCTCGTAGCCCTCCATCGGCTGGACGCCGGGCGCCTGCCCGCCCTCATGGAGCGGCTGCGCCTTCACCCCGCGCTCCTCGACCGCCGCCCGGGGCAGGTCTCGGGCGGCGAACTCCAGCGCTTCTCGCTCCTTCGCGTCCTCCTCCTGAAGCCGGCCCTTGTGGTGGCGGACGAGCCGAGCTCGCGGCTCGACCTCGTGACGCAGAAGGAGATGATCGAACTGCTGGTGGAGGCCGCGACGGAAGACGGCTGCGCGATCCTTCTCGTCAGCCATGACGAGGCGCTGGTGGCGGCGGTCAGCGACCAGCGCATTCGGCTGGAGTTGGAGGGCGCCGGAAGCCTCGCCGCCTGAGGCGCCTCGCCCGCAGGCACGCTTGTCCGCGAGCACAGCGGCGTGATCGCAAACGCCCCGCTTTCACCAGCGCAATGCTTTCAAACGCGCCCGGCTTTCGCTAGAGACCGGGGCGGCTGGTCCCAGCCCCGTCGCGATCCCTAGCGCTTCGGGGGGAGGGGACACCCGGTGAGGAGTCCGGTATCCTCGAACAGCATCGGCCAAGAGGCGGAACGTGGCGGCAGACCAGCAGGACCCAGCGTCCGCAACCCATTCGGATGGCGATCTCGGGTTCCTCCTGATGGAGACCGCGCGCGTCTTCCGCCAGTCGATCGAGCGGGCGGTGATCGACAACCCGTTCGGCCTGACGCCCAGCGCCATCCGGGCGCTCGGCTGCGTCATCCGCTTCCAAGGCGACGGGCTGAACGTCATCGCCAAGCGCATGGACATCGAGCCCATGTCGCTCCACAACCAGATCGACCGGCTGGAGCAATGCGGCCTCGTGGAGCGCCGGGACTGCTCCAGCGACCGGCGCAAGAAGCCGATCTTCCCCACGCAGAAGGCGATCGAGGTCATGGCCGGCCTCGACCCGGCCTTCGACCAGCTTTACCGGACGATGACGCGCGACGTGCCGCGAGAGAGCATGGAGCAGCTGACCGCGATCCTGGTCAAGATGCGCGCCAACCTCACGGCCGACCCCGGCATCACCGCGCCCTTCACGCTCCTGCCCAAGGAACCGGCGGCCACCTGACCGCCTCACCCGCCGCCGCCCATGGTGACCGACATGAAGGCGCGAAACGCGGCGGCCGGTGGCGGAATGGCGCGGGCGCGCGCCCAGGCGAGGCCGACATCCATGCTGGGGATCGGCTCGACCAGCGAGCGCACCTCGATCCGCTGGCCTTCCAGCGACCAGGGCCTGTAGACCATGTCGGACAGGATCGTGACCCCCATGCCCGAGGCCACCAGCGAGCGGACCGCCTCGACGGAGGCGGTGGTCAGGACCGGGCGCGGCGACAGGCCGGCGGCGTCCCAATACCTGACGGCGGTGGTCTTGGCCTCGTCCACGGTGAGCATCACGTAGTCCTCGGCCGCAACGTCGGCGAGGGTGATGGCGGGCCGCGTCAGAAGGCGATGGTCGGCCGGCAGCCAGAGGCGGCGGCGCGAACGCACCAGCGTCTCGCAGTCGATCTCGGTGCTGCGCGCCAGGTTGGAGACCAGCATCACCGCCATGTCCACCTCGCCCTCCACGACGCCGGCCTCCAGCGCGTCGCGCGGCAGTTCCGCCACCTCCACCTCGATTTGCGGGTAGAGCTTGCGGAAGCGGGCGTAGTAGCGGGACATGAAATAGCCCACCACCGTATAGGTCATCCCGAGGCGTAGGACGCCCGCATGGCCTTCGCGGTCGCGCAAGGGGCTCTGAAGCGCGGCGGCGACGGCGCCGGTAATGGCCCGTGCCCGTTCCAGAAAGCGCGTGCCCTCGATCGTCAGCCGGACACCCGAATGCGTGCGCTCGAACAGCTTCACGCCGAGTTCGATTTCGAGGGACTTGATGGCCGCCGTCACGGCGGACTGCGAGATGTTGAGGTCCACCGCCGCATGGCTGACCTGACCACTGTCCGCGGTGGCGATGAAGTAGTCGAGCTGGCGCAGTGTGATGGTCACGAGAGGCCTTATCGTTTTTTTCGATATCCTTTTCAAAAAATGACTATTTCACAAAGCCCCCGAGTTGCGCAAAAAAAATGCAACGCCAAAATTTTGGCAGTTGCGAAGTGGGGGAGGCGATGGGGGTCACACTCAACTGCGACATGGGCGAGGGTTTCGGCCTTTACGTCATCGGCGACGATGTCGGCATGATGCCGCTGATCGACGTCGCCAACGTCGCCTGCGGCTTCCACGCTTCGGACCCGGATCACATGCGCAAGACCGTGCGCCGGGCTAGGGAAAGCGGCGTCAAGGTCGGCGCCCATCCCTCGCTTCCCGACCTGGCAGGCTTCGGGCGGCGCGAGATGAAGCTCAGCCGGGAGGAGGTCGCCAATCTCGTCATCTACCAAGTCGGCGCGCTGAAGGGCTTCCTCGACGCCGAGGGCATGGTCCTGAACCACATCAAGCCGCATGGCAGCCTCTACGGCATGGCCGCGCGGCAGGAAGAGGTCGCACACGGCATCTGCGATGCGGCGAGCGTCTTCGGCGTGCCGCTGTTCGGCATGACGGGCACGCTGCACGAAAGCGTCTATCAGGCGCGGGGCATTCCCTTCGTGCACGAATTCTATGCGGACCTCGACTACGCGCCCGGCGGCACCCTCGTCGTCACCCGCGAGCACGAGGCGAAGGACCCCGCCCTGATGGCGCGGTACTGCGTCAAAGCGCTGCAGGACGGCCTCGGCACCACCAGCGACGGCAGCACCTTCCCGGTGCGCGTGGAGACGATCTGCGTCCACTCCGACACGCCCAACGCGCTCGACATCGCCCGCGCCGTCCGCGAGGCGATCGCCCCCTGGCACTGAACTTGCAAGACTTCGCTCGACACCGTTCCCCGGAGTTCCCTATGCCCCAGATCCTTTCGCCGCTTCCCGGCACGTTCTACCGCAGCGCCTCGCCCGACAAGCCGCCCTACAAGGCGGACGGCGACGCGGTGGCGGTGGGCGACGTGATCGGTCTCGTCGAGGTCATGAAGTCCTTCCACGAGGTGCGCTCCGAGGTGGCGGGCAGCAACGTGCGCTTCACGGCCGACAACGAGGAGCCGGTCATGGCCGGCGCCCCGCTCGCGGATCTCGACTGATGATCGGCAAGCTCCTCGTCGCCAACCGCGGGGAGATCGCGGTGCGCATCATCCGGGCCGCGAAGGATCTCGGCATCGCGACCGTCGCCGTCCATTCCGTCGCGGACGCCGAAGCCCTTCATGTCCAGCTCGCGGACGAGGCCGTCGCCATCGGCCCGCCGGCGCCCAAGAAGTCCTACCTGAGCATTCCGGCGCTCCTGAAGGCGGCCGGCGACACCGGTTGCGACAGCGTCCATCCCGGCTACGGGTTCCTGGCCGAGAACGCCGATTTCTCCGATGCGGTGACGGCGGCCGGTCTCGTCTTCGTCGGCCCGTCCGGCGACGCGATCCGACTGATGGGCGACAAGGTTTCGGCGCGCGAAGCGGCGGCGAAGGCGGGCGTGCCGGTGGTGCCGGGCTCCAAGGGCCGGGTCGAGGGCATCGAGGCCGCGCGCGAGGTTCTGGCCGAAACGGGCTTTCCCGTGATGATCAAGGCGGCGGCGGGCGGCGGCGGGCGCGGCATCCGCATCGCCAATAACCAGGCCGAGTTCGATCAGGCCTTCCCCCAGGCCGAGGCGGAGGCGCTCGCCGCCTTCGGCGACGGCGGTCTCTACATGGAAAAGGTCATCGGCCGTGCCCGGCATATCGAGGTGCAGGTGCTGGCCGACGGCACCGACGCCATCCACTGTTTCGAGCGCGAATGCTCGCTGCAGCGCCGCCGACAGAAGGTTTGGGAGGAGGCGCCCTCGCGCGCCTTGTCGCCCGCCCTTCGCGAGGAGCTCTGCGCCTCCGCCGTGGCTCTGGCCAAGGCGGTCAACTATTCCGGCGCCGGAACGGTCGAGTATCTCTACGACGATGCGGCCGACCGCTTCTACTTCATCGAGATGAACACCCGCATCCAGGTGGAGCATCCCGTCACCGAGGCGATCACCGGCATCGATCTCGTGGCGGAGATGCTGCGCATCGCGGGCGGCGAGCCGCTGCGGCTGAAGCAGTCCGACGTCGCGGTCAAGGGCCACGCGATCGAGGTGCGTCTCAACGCCGAGGACCCCGCGCGCGACTTCGCGCCCTTTCCCGGCACCGTCGAGGACCTGCGCATTCCCGGCGGACCCGGCGTGCGCTTCGATTCCATGCTCTATCCCGGCTACCAGGTGCCGCCCTTCTACGATTCGCTTCTGGCCAAGCTGATCGTCCACGGCGAAACGCGCGAGGCCGCGATCGACCGGCTCGTGCGCGCGCTCAATGAGACGCGCATCGGCGGCCTGAAGACCACGAAACCGCTCTTTCTGGCGCTCGCGGCCGACCCGGCCGTGCGCGCGGGGGATGTCCACACCCGCTGGCTGGAAGGCTGGCTCACCGACAATGCGGCGGCCTTGAGCGCCTGACGGGAGGACCGATGTCCATACGTTTCAGCTTCGGCGGCGACGAACACATCTTCGGGGAAGTCTCCGAAGAGATGTCGCTCGCCTCCTTCTTCACCGGCCTGTCGATGACCAAGGCGGTGCGGGACGCCAGGATTCCCGGCGTCACCGAGATCTGCCCGGCGAACGCCAGCTTCCAGATCCGCTTCGATCCCGACCGGATCAGCCCCCAGGACCTCCTGAAGGAGCTTCAGTCCTTCGAGGCGGCGGCCTCGAAATCCGACGAGACGCTTCAAACGCGCATCATCGAACTGCCGGTCTATTTCGAGGACCCATGGACGCACGAGACCGGCCAGCGCTTCCGCGAGCGGCACCAGGACCCGTCCTCCACCGACCTCGAATATTCCGCCCGCATCAACGGCTATGCCAGCGTGAGGGAGTTCATCGAGGCCTATTCCGGCCAGCCCTGGTTCGTTTCCATGGTCGGCTTCGTCGCCGGTCTGCCCTGGCTCTACCAGATGGTGGAGCGCGCCCGGCAGATCGAGGCGCCGAAATATCTGCGCCCGCGCACCGACACGCCCAAGCTCACCATCGGCCACGGCGGCTGCTTCGCCGCGATCTACTCCGTGCGCGGAGCAGGCGGCTACCAGATGTATGGCGTGACGCCCGCGCCGATCTACGACCCGACGCGGCAGGTGAACTACCTCCAAGATGAGATGTGCCTCTTCAAGCCGGGCGACATCGTGAAGTTCAAGGCAATCGACCGCGACACCTACGACGCGACGCTCGAGGCGATCGAGGCCAACAGCTTCGCGCCCACGATCCGCCCCTGCACCTTCAACCTCGCCGAGTTCAACCGCGACATTCCCGGCACCAACGCCAAGCTGATGGAGCTTCTCGATGGCCGTTAACGTCATAAGCCCGGGCTTGGCCACCACCGTCCAGGACCTCGGCCGACCCGGCTACTACCATCTCGGCATTCCCGAGGGCGGCGGCATGGACCGTTTCGCCACCGTGATCGCCAATCTCCTCGTGGGCAACGACGCGAACGCGGCGCTGCTCGAGGCGACCTTCATGGGGCCCGAGCTGGAATTCACGAAGGACGCTTCCGTGGCGGTGACCGGCGGCGAACTGCCGCCCAAGCTGAACGGCGAGGAGCGCCCGACCTGGGAAAGCTTCCCCGTCAAAGCCGGCGACCGCCTGACCTTCGGTTTCCTGAAAGGCGGCGCGCGCGCCTATATCGCGATTTCCGGCGGCATCGACGTGCCGGTCGTTCTGGGATCGCGCACCACCTATGTGCTCGGCGCGCTGGGGGGCTTCGAAGGGCGCGCCATCAAGGCGGGCGACGTGCTGCCGGTGGGCGAGGGGCCGAACACGACCGGGCGCAGCCTTCCCGCGAACCTTCGGCGCGAGCGGCCGATCCCGGCCGAGCTGCGCATGCTGCCCGGCATCTACTGGCATCGGATCACGGACGCGGCGGGCGAGCGGTTCTTCGAGGACACCTGGAAGGTCGCGCCCGAGGCCGATCGCATCGGCTACCGCTTCAAGGGCGGCGCGCCGCTGGAATTCGTGCCGCGCGAGCAGCCTTTCGGCGCCGGGTCCGACCCGTCCAACATCGTGGATGCCTGCTATCCCTACGGCTCCGTGCAGGTGCCGAGCGGCACCGAGCCGATCGTGCTCCACCGCGATGCGGTCTCGGGCGGCGGCTACATGATGCTGGGCGTCGTGATCTCGGCCGACATGGACCTGATCGCCCAGCTCCAGCCGCACACGCCCGCCCGCTTTCAGCCGGTGACCATGGACCAGGCGCTCGCCGCCCGGGCCGACGCGAAGACGGCGCTCGGGCGCGCTCGGGACCACGTCGCGGGCTGAGGCCCGTTCGGCAAGCGCGCCGGTGGGGGCCGGCGTGGGGAGCTCCAGCATGGGGACGTCCGGCTTGATGGCCGGCCGTCCCGGCAGACCGGCCGCATGGGCCGGATCAGAGGGGCCTTGCGAGTTGCCGACGGTCCGGTCATCCGACCGGCCGTCGCGCCCTTCCGTCGAGACAGGAAAGGAAAGGCGCATGAAAAGTTTGAGCGCGGACTCCGTCTCCGTCGCCTTTGCCGGGCTGAAAGCCCTGTCGGCGGTCGATCTGCGGATCATGCCCGGGCTCATCACCGGCCTGATTGGGCCGAATGGCGCGGGCAAGACCACGCTGGTCAACGTCCTCACCGGCTTCCAGGCGCCGACGGGCGGCGCGGTGCATCTCGACGGCGCGAGCCTTGCCGGCCTCAAGCCGTTCCAGGTGCGCCGCCGCGGCATCGCGCGCACCTTTCAAGGCGGGCGCCTGTTTCGCGACCTCCCCGTGATCGACAATCTGGAGGTCACGGGCGTCGGGCTCGGCCTGTCGCGCCGGCAGGCGGTCGCCGAAGCCGAGGCCATGCTGCACTGGATGGGCATCGCGGATCTGGCCGATCGCGTCGCCGGCACGCTTCCCTATACCGACGAGCGGCGCGTCGCCATCGGCCGCGCGCTGATGGGAAGCCCGTCCTTCGTTCTTCTCGACGAGCCCGCCGCCGGCATGAGCGGGCCGGAAGCGACCGAGCTCTCGGCGCTGATCCGGCGCATCGCGGCCGATCTCGGCTGCGGCGTCCTCCTGATCGAGCACAATGTCGGGCTGGTGCTCGGCCTGTGCGAGCACATCGTGGTTCTGGATTCCGGCGCCGTGATCGAGGAAGGGCCGCCCGCTGCCATCCGGGCGAGCGAGAAGGTGCGCCACGCCTATATGGGCACGGCCGCCGACGCGCCGCTCCCGGTGGAAGCGCTGGAGGTGGCGCTATGAGCCTCCTCGAACTCTCCGGGGTCACGATCCGCTACGGTCGGCTGACGGCCGTGCGCGAGGTGTCCTTCGCGCTGGCGGAGGGCGAGATCCTCTTCGTCACCGGTCCGAACGGGGCCGGCAAGTCCTCGTTGATGCGCGCCATCGCCGGCGTCACCCGGCCGGCGGAAGGCACGATCCGCTTCATGGGTGCAGAGATCACCGCCGAGAAGCCGGAGTCCATCGCCAGGGCCGGCGTGTCCATGGTGCCGGAGGGCCGCGAGGTCTTCGGCTCGCTGACCATCGAGGAGAACCTCATGGTCGGCACCGGCATGCGCGCTCGGGAGCCCGGCGCCAAGGCGCGGGCGGCGGCCGAGCTGGAGGCCGTCTACGCCACGTTCCCGATCCTGAAGGAGCGCCGCTTTTCCCAGGCCGGTCTTCTGTCCGGCGGCCAGCAGCAGATGCTGGTGATCGGCCGCGCCCTGATGACGGGCCCGAGGCTGATCGCCATCGACGAGCCCTCGCTCGGGCTCGCCCCCAACATCACCGACCAGGTCTACGAGCGGCTCATCGCCCTGCAGCGGGAGCGGTCCCTGACGCTCCTGATCGTCGAGCAGAGTTCCACCCGCGCGGTGATGGTGGGCGGGCGGATGATCCTGATGCGCGGCGGGCGGGTGCTTCTCGACGGGGATGCGCGCGAGCTTGGCGACGGCGAAGCCATCAAGGCCGCCTATTTCGGCTACGAGGACCACTGAACATGCTGCAGGTCGTCTTCGACGCGCTCTCGCTCGGCTCCCTCTACGCGCTCGGCGCCCTCGGCATCGCGCTGATCTTCGGCGTCATGCGCCTCGTCAACTTCGCCCATGGCGACGTGATCGCCTTCTCGATCTTCGCGCTCCTCTGGCCCTCGACCGACGCGATGGCGATCGTCTTCGCCGGGCAGCTCCCCTGGTATCTCCTGGTGCCTTTCGTGCTCCTCGTCGGCGCCGGGCTTTCGGTCCTGTGCGAGATCGTGGTCTTCCGGCGCTTCCGGCACGCCAGCCCCGCCACGATGATGATCGCCTCCTTCGCGCTCGGCTTCGTGATCCGCTACTTCCTGCTCATGCTCTTCACGAGCCGGCCGAAGTCGATCTCGCTGCTGCCCGGCCTGTCGCAGCCGGTCGAGATCCTGGGTGCGCGCCTGCCGCTCCTCCAGCTGATCACGATCCTCGCGACGCTCGTCATTCTGGTCGCGCTGACCCTGTTCCTGCGCCGCACGCGCTTCGGTCTGGAAATGCGCGCGGCCGCCGAGAACTTCTCGATGGCGCGCATGCTGGGCGTGAAGGCCAACCGCGTGATCATGGGCGCCTTCGCCCTGTCGGGTGCGCTGGCGGCGGCGATCGGCCTGATCTTCGGCAGCCAGACCGGCACGGTGGACATCCAGATGGGCGCCTCGCTCATGCTGATGGCCTTCATCGCCACCGTGATCGGCGGTCTTGGGAGTCTGGCCGGCGCCGTGCTCGCCGGCTTCCTGCTCGGCGCCGCCTCCGTCGTCATGCAGGTCGCGCTGCCGCTCGACGCGCGCGCCTTCCGCGACGCCTTTGTCTACGCCGCCGTCATCCTCGTCCTCCTGTTCCGCCCGCAAGGCCTGATCGCCGCGCGCGGCACCAAGGAAAGGGTCTGATTCCGATGACCACGCCCTCCGCCTCGCTCGCCCTCGCCGCCGCCTCCCCCACCGGGGCGCGCAAGCCGGCCCGCTTCACGCTCGCCCGGCGCACGATCCTGACCCCCATCCTTCTGTCGCTGATCCTGATCGCGATCGCCGCCGTCACGGTGGCGACGGGGTCGCGCCCCTTCAACCAGACGGTGATCGACGTCTTCGTGCGCGTCATCTTCGTGGTCGGCCTCTACATCTTCATCGGCAATTCGGGCGTCCTGTCCTTCGGCCATGTCGGCTTCGCGTGCCTCGGCGGCTACATGGCGGCCTGGCTGACCATCAATCCGGTGATGAAGGCGAGCGCGCTGCCGGGCCTGCCTCATCTTATCCTGTCGGCGCGCCTTCCCTATTGGCAGGCGGCCGTTCTCGCCGCTGTGTTCGCGGGGCTGGCCGCGCTGGTCTTCGGGCGCGTCCTGATGCGGCTGTCGGGCATCGCCGCCTCGATCGCGACCTTCGCGGTGCTGGCGATGATCAACACGGTCTATGCCAACTGGGATTCGGTGACGGGCGGCACGTCCTCGGTGGTCGGCATCCCGATCGTGCGCACCCTCTGGCCCTATCTGATCGGCGCCGTCATCGCCGTCTTCATCGCCTGGGTCCACGCCATCTCGCGCGCCGGGCTGGCGCTTCGCGCCGCGCGCGACGAGCCGACGGCGGCGAGCGCATCGGGCATCGACATCCCGCGCGAGCGCCTCGTCGCCTTCACGATCTCGGGCGCGGTCATGGGGCTCGGCGGTGCGCTGATGGCCCATTCGGTCGGCGTCGTCACGCCCGATACGTTCTATCTCGGCCTCACCTTCATCACGCTCTCGATGCTCGTCGTCGGCGGCATGAACAGCCTGACCGGGGCCGTTCTCGGCACCGTGATCCTGTCCGCCCTGATCCAGATCCTGCGCTGGTTCGAGGCGGGCGTCTCGATCGGCGGCGCCCAGATCGCCCTGCCGAAGGGCCTCCAGGAAATCGCCCTCGGCGTCATCATGATCGTGATCCTCGCGCTTCGCCCGGCCGGCCTTTTCGGGCGAAGCGAGATCACGCTCTTTCGAAAGTCCCGCAACGCTTAGAGCCTGTTTGACAACCCGGTCGGGCAGGTCCGTCGGCGCTTTCCCGCCGTCACTTCGTTGCCGAGGGCGAGCCACGGGTCTCGCCCGTCCTTGTCGGACCCTCGCCGATGCGCCCTCGCATCGGCTGCGTTTGACGCCTCGTGAGCGTCGAAAAATCGCTCGACGGCCCTTCGCCGCCGAGTTGTCGAACTGGCTCTCAGATCCCGCCGGCATGACGCCCGCGCGGTCCAGCAAAGGAGACGTGCATGACAAAGACAAAGCACCTTGTCGCAGCGGCCCTCGCCTCGGTGGCCCTCACGGTCCCCGCCTTTGCGGACGACGGCACGATCAAGATCGGCTTCGCCACGGCGGAGTCGGGCTTCATGGAGGCCTATGACAAGCCCGCGACCGACGCCGCCCTGATCCGCATCGACGAGATCAACAAGGCCGGCGGCCTCCTCGGCAAGCAGATCGAGGTGGTCAAGGCCGACACCAAATCCGACCGCGCGGAAGGGGCCAAGGCCGGCCTCACCGTGATCGACGAGGGCGCCGACCTCGTGGTCGTGTCCTGCGACTACGACTTCGGCTCGCCGGCCGCGCTGGCCGCCGAGGATGCCAGCAAGGTCTCGTTCTTCCTCTGCGCCGAATCCGTCAAGGCCGGCATCCAGGGCGTCGGCCCGCTGTCCTTCTCGGCCTCGGTTCTGGCGCCGGTGCAGGGCGCGGCCATGTCGGAATGGGCCTTCAAGGAGAAGGGCGCCAAAGAGTTCTACAAGCTCCTCGACACCTGGACCGTCTACAACAAGGGCATCTGCGACGGCTTCGACTGGATGATGCCGAAGCTGGAGGCGCAAGGGGCCAAGCTCGTCGGCGAGGACACGTTCAAGAACGAGGACGCCTCGATCGCCGCGCAGATCACCCGCATCAAGTCGCTGCCCAAGGAGCCCGACGCGATCATGCTCTGCACCATGATGCCGGGCGGCGTCTCGGCGGTGAAGCAGATCCGCGCCGCCGGCATCAACTCGATGATCCTGACCGGTTCGGGCATGGACGGCAGCTACTGGCTGCCGGCCGTGCCGGACCTGTCGAACTTCTTCATTCCGGTTCAGGGCTCGATCTACGGCGACGATCCGAACCCGGACGTGAAGACCTTCAACGCCGCGTTCAAGCAGAAGACCGGTGCCGACCCCTCCAGCCAGTATGCCTATCCCGGCTACGTGATGGTGGACGTCTGGGCCAAGGCCGTGCAGCGCGCCGGCACGACCGACGCCGAGGCCGTGGTGGCCGAGCTGGAGAAGATGAAGGCCGAGCCGACGCTCTTCGGCCCGCGCACCTTCACGTCCGAGCTGCACCACCAGAACAACGCGACCTATCTCGTGGTGGACGTCGAGAAGGGCAAGCCGGGCGTCGTCGGCAAGTGGACGCTGTCCGAGCCCGTTCCGATGGACGCGATCATGAAGTAAGGAAAGGGCGCCGCGTTCGCGCGGCGCTTCGCTTTACCGGAAAACGAGAAGGGCCCGGCCGCGTCGTGCGGCCGGGCCCTTCTTTGCGACATGGTCGGTGCCGGCCGTCAGCTCCGGTTCTTGCGATAGGAATCCTTCAGCGCGATCAGATCGCCGTCGAAGCCGAAGATGTCGCAGCCGTCGACCTCGATCCCGCGCCCATCCCGCGAGGTGCCGACGAAGCGCCAGGACGACAGGCCCGTGTCGCCCGACACCACGTGCTTGCCCCGTGTCCAGGCGGCCTCGGGAAAGGCTTCGAACAGGGCGGCATAGGCGGCGCGCACCGCCTCGCGCCCTTCGTGCCGGGCGCCCTCCGCACCAAGCCCGCTGGACGCTTGGAAGGCGCAGGTCTCGGCCATGCAGTCCATCAGCGTGTCGACATCGCGCCCGTTCCAGGCCGCGAGGAAGCGATCGAGCGTGGCGAGGCGGCGGGCGGAGAGGTCGCTCTCCACCACTTCCACCTCCAGGAAGGCGAGCGGCGCCTCGCCGCCGTTGACGACGTTGTGCGCGACGCCCGTGCGCCGGGAATAGGGCACGCCCTGGCTCAAGCTCGCCTGCGCCGAGCCGCCATCGGGCAGGCCGAGGTCCAGCCTTCCGTCGGTGAGCGGCACGATGACGTAGTCGTGCCCGTGGATATGCCACCCGGTTTCCGCCCCCGGCTGGAACCGCCATTCCGTGACGCGGAACCGCCCGTCGTCGATGTGGACGACGGGCTCGGCCTTCGCCCGCGTCATAGCAGCCCCTCCGCCGCGACGGCTCCGGTCAGGCGCTCCAACGTGCGGCCGAGGCGGGTCATGATCTCGCCGACATCCTCTTGCGTGACGATCATCGGCGGGCAAAGCGCCAGTTGGTCGCCGATGGAGCGGAAGATCAGCCCTTCCTCGTGGCCGATCGCGGCGGCGATCTGTCCGGCCCGGCCGGCCTTCTCGAAGGGGCGCTTCGTCGCCTTGTCGGCCACCAGCTCTAGCGCCCCGATCAGCCCCGCGCCCCGCACCTCGCCCACCAGCGGGTGATCGGCGAAGCTCCGGAGCCCCGCTTGGAACGGCTGTTCCAGCCGCGCCGCGTTGCCCATCAGATCACGCTCCTCGATGATCGCGATGTTCTCCAGCGCGACGGCGGTGGCGACCGGATGGCCGGACGCGGTGAAGCCGTGGCCGAACACGCCGAGCCGGGCCGAGTTGTCCGCGATCGGCGCATAGACCGCCTCCGACAGCATGACGGCGGCGAGCGGCATGTAGGAGGAGGTGATCTGCTTCGACAGCGTCATGATGTCGGGCGTGAACCCGTATTTCTGGCAGCCGAAGGGCGTGCCGAGCCGGCCGAAGCCGCAGATCACCTCGTCCGAGACGAGGAGGATGTCGTTGGCCCGGCAGATGCGCTCGACGCCCTCCCAATAGCCGGCCGGCGGCGGCATGACGCCGCCCGCCGCCATCAGCGGCTCGCCGATGAAGGCGGCGATCGTCTCGGCGCCTTCCTGCGCGATGACGTCCTCGAGCTCGCGCAGAAGCCGGGCGGTGAACTCGGCCTCGCTCTCGCCCTCCATTCCGAAGCGGTAGAAATGCGGGCAGGTGAGATGGCGCACCGGGATCGCCGGCAGGTCGAAGTCGCGATGGTTGGTGGGCAGGCCCGTGAGCGAGCCGGAGGCGATGGTGATGCCGTGATAGGCCTTGGTGCGGGCGAGGAACTTCTTCTTCTCGGGCTTGCCCATCGCGTTCGAGCGATACCAGACCATCTTGACGATCGTGTCGTTGGCCTCCGAGCCGGAGGAGGTGAAGAAGGCGCGGGTCAGGGGCTCGGGCGTCATCTCGGCGAGTTTCTCGGCGAGGCGGATCGAGGGCTCGTTCGATTTGGAGGTGAACGTGTGGTAGTAGGGCAGCTTCAGCATCTGCTGATAGGCCGCGTCCGCCAGGCGCTTTTCGGAAAAGCCGACGCCGACCGACCAGAGCCCGGCCAGCCCCTCGATATATTCCTTGCCGCGATCGTCATAGACGCGGATGCCCTCGCCCCGCGCCATGACCAGCGGGCCGTTCGTCTCGTGCGCGCGCAGGTTGGTGTTCGGGTGCAGCGTGTGGGCGATATCGGCCGCAGCCAGCGAGTTGGAAAGCGTGTCCATGATTGTCACCGGGTTTGGAGGCAAGGAATGGAGGTCGACGCCTTGCGGAACGGCGTCGTCTGGAAAGGCGCGGACGGGATCGGCGGCCGATCGGACCACCGGGGCCGCACCCGTTCTCTCGATTTCTCAAGCATGCGCATCGATCACCTCCCGCAGGACGGCGGCCACGGCGCGGGCGTTGGGCGGATCGGAATGCATGCAGACGGTCTCGAAGCGGACCGGCCGCAGGGTTCCGTCCGACGTTTCGAGCTGCCCCTCCGCAAGGGCCCGGCGCATCCGCCTTTCGACGAGAGCGAGATCGATCTCGCTCTGCACCCGGGGGATCAGAAGCCCGCCATCCGGCCCATAGGCGAGGTCGGGAAAGAACTCGCCCTCGAAGGCGACGCCGAGTTCCGCCGCCGCCGTCTCATGCGCGGTTCCCGCCAGGCCGAAGAGCGGCACGCCGAAGGGTTGGACGGCGCGTGCGATGGCCCGCGCGGTCTCGATGTCGCGCGCGGCCATGCCGTAGATGATCCCGTGCGGCTTCACATGCGACAGCGTCCCGCCTTCGGCGGCCAGGATGCCGGTGAGCGCCCCGATCTGGTACAGGAAGGCGGCGGTGAGCTCTTCGGGCTGGAGCTTCATCTCGCGCCGGCCGAAACCCTCGCGGTCGGGCAACGACGGATGGGCGCCGACGCGCTTGCCGAGCGAGAGCGCGAGGCGAACCGTCCGCAGCATGGTCATCGGGTCGGACGCGTGAAAGCCGCAGGCGATGTTGGCGCAGTCGATCCGGGGCATGATCCCCTCGTCGTCGCCGAAGCGCCAGTTGCCGTAGCTTTCGCCCATGTCGCAGTTCAGGGTGACCATGTCGGGCAGGCTCTTTCCGTGATGGCTTCTCAAGCCAGGATATTGGCCGAGAAGTCGGCGGCGATGTGGTTCAGCTCCGGCTTCGGCTCGCGATCGTGGAGAAGGCGAAGCACGCGGGGCGGCGTCAGCGGCAGCCGGTGGACGGGCTTGCCGATGGCGCGCGCGACCGCGCAGGCGATCGCCGCTCCAACGCCCAGGATCGGCACCTCGCCAGCGCCCTTCGTGCCGAGCGGCCCGATCGAGGGCGCGCCCTCGAAGAGATCGACGGCGACCGGCACGGCGTCGCCCGCCAGTGGCACGCGGTAGGTCTCGAAACCGTCCTGCGCGATGCGACCGTCCTTCGTGATCGTCACCTCCTCGTGCAGCGCGTAGCCCAGCCCCTGCACGACGCCGCCCTGGATCTGGCCGAGAATGGCGCGCGGGTTGAGCGCGCGGCCGACATCCTGCACCACGCGATAGGCCAGCACCTCGACATGGCCGGTATCGGGGTCCACCGCGACCTCGGCCTCGTGCACCACGAAGACGGGAATATCGAGCGCGTCGATGAAATGGCCCATGGCGCAGCCGGACATGGCCGGCGTTCCCGCCGCCGTGAACGCGCCCGAGCCGCTGATCGGGCCGGTGGTCCAGTGCGCGTGCTGGACGACGGCCGCGATCGTGGTGCCGGAGCCCGGCCGCCCGCCGATCTCGACGCGGCCCTTGGTGAGGACGAGATCCTCCGGCCGGGTCTGAAGCATCTCGGCCGCGCTCTTCAGAAGCTTCTCGCGCACCTCGACGCAGGCCGAGACGCTGGCGGCCCCGATCGAGACCGTGGTGCGCCCGCCGCCGACGCCGACATCGAGGCCGGCCGCGTCCGTGTCGGCTTCGCGCACCACCACGCTCGCGGGATCGAGGCCGAGTTCGCCCGCCACGATCTGCGGCAGGGCCTGGACCATGGTGCCCGATCCGATCTCGACGCCGGAGGTGACGAGCACCGCGCCGCCATCGGCGTTCAGGTGCACCGTGGCGGCCGAGGGGCCGGTGAAGACGAACCAGGTGCCGACCACCGTGGCCATGCCGTAGAGACGGCCGTCGGCCCCGGCCTCCATCGTGCCCGTCCTGGCGCGCAGCGCCTCCATCCGGTCGATCATGGGGGCGAGGACGTCGCTGTCGAAACGCTGGCCGGTGGCGCCGAGATCGCCGTCGCCCGCCACGTTGCGCTTGCGGAAGGCGAGGGGGTCCAGCCCGAGCGCGTCGCAGATCTCGTCGGTGTGCCGCTCCAGGGCGAACGTGTTGTAGACGCCGTTGCAGGCGCGGAAGGCGCCGTTGGGCGGGGTGTTGGTGTAGACCGCGCGGCTGACGAGACGCATGGCGCCGACGCGGTAGTTGCCGCCGAGCGTGTGCGCCGTCATCGTGGTCAGGAACACCTGTTCGCCGCCATAGGCGCCGCAGTCCATCAGCACCACGGCCTCGCGACCGACGATCTCGCCGTCCGCCGTCACCGCCGAGCGGATCACGATCTCGGCGTTCTCGCGGCACAGGCACGTCGCCATCTCCTCCTGCCGCGAATTCTCAAGGACGACGCTGCGCCCGCTCATCCTCGCCAGAAGCGCCGTGATCGGCTCGATGGTCGCGTCGAACTTCAGCCCGAAGCCGCCGCCGACGGGGGGAACGGTGACACGCACCTGACCGGGCGCGAGGCCCAGCGCCCGGCCGGTGACGCCGCGCACGGTCCAGGGCACCTGCGTCGAGGTCTGGATATGGGCGCGCCCGTCCTCCCAGGCGCCGATCGCCACGCGCGGCTCGAAGGGAACGTGGCTCTGCCGCCCCACCACGAAGCGGCTTACGATCACCTTCACGTCGCCCCGCGCGAAAGCCGCCTCGACATCGCCCCGGCTGGTGCGGGCCTCCCAGGCGACGTTGCCCGAGCGTGCCGCGCCTTCCGTCAGCACGTCGTAGTCGCGCCAGTGCTCGTGGACGAGCGGCGCGCCGGGGGCCAGGGCCTCGGCCATGGTCAGGACAGGGACAAGCGGCTCGATCTCAAGGACGATCGCCCTCATCGCCGCGCGGGCCGCCTCCGGCGTTTCGGCGGCAACGGCGGCGATCGGCTCGCCGTGGTAGCGGATCGCATCGACGGCCAGAAGCGGATGATCGGCGATGCCGATGCCGTAAAGGCCCGGCGCGTCGCGCCCCGTGGCGACGGCGCGCACGCCGGGCATCGCAAGAGCGGCCGAAACGTCGAGCCGGACGATCCGGCCCGCCGGCACCTCGGCGCGCAGCAGGGCTGCGTGGAGCGTGTCCGGCCGCACGCGGTCGATCGTGTATTTCGTGCGCCCGCGCAGCTTGTCGCCCGCGTCGCGTCGCGGCAGGTTCATGACGGCGGCGGGATCAGACATCGCCCGATTCCGTGGCTGAGGCGCGCTCCGCCGCGAGGCCGGCGAGCACCGCATCGACGATGCGCTCGTAGCCGGTGCAGCGGCAGATGTTCCCGGTCATCGCCGCCTTGACCTCGGCGCGGCTCTCCGGCGCCCGGTCGCGGAAAGCGGCCGACAGGCTCATGACCATGCCGGGAAAGCACATGCCGCACTGGACGACATCGGCGGCCTCGAAGGCGACCTGGAGGGGATGGGGCGCCCCCGGCGGAGCGAGGCCTTCGATCGTGAGGACGCGTCGCCCCGCCACGCTGGCGATCGGCAGGAGGCAGGACATGCGGGCTTCGCCGTCCACATGGACGGTGCAGGCGCCGCAGAAGCCCTCCCGGCACACGGCCTTGGTGCCCGTCAGGAAGCGCTCGCGGCGCAGGATATCGACCAGCGGGGTCAGGGGGTCGCCGGCAAAGCCGCAAGGCTCGCCGTTCAGCTCGAAACGCACGCTCATGCCCTCGCCTCCAGATCTTCCATCGCACGCTTCACCAGCGCGGGCAGGACCGTGACGCGATACCAGCCGTCGGCCTCCACCCCGTCGCGCCCCTCGAAATCCATATGGGCCAAGGCCAGGCGGGCGGCCTCGTCGGGCGATATCAGCCGCGTGCCGATCGCCGCTTCCAGCGCCGTCCAGCGGCGGGCGACGGGTTCCACCGATCCGACCGCGACGCGAAGGGCGCCGCTCGGCAGACGCGCCAGCGAGACGATCGCCACCGGATAGTCGCCGGCCTTCCGTAGCGGCAGGCGCGCATGGGCGCTGGCGACCGCCTCGCGCGGCAGGTGGACGCGAACGAGAATGGCGCTTCGAAGGCGCGTCCGCCGTTCCGCGAGAAAAGCGTCGAGAGGCATGCGGTCGCTGCCGCCTCGGGCAGCGAGTTCCACCTCGGCGCCCTGGACCAGCAGCGCCGGCGCGAGGTCGGCGGCCGCAAAATCGGAAGCCGCGAGATTGCCGCCCAGCGTCGCGGCGTGGCGGATGGCGGGGTTGGCGGCGCTTGAGGCGGCCGTCACGATGCCCTGCAAGCCGGCGAGACCCTTCAGGGCGTTCGCCACGGCGACATGGGTCAGGCCGGCGCCGAGGGTGACGGCCGTGTCGGTCACCACCACCTCGGACAAAGCGGGAATCCGATCGAGAAGCACCACCGAGGCGGGCAAGGGTTCGCCGCGCCGCTCGGCCCGCATCATCCAGGTTCCGCCGGCCAGGACGCTCGCCCCTCCCGCCAGCGCCTCGATCGCGACGTCCAGACTTTCGGCGAAGACGACATGCCGCTGCGGCGTGTCCAACATGGCTCAGCCCTTCCCGCCTGCTTCGATGTCGATGCGGTTCCGACTTTGCCCCGGCCGCACCGCCTTTGTGAAATACGACTTCCTTGAATGGCTTATCGGAAAAACCGAAAACGCCTTCCCGGGTCAGCGCCCCGACAGGCGCGCCCGATCCAGCACCACGCCGAGGATCACGATCGCCCCAAGCACCACCATCTGCACGTAGCCGTCGATGCGCGCGAGGTTCATGCCGTTCGACAGGATGGTGACGAAGAGCGCGCCGAGCACCGCCGTGCCGACGCCGCCGCGCCCGCCGGCAAGGCTGGTGCCGCCGACCACGGCCGCGGCGATCGCCTGGAGCGAGAGCGAGCCGCCGAGATTGGGCTCGCCCGAGCCCGTGCGCGCCGTCATCATCAGGGCGCCCAGCGCGGCAAGCCCCGAGCACAGGAGATAGGCGAGGGCGAGAACGCGCTTGACCGGCAGGCCGGCGACGCCGGCCGCGCGCGGGTTGGTGCCCACGAGATAGAGCGAGCGGCCGAACACGGTGCGCGTCAGGGCGAGATGCAGGAGGACGGCGGCGAGGACGGCGATCGCGATCGCGGCCGGCACGCCGAACACGCTGCCGCGATAAAGGAGGTCGGAGAACAGGTCCGGCACGCCCTGGACCGGCCGGCCGCCCGAGATCGTGGTCGCGACACCGATGGCGATGTTGTAGGAGCCCAGCGTCGCGACGAAGGGGCTGACGCCCAGAAGCGCCACGACGACGCCGTTGAAGGCACCGACGGCCAGACCGATCGCGAGCCCTGCGAGAAGGCCGAGGAACAGAACGGCGACCGGCGACAGGCCCGCACCCCCGGCCGCCGCCAGCGCCATGGCGGAGGCGACCGAGACCACCGAGACCGTGGGGCCCAGCGACAGGTCGAAGCCGCGCGTCAGGATCACCACCGTCTGCGCCATGGCGAAGAGCGCGAGATAGCTCGTCTGCTGGGCGACGTTGAGGAGGTTGGCGGGGCTGAGCACCCGCGCGTCCACCGCCGAGAAGCCGAGGAGCAGGAGAACGAGGGCGATCGGCAGGGCCCATCGCCAGAGCCGCTGGCGGACGGTCGGTGCGTCCGATGCGGGAAGCGCGGCGAGGGCGGGCGAGTTCGTGGCGTCAGACACGCGGCTTTCTCCGTCTTCCCAGTTCCTCGATCGCCACCGCCGCGACCATGATGGCGCCCAGGAACACCGGCTGGAGGCGGGCGTCGACATGGAGGAGGTTGAGCGCGTTGCCGAGCGTCGTCAGGAACAGGGCGGACAGGGCGACGATCTCGACCCGGCCGACGCCGCCCCGCAGGGACACGCCGCCGATCACGGCCGCCGCGATCGACTGAAGCATCATCCGGTCGCCGCCGAAGCTCGCCTGGCCGGAGCCGACGAGGGCGGTGTAGAGGATGCCCGCACCCGCCGCGAAGACGCCCGACAGGACATAGGTGCCGACGACATGGCGCCCGATCGAGACGCCCGACACGACGGCCGCATCGGCATTGCCGCCGATGGCATGGACATAGCGCCCGAAGAGGGTGCTCCTCTGCACGAAGACCATGACGAGGACCAGGGCGAGCGCGATGGTGACGGCGTAGGGCAGGCCGAAGGCCTGGCCCCGGCCGAAACCCTTCACGAAGCCGTCGGGCATGCCATAGACCGGGATGCCGCTGGTGATCATCAATCCGACGCCGGCGGCCGCCGACATGGTGCCGAGCGTGACAACGAAGCCCGACACTTTGAGGCGCGACACGCAGAACCCGTTGACGAGGCCGACCGCTAGCCCTGAGCCGAGGCCCGCCGCCAGGCCGATCGCGACGATCAGCGCGTCGTTGCCGGGAAAGACGCCCCCCGCCCAGCCCATGACCTTGGCGGTGACGACGCTCGCCAGCGCCACCACGGCGCCGACCGACAGGTCGAAGCCGCCGGCAATGATGACGATGGCCTGACCGAGCGCCACGATCGTCAGGAAGGACGCGTTGCGCAGGATATTGAGGACGTTGGCCGGCCCATAGAACTGCGGCGAGACCAGCGACATGACGACGACGAGCAGGAGAAGCGCGATCGGCAGCATGCCGACGCGCAGCGACAGGCCGCGCGGGCGGCGGACGGCGAGCACGCTCATGCGGCCGCTCCCGCGCGCTCGTCGCGGAAGAAGCTCGCGAGGACGTTGGTCTCGGTCTTCTCCGTGCCCGTCAGCTCGGCCGCGATCCGCCCGTGGTGCATGACGTAGAGGCGATTGGACAGGGCCAGCACCTCCGGCAGCTCGGAAGAGACCACGACCACGGCGGCGCCCCCTTCCACCAGGCGCTTCATGAAGTCGTAGACCTCGAGCTTGGCGCCGACGTCGATGCCGACGCTCGGCTCGTCGAACAGAAAGACCGTGAGGTCGCGCGTCAGCGCGCGGCCGAGCATGACCTTCTGCCGGTTGCCGCCCGACAGGTTGCCGACCGCGCGCTCGATGTTCGGTGGGCGAAGCTTCAGCCGCTCCATGATCGGGGCGACGAGCGCGCGCTCGGCCTTGGCCTTGAGGATGCCGGCGCGCGCGAAGCGGGGCAGGTCGAGCGCCGTCATGGACGCGTTCTCGCGGATCGGCCGAGACAGGGCGAGGCCCTCCGTGACGCGATTGGCCGGAAAATAGGCGGCGCCCCGGCGCAGGGTCTCGCGCGGCGAGGGGGCCTCGTAGGGCGTGCCGTGGAGGCGGATGCGCCCGCCCGCGATCGGCTCCAGCCCGTAGACCGCGCGCACCAGCTCGGACTTGCCGCAGCCGACGAGACCGGCGATGCCGGTGATCTCGCCGGCGCGGGCATGGAAGTTCACGCCCGCGACCGTCCCGTCCGCGGTCGACAGGTTCTCGACGTCGAGCGCGACGGGGCCGGGCGTGTGGGTGATCTGCGGAAACAGGACGTCGATGCGCCGGCCCGTCATCAGCTCGACCAGCTCGCCATCGGTCGCCGTGGCGGCGTCGAGGGTGCGGATGTGGCGCCCGTCGCGCAGCACCGTGACGCGGTCGGCGAGCGCGCGGATCTCGCGCATGCGGTGCGAGACGTAGATGATGCCGACGCCTTCGCGCTTCAGGCGCGCGATCAGCTCGAAGAGACGCCCCGTCTCGCGCTCGGTGAGCGAGGCGGTGGGCTCGTCGAGGATCAGGAGGCGGACCTTGCCGAGGAGGGCTTTCGCGATCTCGGTCATCTGCTGGTGGGCGCGCGACAGATCGTCCACCCGGGCGACCGGATCGAGGTCGAAGCCGAGCTCGGCGATCAGTTCGCGCGCGCGCCGGCGCATGGCGCCCGCCCGGAGGACGCCGCCGACCGAGGCCTCGCGGCCGAGAAAGAGGTTCTCCTCGACCGTCAGGCTCGGCACCAGCGAGAATTCCTGAAACACCGGGCTGATGCCGATCTGGCGCGCCCGGTGCGGCGACAGGCGGCCGATCTCCTCGGCCCCGAAGCGGAAGGAGCCGGCGTCGGGCGCAAAGGTGCCGGAGATGACGTTGATCAGCGTCGACTTGCCGGCCCCGTTCTCGCCGAAAAGGACATGGAGTTCGCCCGCGCGCACGTCGAGATCGACGCCGTCGAGGGCGAGGACGCCCGTGAAGCGCTTGGTGATGCCGGCGAGGCGGAGCAGCGGCTCCGTTTCTCCGGCCTGCCCGTGGGGATGCTCCATGCCGATCTCCATGCCGCGCAGACGACTACTTGGCCTTGACCGAGTAGACCGGGGTCCAGTCGGCGGGCGCCAGGACGAGATCCATCTTGACGTTCGGCACTGTCGTCTTGTCGATCACGGCCGCTTCGGGCTGAACGAGCTTGACCACCGGCTTCTTCTCGATGAGGCGGATCGCCTGGTCGATGCCGATCGCCCCTTCGCCCACAGGATACTGGGTGGCGAAGGCGAGGATGTCGCCGCGGTTGAGCGCGTCGAGCATCGCCTGGTTCTCGTAGGAGGAGATGATCTTCATGTCGGTGCGGCCGGCTTCGGCCACCGCGCCGACCGCCGCCTCGGCCGTCGGTGCCGTGCCCCAGATGACGTTCATGTCGGGATAGGTCTGGAGCGCGTCCTGGATCAGCTGGAGCTGGACCGCGACGCCGCTATCGCCGAACTTCTCGTCGAGGATCTTGACGTTCGCGTTGCCGGCGACCTCCTTCTTGAAACCCTCGTTGAAGCTTTCCGCCCAGCCCGAGCCGGCGGGGCCGGGAAAGGTGACGACGTTGGCGGTCTCGCCGGACCCGAGGCTGGCGAGGAGACCCTTGGCGGTCACGCCCCCCATGGCCGCGAAGTCGACGAAGTTGGCGGCCGGCAGCTTCTCGATCGGCACCGGGTTGACGACGCCGACCACCGGCACGCCCTTGGCCTTGGCCTCGTCGAACTTCTGCGCGAGGCCGGCGCCCGAGATGGCGCCGACGATGATGGCGTCCGCCCCGCTCGCCAGACAGTCGTCGAACTGGGAAAGCTGGCGCGGCAGGTTCTCGTAGCCGCCGGCCTCGTAGAGCGTCATGTTGACGTTGGCGGCTTCGGCCTGTTTCACGACGCCGTAGGCGACCGCGACCCAGAAACTGTCCTTCATGTGCGGAAACAGGACACAGAGATTGTAGGGCTTCTCGGCCTTGCCGACCGGCGTGTATTCGGCCGGGGTCGGCGTGCCGGAGGAGGAATCGAAGATCTTCATCGGGAACCAGCTCTCCTCGGCCGAGGCGGGAAGAGCCGCTGCAAGGGACAGGCAGGTCGCGAAGCCGAGGGCGCGCGTCATTGCTTCGAAAGACGTCATGGCATCGATCCTTGGGCTTGGGAGGGAAGGGGGAGCGGGGCGTACCGGCCCCGCCCGTTTGGGCAGGTCTCGTCAGGCGGCCGCCCATTTGGCGACCGAGCGGCGCTCGAAGCTCTCGCGGAACTGGCGGGTGGATTCGGGCAGAAGCTCGCCCGTGCCCCAATGGAGGATCACGGCATGGCGGCGGATCACGTCGAGCATGTCGATCTCGCCGGCCCGGAACCGCTCGGCCACCGTTTCGGGATCGGTGCGGGCCCAGCCGGTGCGCTCGCTCGCGATCTCGGCGCGCAGCGCCCGCGTCGCCGCCTCGTCGACCTCGTACTCGCAGAGCTCGGCGTCGATCGTCCTGATCACGACGCCATAGTCCTTGGCGGCGCGCTCCACCGAGACGTAGTCGTCGGCGACATCCTCGAGGACATGGGCCGGGCCGCGCTTCAACGGATCGCCGAAGCCGCCGCCCCCGCCCGTCGGCCGCCAGAAATGGTCGCCTTCCTTCAGCGAGACGTCGGAGAAGATCGTGCCGAGGCGCACCGTCTCGTCCGTGCCGACGCGCTTCAGCGTCAGCCCGTGCGGGCTCGAGGGCAGGCCCCCTTCGATGCCCCAGACGATCGCCCGCTCGCGGTCGCAGATATAGGAGATCACGGTCTCCTCCGACTGGAGCATGCGCGAACCCTTGAGGACGCCGACGCCCCCGCGCCACTCGCCGGGGCCGCCGGAATCGCGCTGCATCTCGCACTCGGTCATCAGGATCGGCGTCGTGCGCTCCTGCCCCTCGATGGGCTGGGCCATCATGCCGGTGCCGAAGCACGAGGTCGTGGCATTGGCGCCGTCCTTGCCGTTGCGCCCGCCCCAGCCGCCGGGCAGCCAGTCGTAGAACATGAAGATCGGCTTGTCGGAGGACCGCGCGTCGCGCCCGCCGGTGAGGAGATATTCGAGGTTGAAGGTGCAGGCGAGCGCGCGCTCGGGCATCAGCTCCGACCACATCTCGTAGATCGAGTTCATGATCTTCTCGAAGGGCATCAGGAAGCCCGTCACCGCGACGGGCCACTTGGCGTCCACGATCGAGCCTTCCGGCACCGTCAGTTCGAAGGCGCGGTAGAAGCCGGAATTCAGCGGCAGGTCGGGGAAGAAGGTCTTCATGCCCGCCGCGACCGCCGAGAAGGTCGCGCCGAAGGCCGAGTTGTAGATCGAGGCGATGGTGGGGTGGCTGCCGGTGAAGTCGTAATAGGCCTTGTCGCCCCGGATCGTCATCTTGATGCGGATCGGGATCATGCCCTCGCCCCCCGCCGGGTCGCGGTCGATATAGTCCACCGTTTCCCAGGTGCCGTCGGGCAGCGCCGCGATGCGCTGGCGCACGGCACGCTCGACATAGTCCTGCACTTCGGCAAGACCCGTCTTCACCGTGTCGCGGCCGTATTTCTCGACGAGGCGCAAAATCTCGCGGGCGCAGACGGCCGTCCCCTCGGCCTGCGCCTGGATGTCGCCGAGGATCGAGGCGGGATCGCGCGTGTTGGAGGCGATCATGTTGGCCACATCGCGCCGGAACACGCCCTTGTCGTAGAGCCGCACCGGCGTGATGCGCAGGCCCTCGCGGAACATGTCGCGCGCCGTCACGTCGAAGGAGCCGGGCACCGAGCCGCCCATGTCCGACCAGTGGCCGTTGGACTGCGCGAAGGCGATGATCTCGCCGTTCGAGAAGATCGGCCGGATCAGGCGCACGTCGGAAAAGTGCGTGCCGCCGGCATAGGGATCGTTGATGGCGAAGACGTCGCCGTCATGCATGTCACCCTCGAAGGCGCGCATCACGTCCTTGCATGTGAAATGCAGGGTGCCGACGTGGACGGCGATGTCCTGGTTGCCCTGGGCGGCGCACTCGCCGTCGGCGTCGTGCAGCGCGGAGGAGAAGTCGTGGTTGTAGATCACGAAGGAATAGCAGGTCCGCAGCACCTGCTCGCCCATCTGGTCGACGCTGGTGATGAAGGAATTCTTGAGGACCTCGAAGGTCACGGGGTCGAGCGTCTGTTCGCTGGCCATCTCGTTCAGCCCTTCACGCGGATGATGATGTTCAGATATTTGTCGACCTCGGCGAGCGAGCCGGGCGGCACGACCACGGTGGAGTCCACCTGTCCGACGATCGCCGGCCCCCGGAAGGAGAAGCCGCAGGGCAGGTCGTCGCGGCTGTAGACCGGCGTGTCGTGGGGCGCGTTGTCGAACCAGACCGTGCGGCGCGAAACGGGATCTGGGGTTACACCCGTCGGCTCGTGGACGGCGAGTTCGGCCTTCGGCACGACGCCGATCGCCTTGACGTTGACGCGGAAGAAGCTGACCGGCGCGTCGTCGCGGCGGAAATTGTATTCGCGCTGGTGCTCGCGGTGGAAGTCGGCGACCAGCGCCTCGATCGAGGTGATCGGGCTCGGCACCGAGACGGCGAGCGAGCGCCACTGGCCGCGATACATCATGTCGATCGAGCGCTGGAGCACGATATCGCTTGTCGCCACGCCCTCGTGCGTCAGCCGGTCCAGCGCCTCGCGCTCGATGCGGGCAAAGCGGGCCTCGATGTCGGCGGGCTCGGCCTCCGTGCCCTCCACCATGCAGTTCTCGGAGAAGTCGTGCTGCATGTCGACGAGGAGACAGCCGAGCGCCGAGGTGACGCCGGGATTGGGCGGCACGATCACGGCGGGAATGGCGAGCTCGCGCGCGACATCCACCCCGTGCAGCGCGCCGGCCCCGCCGAAGGCGACGAGGGCGAAGTCGCGGGGGTCGTAGCCGCGGCTGATCGAGATCAGGCGCACGGCGTCCGACATGTTGGCGTTGGCCACGCGCAGGATCGCGTCGGACGCCGCCTCGGCCGAGAGGCCGAAGGGCTTGCCGACGCCTTCTTCGACGGCCTGGCGGGCGAGCGAGGCGTCGAGCTGCACCTTGCCGCCGGCAAGGCTCGTGCCGAGGCGCCCGAGCGTGACGTTGGCGTCGGTGTTGGTGGGCTGGCGGTTGCCGTTGCCGTAGCAGGCGGGGCCGGGAAAGGCGCCTGCCGACTGCGGTCCGTTGCGTAAGCTTCCCGCCTCGTCGGTCCAGGCGAGCGAGCCGCCGCCCGCGCCGATGGTCAGCACCTCGATCGAGGAGAAGCGGATGGGATAGCCGAACTCGATGAACCAGTCCTTGGTGACGCGCGACTGGCCCTCGTAGGCGAGCGAGACGTCCGTGGACGTGCCGCCCATGTCGAGGCCGATCGAGTTGGGATAGCCGCAGAGCGAGGCGATGTGGCGCGAGGCGATAGCGCCCGCCGCGATGCCGGAGCCCGCGAGCCGCGCGGCGAAATCCTTGACGCTGGCCGGCGTCATCACGCCGCCGCCGGTGTGCAGGAGGAGGAGATCGCGGGTGTAGCCCTCCGTCGCCAAGCGCTCGCCCAGGCGCGTCGTGTAGCTGACGACGACCGGCGAAAGGGCGGCGTTGGCGACGGTGGTCGAGAAGCGCTCGTGCTCGAAGATCTCGGGCAGGACCTGCGAGGAGATCGACACCGGCACGTCCGGCATGGCCTCCAGCAGGATCTCGCGCATGCGCCGTTCCGGCTCGCCGTTGAGATAGGCGTTCATGAAGCAGACGGCGATGGCCTCGACGCCGCGCTTCTTGAGAATGCGCGCGACATCGCGCGCGGCCGCCTCGTCCAGCGGCTCGACCACCTTGCCGGCGGAATCGACGCGCTCAGGCACCGTCAGCCGGTCGCGGCGCGGGATATAGGGTTTCACGACGTCCTTGTAGACGTCCCAAAGGTCTTCCTTGTTGGCGCGGCGGATTTCGAGCACGTCGCGAAAGCCGGCGCTGCACACCATGGCGGTGCGCGGCAGACGGCGCGTGATCAGCGCGTTGGTGGCGACCGTGGTGCCGTGGCTGAACAGGGCGACCTTGGACAGGTCGATCCCCGCCTTGCCGACACCGGCGAGGATTCCCTCGATCGGGTCCTTGGTGGAGGACGTCTTCTCGATGCGGATGAGGCCGGTGTCCTCGTCCATGATGCAGATGTCGGTGAAGGTGCCGCCGACATCGACGGCGACGCGAAGATTCTGCAAGGCGGCACATCCCATGCTTCGACCGGGCTTGTCGGCACGAGAGTGCCCGGCGGCGCGAGGGATCGATGCGATCCTCGCCCGTTCTCACAAGGACGGTCGGTGATTTTCGAAAGGTTGCCGGGGGATTAAAGAGGCTTTCGCCGGGCCGCTCTTGTCGGCCAGCGCATCAATCCTTGCGCCGGCGCGCACTCGCCGCCCAAGTCTTAGGCGCCTTTGTGCGTTGCACTATCGATGATCACCCGCGCGCGGCGGCGCGGGTCTCGCTTGGGCTTCGGCCGAACTGGGCACGGTAGTTCCGGCTGAACTGCGCCTGATCGCCGAAGCCCCACTCGTAGGCGATCTCGGAAATGGCGCGGCGATGGTTCTGCGGATCCTTCAGGAGCGAGTCGCACATCAGAAGGCGCTGGGTGCGGATATGGGCGCAGACCGTGGTGCCCTCGGCCTCGAAGAGCTGGTGGAGGTAGCGCAAGGATATGCCGCAGCCCTCCGCGATGCGCTGCGGCGACAAGTCGGTTTCGCGAAGGCGCGCGCGGATGAAATGCTCGGCGCGGTGAAGATGGGCGTTGCGCACCGATGAGCGCGAGCCCGACAGGACGCGCTGGTCGGCCTCCACCGCCATGGCCAGGAGATCCACGAGATGGCCGCCCATGCGGTCGCGCGCCGCCTCGTCCATCTCGTCCAGACGTGGCGCCGTCATGCGCACCATGTCCACGAACAGGGCGCCGACGCTGCGGCTGGCGTCGAACTGAAGGGTCGCCAGCCGCTCGGGCCGCGCGATGCGCGAACGAAGCAGTGCGCTCGGCACCTTCATCACCCAGAGCGCGGCGCGCTCGCGGTGGCTGAACTCATAGGGCAGGTGGCTGCGCTCGATCAGGAACTGCCCGGGTCGGCAGGTCACGTCCTGATTGTCCTGCGAAAAGCGGATCTCGGCGATGTCCGGCACGGTGATGAGATAGCTTTCCTCGCGCTCCGACACGAGATGGCGCTCCCGCCGCCGATAGAGCAGCCCGTCGCAATGGTTGCGCGAGATCGAGACCTGGCCGAGCGACCAGAAGTCGAGATCGCCCGCGAACTCCTGCGCGTTGCGGAATTGGATGTCGAGCGGGAAGTAGGTCCGCGAAACCGCGTCCTGCCAGAACTGCTTGCGCTGGCCGCCTGGGCTCTGGTTGGTGGAATAGCTCATTCGCATCGCACGCCTTCCTACCCGGTTCCGGCCACGGGGCCGGCGAACAAGAGTTCAGCACCCGATCGGCGAGGTCTGAAGCCCCACACCCATCGACACGTCGGAACGACCTCAGCAGGAAGCGTGCCAACTCGAGGCGACGACGGTTGACTTTATAAGAACACTTAAATGCAGTTCATGCATAGTCTGCCTGTCAATTTTTAAAGCCTGCCAACAAACGAAGTCGAACACGCCCTTGGCGGCTTTCTTTCTATGGTTGTATTGCCGAGATCGACTGCCGCCCCCAGTTTCCGCATCGGTCCGGCCGTGTTCGCGGAAGGTTTCCTGAAGCTCCTCGCCCGCGCCTTCTGAGACGAGTCGGCGGCGGCGGCGCTTGCCGAACGGGAGCGGCCTATCGCGGAGTGGGGAGGGGAGCGCGGAAGGCCCGTTCGCGTCAGCCTGAACGCTTGGTTTCCTGGGAACGCGGTCCGTTGCCCAGCGAGCGCCACCAGTGCAGGAGCCTTTGGGCGTCCGGGCGCACGGAGACCGCCAGCCCACCGGTGCTTCGGACCCAGGCGTCGCGCAGCCCGATCGGAACGGCCACGGCGATCGGCACGATATCGACGAGGGCGGCGGACAGGATTTCGACCAGTCCGCCGCCCTCGAGCTCGGCGCGGCCGAAGCGGTTGAGCAGGATGAGGTCGGGCTTTCGATCCAGCGCACCCGCAAGGCGGTGTCCGAGTTCGGGAAGTCTGTCGGACGCGCGTCCCTCGTACCGGCCTTCGTCGCTTCCGGCTTCCGGCCATTCCATCTCCGGAGCCAGAACGAACTCCACGGAACGGCTTTTCGAGGGAGCATCCGCCACGCGCCGCTGAAGGATGCCGAGAACGTCCCAGCCCTCCGCCAGCAACAGGCGCATGAACTCCGCGAGAACGGTGTCCGGATCGTCTCCCGGCGCATAGAGCATGCCCGCGACATCGTTGTCGGAATAAAGGCGGGGAAGGATCGCCATCGCCTCAGCCTACCGACCGCAGCCAGTCGCGTCTCCAACAGCGGGTGACGCAAGGCCGGTCGGCGTGAGGGGAGGGCAGACGCGCCGCGAGGCTGGGCCTTCGAGCCGGACGAGGAGCATCCGCGCACTCGGGCGTTCGCGCGACATCATGCCCGGACATACACCCAGGCGAGAAGGCCCGACACGGTCGTCGCCTCCACGCGCCGATAATCGTCCACCTCGTAGCGATCCGCGGCTGCAAGCTCTTCGCCCGTGATCCGGAAGAGCGTCCCCTCGACGAGATCCGAGGCGTCGTCCGACGGCATGACGACGGGGTGAAAGCGCTCCCCGCTCGTTTCGAGGACGGCTGGGTCCGTGATCTCCAGCATCTCGCGCCGAAAGCCTCGGATCGCGTCCGGCGCCCCAGCCAGTTTGCGCCCGAACGACGCGATCTGAACGTTCTCCTGTTGAAGCGTGCCGTAGGAAAACAGGCGAATGTCGGCGTCTTCGGTCAATGAAATCTCCTTTCGAAACGGCCCCAAACGGGGCGCCGCGAATCTCCCGGCCTCCAACCACCATAGAGGTTTGGCGCATCGGCTATATCCCGGAGAATACAGCGACTGGCCGACGGATTCCAACAGCTCGAAAGGTGTCATATTCCCGGGCGCTTGCGCTTTGCGTCGGCATGGATAGGCGGTTTGTTGACATGGCCAGCCTTAAGCGCGAGAGGGCGAAGGCCTGAGCCGGAGCGGCACCCGCGCCCAACCTTCCCTCAGGAGCGTGCCAGGCCGCGTGCCGCGCATTCGTTCGGAGGATCGAGACCATGTTCGTGACGAGCCCAGCCGAAGAGCACGCAACGAAGCCTGAGCTTTACGAGGCTTTGGCGGGACAGTTCGCGGCCCTCATCGCCGGCGAACGGGACGGTATCGCCAATGCGGCCAATCTCTCGGCTCTCCTGTTCACATCGCTACCTCACCTGAACTGGGCGGGCTTCTACTTTCTCCGGGCGAACTCCGAACTCGTGCTCGGCCCCTTCCAGGGCAAGCCCGCCTGCGTGCGCATTCCGGTCGGCCGGGGCGTGTGCGGGACCGCCGTCGAACGGGCCGCGACGGTTCTCGTGGACGATGTCCATGCCTTTCCCGGTCACATCGCCTGCGACGCCGCCTCCCGTTCGGAGCTCGTGGTTCCGCTGCTTCGGGAGGGGCGGGTGGTCGGCGTCCTCGATCTCGACAGTCCCATTCCCTCGCGCTTCGACGGGGAAGACCGGGAGGGCATCGAGAGGCTCGCCGCGATCTACGCAGAGGGCAGCGACCCGGTCTGACGAGCCCCTCGCAACCCGAACGATCTGGCGGCTTGAGCGGGGGCGCGATCCTCGCATCGTTCGGCTTCCTGCCGGCCTGACGCGGGTTTTCCGCGCCCGTGAGGCGCGACCGGAGGCGACGGATCGCAGGCTCCGGTCACGCGATGGTTCGGTGCGTCAGCCCTCGTGCGCCTTGGCGGCCATCTCGTTCAGCGTGCGCAGCGTGTCGTCGAAGCGCCCTTCGGCTTCCGCGCGGCGCAGGAACCCGACCCGCTCCACCAGGATCTCCCGCGGCGTCGGCTCGCTCGCGAAGAGCGCCATGACCTCGTCGATGAAGGCCTCGAGCGGCAGGTAGCCGGGGCGGCTTTCCTGGCCTGGGGTGAGACCGGTCTGCACGGCGGGCGGCGCGAGCTCGATGACCTCGACCCGCCCCTTCAACACCTCGCGCATCGACACGGTGTAGGAGTGCATGGCCGCCTTGGTGGCGTTGTAGGTGGGCGTCGTGACCAGCGGCACGAAGGCCAGCCCCGAGGTCACGTTGACGATGGCGGCATCGGGCCGAGCGACGAGGTGGTCGATCAGGGCGTTCGTCAGGCGGATCGGCCCGAGGAGGTTGGTGGTCACCGTCGCTTCCGCGTCCGTGAGATCGCGGCTCTGGTCCAAAGCCTCGAAGCGCATGATGCCGGCATTGTTGACGATGACGTTGAGGGCGGGGTGGGCGGCGAGCAGCCGCTCGGCGAAGTCGGCCACTCCCGCCGCGCTTTCGATGTCGAGGGTGATGGCGTGCATGTCGGCGCGCCCTTCGCAGGCGCGCTCCAGCGCCTCCTTTCGGCGTCCGGCCACGATCACGGTGTTGCCGTTGTCGTGGAAGCGCTGGGCCAGCGCTTCGCCGATGCCGGAACCGCCGCCGGTGACGAGAATGGTGTTGCCGGTCTGCTTCATGGGAAAGCTCCTGCCTGGGTTCGATGCGCTCTTATCTGTCGATCCACGATGCGATAGGAAGAAGGCACCGAAAATATCCATACGCACCTTTCGGAGAGTGACGCGATGTCCAGCCTTCCCTTCGACGACGCCACGGTCCGCAGGGCGCGGGCCATCGCCCAGACCAAGCCGCCGGCCGACAGCGACCCCAGGGTGGAAGCGCTGGTCAACGATCTGATCGGGCGTGTGGCCGACAAATGGACCATGATCGTGCTCGAGGTCCTGAGCGAGCACGAGGAGCTGCGCTTCACCCAGCTTTCGCGCCATGTCGCGGGCATCAGTCAGAAGATGCTGACGCAGACGCTGCGGCAGATGGAGCGCGACGGGATGGTGACGCGAACTGTCCATGCCGTGGTGCCGCCGCGCGTCGACTACAAGCTCACCGAACTCGGCCTCAGTCTTGGCGCGGCCTTCTGCGGCGTCTGGATCTGGGCGGAGGAAAATCTCGGCCGGGTCGAGACGGCCCGGGAGACATTCGATCGCACCTGCCGGTAGACGGCTCCTCGCGAAAGCCGGCGCCCTCCACGGCGATCGGGCTCGCAATCGGGAAGCGGCGCGGCGTCGAGGCCGGGCGCGATCGGCGTCCCGCCACCCCGCCGGGCAGGGTCGCGATCGATCTCCCGATCAGGTTTTGGGCGCACGAGATCGCGGCGCGACAAACCACGCTTCCCCTCGGCGGCAAGACCGTTATATCTGGCTGGCCATATCGCTCTGATCGGGAGACAACCATGCCCAGCCGTAGATCCTTCCTCGCCCTGCTTACGGGCGCGACCGCATGCCTCGGACTTGCGTTCCTGCCGGGGCAACCGGCCCATGCGCAGGACAAGGCGCCCGTGGTCTTCGCCGCGGCAAGCCTGAAGAACGCGCTCGACGAGATCAACACGGCCTGGACGGCGGAGACGGGCAAGTCCGTCACGATCTCCTATGCGGCAAGCTCGGCGCTTGCCAAGCAGATCGAAAGCGGCGCCCCGGCCGACCTGTTCGTCTCGGCCGACCTCGACTGGATGAACTATCTCGAGGGCAAGAAACTGATCAAAACCGATACGCGGGAGACGCTTCTCGGAAACGACATCGTCCTGATCGCGCCCAAGGACGCCGCGACCACGACGGAGATCCGTGAAGGCTTTCCGCTGAAGGACCTTCTCGCCGGGGGCAAGCTTGCCATGGGCAGCGTCGCGAGCGTTCCCGCCGGCAAGTATGGAAAGGCGGCGTTGGAAAAGCTCGGCGTCTGGGACAGCGTCAAGGGCAACGTGGCGGAAGCCGAGAACGTCCGCGCCGCGCTGGTTCTGGTTGCCCGGGGCGAGGCGCCGCTCGGCATCGTCTACAAGACCGACGCGGCGTCCGACCCGTCCGTCAAGATCGTCGGCACGTTCCCGCAGGACAGCCACCCGCCGATCCTCTACCCCGTCGCCCAGACGGCGGACGCCACCCATGCCGACGCTGCGACGTTCCAGACCTATCTGCGCTCCGCCAAGGCGAAGGCCGCCTTCGAGAAGCAGGGCTTCAACGTGGTGAGCGCGCAGTAAGCTATTGCGGGGCGGCGCAGACCGTGGAGCGGGTCAGGAAACGCCGCTCCCGGCCATTGTCGAGCGAGAACATGCCGCCTCGTCCCGGCACCACGTCGAGGATGAGATCGGTGTGCTTCCACACCTCGAACTGCGCCCCGCCGATATAGACGGGCGTGTCGTCGGCAAGTCGGCCCAAGAGAACGTCGCCATCGCCGATACGGAACTCGCCCCTGGGATAGCACATGGGCGAGGACCCGTCGCAGCACCCACCGGACTGGTGAAACAGCACCGGGCCGTGGTCCGCGACGATCTCGGCCAGGAACGCCATGGCCTCCGGCGTGGCCGTGACCTTGTCCATGATGACCTCCGTGAAAGCGGGCAAGGCGGCGGGAGAAAGACCCCCGCCGCCCTTCGCGGCCTTTTGCTCAGAAGAAGCCTAGCTTCTTGGGCGAGTAGCTGACCAGCATGTTCTTGGTCTGCTGGTAGTGATCCAGCATCATCTTGTGCGTTTCGCGCCCGATGCCGGACTGCTTGTAGCCGCCGAAGGCGGCATGCGCGGGATAGGCGTGGTAGCAGTTCGTCCAGACGCGGCCCGCCTGGATGGCGCGGCCGAAGCGGTAGGCCCGCGTGCCGTTCCGGGTCCAGACGCCGGCGCCCAGGCCGTAAAGCGTGTCGTTGGCGATGGCGAGCGCGTCGGCATCGTCCTTGAACTTTGCGACCGACACAACCGGGCCGAAGATTTCCTCCTGGAAGACGCGCATCTTGTTGTGGCCGGCGAAGATCGTCGGCTCGATATAGAAGCCCTGTGAGAGCTCGCCGCCGAGGTCTGCTCGCTTGCCGCCCGTCAGCACCTGCGCCCCTTCCTGCCGCCCGATGTCGAGATAGGAGAGGATCTTCTCCATCTGCTCGTTGGAGGCCTGAGCGCCGATCATGGTCGTCGGGTCGAGCGGGTGGCCCTGCTTGATCGCCTTCACGCGGGCGACCGCCTTCTCCATGAAGCGATCGTAGATCGACTCGTGCACCAGGGCCCGGCTGGGGCAGGTGCAGACCTCGCCCTGGTTCAGCGCGAACATGGCGAAGCCTTCCAGCGCCTTGTCGAGAAAGTCGTCGTCCTCGTCCATCACGTCGGCGAAGAAGATGTTGGGCGACTTGCCGCCGAGTTCCAGCGTGACGGGAATGAGGTTCTCGGAGGCGTATTGCATGATGAGCCGGCCGGTCGTCGTCTCGCCGGTGAAGGCGATCTTGGCGATGCGCTTGGACTGCGCCAGCGGCTTGCCGGCCTCCAGGCCGAAGCCGTTGACGATGTTGAGGACGCCCTCGGGCAGGATGTCGGCGATCAGCTCGGCGAAGACGAGGATCGAGAGCGGCGTCTGCTCGGCGGGTTTCAGCACCACGCAATTGCCGGCGGCGAGCGCCGGGGCGAGCTTCCAGACCGCCATCAGCAACGGAAAGTTCCAGGGAATGATCTGGCCGACGACGCCGAGCGGCTCGTGGAAATGGTAGGCGACCGTGTCCTCGTCGATCTCGGAGATCGAGCCTTCCTGGGCGCGCAGGCAGCCGGCGAAGTAGCGGAAATGGTCGACCGCGAGCGGCAGGTCGGCGTGGGTGGTCTCGCGGATCGGCTTGCCGTTGTCGAGCGTCTCGACCATGGCGAGGAGATCGAGATTCTCCTCCAGCCGTTCGGCGACGCGGTTGAGCAGCTTGGCGCGCTCGGCGGGCGCCGTCTTGCCCCATCCCTCGCGCGCCTTGTGGGCCGCGTCCAGGGCAAGCTCGACATCCGCCGCCGACGAACGGGCGACATGGCAGAGCGTCTGGCCCGTGACCGGGCTCGGATTGTCGAAATAGCGCCCGTCCGTCGGCGCGACCCATTGTCCGCCGATGAAGTTGTCGTAGCGATCGCGGATCAGGACCTTCTTGGAAACCTGGTCGATGGCTTGCTGGTACATGGGTTCCTCCCGGTGGCATCATGGCCGGCGGCCGTGTTGTTTCGCCGATCCGGGCGCGCTCCCACGTCGCCCGAGGCGGTGCGGAGGGGGCGCCGATCGACCGCCGGACACGACCCGCCGTCCGATCCCTGCCGGACGAAGCCCTCGCACGGCGGCAACCTGCGCCCGATTGGAGGCGCCGTCAACGTTATGTCCGCTCGAATATAACGGTTCTAAATTGTGGGCGCCCGAGCCTTGACCCATGGGGGCCGGCGAACGACTTTGGCCTGATGCCCAGCGGTCGGACCGGCGCCATGACTTCGAGAATTACTCTGCGGTTCGACCTCGGATCGCAAGGCCGGATCGGCCACGGCAAGATCGCTCTCCTCGAGGCGATCGGCACCACGGGCTCCATCTCCGCGGCAGGGCGGGAATACGGCATGTCCTATCGGCGGGCATGGCTGCTGGTCGAGGAAATGAACGGGATGTTCGACCAGCCCGTGGTGGAAACCCGAAACGGCGGCCTGAAGGGCGGCGGCGCCGAGTTGACGGCGCGGGGCCAGCATCTCGTCCGCGTTTATCGGGAGACCGAGGAACTGGTGGCCAAACAGGCGCGGTCCTCGCTGCGCGAACTCGAGCGATGGCTCGCCCCCGCCACGGACGCCGAGACGCCCACGACATAAACGGACCGGCACCGCGCCGCAGGGCGGTTGCCGCGCCGGTTCTTCCGTTATATCCGTATGGACATAACGAGAGGGTCGAGCCCATGTCCATCCTCCTGCGCCAGCTGCCGCCCGCGGTTCGGTTCGAGCCGAGCCCGGTTTCGTTCGAGCCTGCGGCGGAAGGGCCTGCGCCAAGGGCGAGGCGGAAGGACAGGGACCGGATCTGGGATCTGTCCACGAACCTTCACTGCTCCATCGTCGGCACCTGCCTCACGACGGGGGAGCTCAGGCAACTTCTGGCCAAGCTGGGGGACACCAACACGAGGACGGCGAGCAGCCACGCGATCCACCATCGCGCCGTCCAGGCCGCGAGCCTCGGAGACCTCGCGGGCAAGCTTCTGAACAAGCTTCTCGACCGCAAGCACGAAACCTTCGTGCGCCGGTTCAACAAGGCGACGACGCGCGACGAGGTGGCCGGCCTGTGGCGTGCGGCGCTGGAGGCCGGCGATATCCCCGGCGCCTACTGGGCGACGCTGACCCATCCGATGACCGACGACCTCCTGGTTCGGGAAGCGTTCGGCGAGGTGCACATGCTCTCGCATCTCGTCGGCACGTCCAATCGCCTCGACCTGGCCCGCCTGCGGCGCCTGGAGGAAACGCTGGCGGAGCGCGAGGACACCATCGCCCGGCAGCAGGCGCGGCTTCAGGAGAAGGTCGCCGAGATCGAGCGGCGGGACCACCGGATCGGCGAACTCGAAGCGCTGACGAAGGTTTTGCCGACCGAGCCCGCAAAGCCTGCTCCGGACGAGCGCAACCGGCTCGATTTGCTCCGGCGCGCGGATGTGGCGGAAGAACGGTGCGCGCGCTTGGAGACGGAGCTTGCGGCAGCGCAGGCGGCGCAGACGCGAACGGAGCGCGCCCTTTCCGCCGCCGAGACCCGGGAGGCCGAACTCAAGCGGGAATTGGCGCAATTGGACGAGGTGCTGGCCGGGCCGGGCGAGGAGGCCGAGGCGATCGACTTCCGCGGCGCGACGTTTCTTTATGTCGGCGGCCGTCCGGGTCAGGTCGAAAGGTTGCGCGACCTGATCCGGACCAAAGGCGGGGAGCTCCTGACCCATGACGGCGGCGTCGAGAACAACCACAGCCTCCTGCCGGGGCTCGTGGCGCGCGCCGACGCGGTCTTCTTCCCGGTCGACTGCGTCAGCCACGGCGCGGTCAACACGGCCAAGCGGCATTGCCGCGAGATGCGCAAGCCCTTCGTGCCCGTGCGCCACGCCAGCCTCGCGAGCTTCCTCTCGGCCGCCATCCAGCATCTCGAAGCGACGCACTGAATCGACACGTTCGATCGCGATCGGCCGCTCGAATGCCTTGAGCGACGGTGGGTCGGCTCGGTTTGAACGGCCGCGCCAGCTCGGCGATCGTCGCTTCGCAACGGTCTCGCCGCTCGCTGCCCTCGTGCCTTAGCGCTCCGAACGCATGAGATCGATGATGTAGCGACCTGACCCGCGCACATGCGTCTCGATCGCAGCCACCGCACCGACCGCGTCCTGTTCCTTGAGGCAGCGAATAAGCTCGCGATGCTCCACCTGCCGGGCCGCGTAGCGAGATCGTCCGATCGTCAAGCCTCGGCTGATCGTGCCGAGCGTCTTTCGATAGCGGTGCCAGAGCTCCACCGCGTTTCGATTGTAGTGCCGATCGTAGACGGCACGGTGGAATTGCTCGTCGAGTTGGTCGTACCGGTCGTGTCGCTCCACGCCGAGCGCCTCGATCTCGTCCTGAATGGCCTCCATGCGAAGAATGTCGGCGTCGGTCGCGTAATCGGCGAACCAGCGGACGAGATAGGGTTCGATCAGGACGTTGATCTCGTACATGTCCCGCACGAAGCTTTCGTCGATCGGGCGGACGCGGGCGCCCCGGTTCGGCTCGATCACCACGAAGCCCTCGCCGCGAAGCTGCTGAAGCGCCTCGCGCACCGGATTGGTGCTGGTGCCGTATCGCTTGGCGAGATCGGTCACCTTCAGACGCGCGCCCGCCGGAACATGCCCTGCCAGGATATCGTCCAGCAATCGGTCGTAGACGCGCCCGGCGGCCGCCGGCACCAGTGCGTCGACTTCGGCATTGGGCAGCGATCGAGCGAAGAGAAGTTCGGTTGCCATACTTTTTTCACACATTCGATTTGACAGATAATGTACGATCTGAGCGTTATGATGGCAAATCTGCTGGTGAGGGCGGGTCGGAAAATAAGCGGGGACACTGCGGAAAGCGGGCTCCGACGGGAGGAAAATCAATGGCATCCGCTGTCCGGCAACGCTTGGCATGGAAACTGACGCTCGGTGCGGCGATCGCCCTGTCATGGGGGGTGGCCGGGGCCGCCGAGTTTCGTCAGGCGCCTATGCTCGACGCCAAGGTCTCCGACGGCAGCCTGCCGGCGGTCGCCGAGCGTCTTCCCGCGACACCCTTCGTCGAGACGTTGATCGACGGGCCGGGTCGCTACGGCGGCAACCTTCGCACCACGATTCTGGGCGGCGGCGACCAGTACAACATCACCCGCACCATCGCGAACGAGACGCTGGTCCGCTGGACGCCCGACTGGACCAAGGTCGTGCCCTCGATCGCCGAGACCGTCGAGGCCTCGCCCGACGCCAAGACCTTCACCTTCAAGCTGCGCAAGGGAATGCGCTGGTCGGACGGCGCGCCCTTCACGGCCGACGACATCCTGTTCTGGTACGAGGACGTCTTCTCGAACCCCGCGCTGACACCGTCGAAGAACCCGACCTTCACGGTGGCGGGGAAGCCCGTCGTTGTGGAGAAGGTCGACGACGCGACCGTGGTGTTCCGCTTCGAGAGCCCTTACGGCCTGTTTCTTCAGCAACTGGCCTACGGTCAGGGGCACGCCCCGATCATCTACCCCAAGCACTACCTCTCGCAGTTCCACGAGAAGTACAACAAGGACGGCATTCCGGCGCTGCTTGCCAAGAACCCCTCGGTGGGCGATTGGGTCTCGCTCTTCAATTCCAAGGTCTCGCCGAACTTCCAGCCCGTCTACTGGCAGAATCTCGAGCTGCCGACCTTGAACCCCTGGGTTCTGACGGTGCCCTATGCCGACCAGGATCGCGTCGTGGCGAGCCGCAATCCCTACTACTGGAAGGTCGATCCGGCCGGAAACCAGCTGCCCTATCTCGATACCATCACCTGGGCCAAGCTCGACGACGTGCAGCTCATGCTGCTGCGCGCGACCAGCGGCGAGCTCGACTATGCCTTCCGGCACATCAACAACTCGACCTACAAGTCCGTTCTCTACGACAGTCAGGAGCAGGGGCACTACCGGCTGATGGACGTCGCCGATCTGCCGGCCAACGACGCCACGCTCCTCCTGAACCTCAACGTTCAGGACCCCATCAAGAACGCGCTCTTCAACAACAAGGACTTCCGCATCGCGCTCAGCCACGCGATCAACCGGCAGGACATTATCGATCTCGTTTATGTCGGCCAGGGCGCGCCCGCCCAGGTCGGGCCTCTGCCCGAGCACGAGCTCTACAACGAGCGTCTGGCGAACCAGTATGTCGAGTTCGACCCCGAGCAGTCCAAGGCGATCCTCGACCGGATCGGTCTCGACAAGAAGGACGCGCAGGGCTTCCGCCTCGGACCGGACGGCAAGCGCTTCACGATCACCTTCATGGTCGCCGACGTCTTCGGCCTGTCCTATCCCGACATCATGCAGATGGTGCAGCGATACGCCGCCGACGTCGGTCTGGACATCCAGATCCGCACCACGGACCGGGCGCGCCTCAACTCCATGTGGTACGCCAACGAGCAGGACGCCTATATCTGGAACTGTGTGGGCGGGCGCGCCGAAGCCTATACGGACGTGCGCTGCTACATGCCCTTCCAGAAGGCCGACATCTTCTTCGCCTCGAAATGGGCCGATTGGTACGCGGACCACTCGAAGGGCGAGGAGCCGCCGGCAGCGGTGAAGGAGCACATGGCGCTCTACGACAAGGTCAACGAGGCGGTGACCGACGAGACGCGGCTCGCGGCCATGAAGGTCTATCTGGAAAAGGCGGCCGACAATTTCTACACGATCGGCATCTCGCGCCCGATGCCGAAATACGCGCTGATCAACCGCGACATCAAGAACGTCTTCGAGCCGATCCCGATCACCGGCAATCTCTGGCACCCCGCCCCGACGCTGACCCAGTGGTATTTCGACCGGCCGGCGCCCTGACGCGGTAGCCGCCAGCGCGGCCGGCTGAGAGCCGGCCGCCCCTTCTCGAACATCGGCAAGGAGACCGGGATGCTCAGGTTCATCCTGCGACGCGTCGCGTACATGGTTCCCACCTTGTTCGCGGTCTCGATCGTGGCCTTCGTCATCATCCAGCTGCCGCCCGGCGACTACCTCACCACGCTCATGGCCGACTGGGCGAGCGGCGGCGGGGCGGTGGAGATGGGCACGGTGGAGGTGCTGCGTCAGCGCTACGGCCTCGATCAGCCGGTCTGGATCCAGTATTTCTACTGGATCTCCGGCATCGTGACGCGCGGCGACTTCGGCATTTCCTTCGAGCTGAACCGTCCCGTCACCGACGTCATCTGGGGACGGCTCGGCTACACGTTCCTCATCTCCTTCTGCACGCTCCTGTTCATCTGGGCCTTGGCGTTGCCGATCGGCATCTACTCGGCCGTGCGCCAGTATTCGATCGGCGACTACGTCGCGACCTTCCTGGGCTTCCTGGGCTTGGCGATCCCGAACTTCCTTCTGGCCCTCGTCCTGATGTACGTGACGGTGAGCTATTTCGGCGCGAGCGTCGGTGGCCTCTTCTCACCTGCGATGGTGGACGCGCCGTGGGGGCTCGCGAAGTTCGCCGACTTCCTCGCCCATGTCTGGCTGCCGATCCTCGTCGTCGGCACCGCGGGCCTCGCCTCGCTGATCCGCATCATGCGGGCGAACCTTCTGGACGAACTCCACAAGCCCTACGTCACGACGGCGCGGGCCAAGGGCGTTTCGGAGTTTCGCCTTCTCCTCAAATATCCCGTGCGCGTCGCGCTGAACCCGCTGATCTCCACGCTCGGTTGGATCCTGCCGGCCCTCGTCTCGGGCGAGATCATCGTCTCGGTGGTTCTCAGCCTGCCCACCACCGGCCCGATGCTCCTGCGCGCGCTGCTCGCCCAGGACATGTACCTCGCCGGCTCGATCATCCTCATGGTGAGCGTCCTGACGCTCGTCGGGACGCTCGTGTCCGACATCCTGCTCGCCATCGCCGATCCGAGGATCCGCTTCCAATGAGCGACATCGCGACAACCATCGGTCAGCCCCTCGACCCGCAGCCCTCGCCGCTCGAAACGGGCAGGCGCGACCTCGCCGTCGCGGGGCAGTGGACGCTGTTCTGGCTGAAGTTCCGCCGGCACAAGCTCGCCGTCGTCAGTCTCGTTGTGGTCATCCTCCTCTATCTCGTGGCGCTCTTTGCCGACTTCATCGCGCCCTTCGACCCCAACGCCGCCAACGCGCGCTACACCTACGCGCCGCCGCAGGGCATCGCCTTCTTCCTGTCGGAAGGGGAGGGGACCCGCTTCGCTCCGCACGCGGCGGGCCTCAAGATGGAGCTCGACCGCGTCGCCATGCGCCGCGTCTTCCAGACCGACCCGGAGAACCCCGTGCGCCTCGGCTTCTTCGTGCCGTCCGCGCCCTACAAGCTCGCCGGGCTCATCCCGATGGAGCGCAAGCTCATCGGCTCGGTGGAGCCTGGAAAGCCGTTCTATCTTCTGGGCGCCGACCGGCTCGGGCGCGACATCTTCAGCCGCGTCGTCTACGGCGCTCGAATCTCGCTGTCGATCGGCCTCGTGGGCGTCGCCATGAGCCTCGTGCTCGGCGTCGTGCTCGGCGGCATCTCGGGCTACTACGGCGGCGCCGTCGACACGGCGATCCAGCGCGTGATCGAGTTCCTACGCTCCGTGCCGACCATCCCTCTCTGGATGGGGCTTGCGGCGGCCGTGCCGCTGAGTTGGCCGCCGGTGCGCACCTACTTCATGATCACGCTGATCATCTCGCTGATCGGCTGGACGAGCCTGGCGCGCGAGGTCCGGGGCCGCTTCCTGAGCCTTCGCACCGAGGATTTCGTCCTGGCGGCGCGGCTCGACGGGGCGTCCGAGGCGCGGATCATCCTGCGCCATATGGTGCCGTCCTTCGCCAGTCACATCATCTCGGTGATGACGCTCGCCATCCCGACCATGATCCTCGCCGAGACCTCGCTGTCCTTCCTCGGCATCGGCCTCCAGTCGCCGATCGTCTCCTGGGGCGTGCTCCTGCAGGAAGCGCAGAACATTCGCGCCGTCGCCCAGGCCCCCTGGCTGCTCTTCGTTCCCGGCGGCGCGGTGGTGATCGCGGTGCTTTCCCTCAACTTCCTGGGAGACGGGTTGCGCGACGCCGCCGACCCCTACAGCCGATGACCGAGACCCTTGCCACGATCGAGGCCGCCGAGATTCCCGAGCTGGTTCTCGAGGTGCGCGACCTCCGGACCCATTTCGAGAACCGGACCGGCGTCCTCAAGGCGGTGGACGGCGTCAGCTTCGACGTGCGTCGGGGCCGGACGCTGGCGGTGGTCGGCGAGTCCGGCTCGGGCAAGAGCGTGACCGCGCGCTCGATCCTCCAGATCGTCGATCGGCCGGGGCGCATCGTCGGCGGCTCCGTGCTGCTCCATCGCCAGGATGGCTCGAGCGTCGATCTCGCCAAGCTCGACCCGCGCGGACGCGAGATCCGCGCCGTGCGGGGCCGGGAGATCGCCATGATCTTCCAGGAACCGATGAGCTCGCTCTCGCCGGTCCATACGATCGGCAACCAGATCGAGGAGGCGCTCTCGGTTCATCTGGAGCTGACGCGGGCGGAGGCGCGGCGCCGGGCGGTCGATCTTCTTTCCCAGGTCGAGATTCCCAACGCCTCGGCGGCGGCCGACCGCTACACGTTCGAGTTCTCCGGCGGCATGCGCCAGCGCGCCATGATCGCCATGGCGCTGGCCTGCAACCCGTCGATGCTGATCGCCGACGAGCCGACCACCGCGCTCGACGTGACGACGCAGGCCGAGATCCTCGACCTCATCGCCAAGCTCCAGCGCGAGCACGGCATGGGCGTCCTGTTCATCACCCACGACATGGGCGTCGTGGCCGAGATCGCCGACGAGGTGGCGGTCATGCACCACGGCCAATTGGTCGAGACCGGGCCGACCGACCGCATCTTCCATGCACCGCAGGCCGAGTACACGCGCATGCTCATCAACTCGGCCCGCAAGCTCGAGCAGAAGGCCGAGATCCGCCTGAGCCGCCCGCCGAAGCCGGCGCCCACCGCGCCGCTGATCGATGTGCGCTCGCTCACCATGACCTTCGGCAAGGGAGCCTCGGCCCTGCGCGCCGTGGACGATGTTTCGCTGACCGTCGCACCGGGCGAGACTCTCGGCATCGTCGGGGAATCGGGGTCGGGCAAGACCACGATGGGGCGTTGCCTCCTGCGCGTCTACGAACCCTCCAGCGGCTCGATCGGCTATCGGCGCGCGGACGGCTCCTCGGTCGATCTCGCATCGGCGGACCGGCGCACGCTGCGCGATTGCCGGCGCGAGATCCGCATGATCTTTCAGGACCCGGTCTCCTCGCTCAATCCGCGCATGACGGTCGCCCAGATCGTCGGCGAACCGCTCTATGTGAATGGCATCGCCAAGGGGCGCGAGCTCGACGAGCGCGTCTGCGCGCTTCTCTCTCAGGTCGGGCTCGAGCCTGCCTGGCGCGAGCGATACCCGCATGCCTTTTCGGGCGGGCAGCGCCAGCGCATCGTCATCGCTCGCGCCATCGCGTTGAAGCCGCGCCTGATCGTCGCCGACGAGGCGACCGCCGCGCTCGACGTCTCGTTGCGCGCCCAGATGCTCGACCTCCTGATCCGCCTCCAGGACGAGCTCGATCTCTCCTACGTCTTCATCAGCCACGACATCGGCGTCATCCGCTACATGTGCGACCGCGTCGCCGTGATGTATCGGGGCCGCATCGTGGAGACCGGGCCGACCGACGAGGTCTGCGACAACCCGCGCCACGGCTACACGCAGGCGCTCCTCTCGGCCATTCCGCGGCCCGATCCGCGCGCTCGCCGCCTCCACACCCGCTTCCGCTACAACGCCTGAAAGAGACGTCCCCGTGAAGATCCAGGACATCAAGGTCATCGTGACCTGCCCGGGCCGCAACTTCGTCACCGTGAAGATCCTCACGGACGAGGGCGTTACGGGCATCGGCGACGCGACGCTGAACGGTCGGGAACTGGCCGTCGTCAGCTACCTCCAAGAGCATGTCGTACCCTGCCTCCTCGGGCGCGACCCCGCGCGCATCGAGGACATCTGGCAGTATCTCTATCGCGGGGCCTACTGGCGTCGCGGCCCCGTCACCATGGCGGCGATCGCGGGCATCGACACCGCGCTCTGGGACATCAAGGCCAAGGCGGCCGGCATGCCCCTCTACCAGCTTCTCGGCGGCGCCTCGCGCGAGCATGTCCTGTGCTACGGCCATGCCCAGGGCACCACGATCGAGGAGACGGTCGAGGCGGTCGGCCGCCGGAAGGAGGAAGGCTACCGGGCGATCCGCGCCCAGTCCGGCATTCCGGGTCTGCCGAACGTGTACGGTACGGGCGCCTTCTCCGTTTCGACGACGGCGGCGACTGACGCCTTGCCGCGTGAAGAGGCTTGGGACACCGCGAAGTATCTCGTCCATACGCCCAAGCTCTTCGCGGCGCTGCGCGACGCCCACGGCTTCGATCTGCATCTTCTTCACGATTCCCATCACCGCCTGACGCCGATCGAGGCGGCGCGCCTCGGCAAGGACCTCGAGCCGCACCGCCTGTTTTGGCTGGAGGATGCGGTCGCGGCCGAGCATCAGGAAGGCTTCCGCCTGATCCGACAGCATACGGTGACGCCGCTGGCGGTCGGCGAGGTGTTCAACACGATCTGGGACGCGCGCCTCCTGATCGAGGAGCAGCTCATCGACTATATCCGCACCACCGCCGTCCATGCCGGCGGCCCGACGGCCCTGCGCCGGATCATGGACTTCGCCGCGATCTACGGCGTTCGCACGGGTTGCCACGGCGCGATGGACATGTCGCCGGTGTGCCTCGGCGCCAATCTGCATCTCGACCTCTGGGCGCCGAACTTCGGCATCCAGGAATATTCCGGCTATACCGACGCCACGCACGAGGTCTTCCCGCACGCCTGGACCTACGAGTCCGGCCAGCTCCATCCCGGCGACCAGCCGGGCCACGGTGTCGAGATCGACGAGACGCTGGCCGCCCGGTACCCCTTTGAGCGCGCCTATCTCCCCGTGAACCGTCTTGCCGACGGCACACTCTGGCACTGGTAGCCCGCCACCTTCTCTTTTCCCATTTCGAGGATCCGTCCATGAAGATCGCCGCCGTGCGTCCGTTTCCCGTCTGGGTCGGCACGCGAAACCAGCTTCTCGTCAAGATCGAAACCGACGAAGGCCTCTTCGGCTGGGGTGAGTCCGGCCTGTCGAGCCGCGAAAAGGCGGTGGCGGGCGCGATCGAGCATTACGCGCAGTTTCTCGTCGGGCGCGACCCGATGCGGATCGGCGCGCTCTGGCAGGAGATGTATCGCTCGCAATATTTCGAAGGCGGGCGCGTCCTGACAGCCGCCATGTCGGCCATCGACATCGCGCTTCACGACATCAAGGGCAAGGCGCTGGGCGTCCCGGTCTACGATCTCCTGGGCGGCAAGCAGCGCGACCACGTGCCGACCTTCGCAACCACGGCCGCCGAGCCGGGCGAGGCGATGATCGATCAGGCGCGCCAGCTGATCGAGGCGGGATGGGACTGCATCCGCTTCATGTCGACGGGGCAGGAAAGCCCCGATCTCCTCGACCCGCGCCGCTCCCTCGCCGAGACCGCACGCTGGATGGTGCGGGCGCGCGAAGAGCTCGGCACGGATGTCTCGCTCGGCATCGACTATCATCACCGCCTCAGCGTCGCGGAAGCGGCCTCCTTCTGCCAGCGCATGCCCAAAGGCACGCTCGACTTTCTGGAAGAGCCGATCCGCGACGAGACGCCGACCGCCTATGAGGCCCTTCGCCGCTTGACCGACGTGCCCTTCGCGATCGGCGAGGAATTTTCCTCCAAGTGGCAGTTCCTGCCCTTCATCGAGCGCGACATCCACCAGTTCAACCGGATCGACGTCTGCAATGTCGGCGGGCTGACGGAGGCGATGAAGGTCGCCGGCTGGAGCGAGGCGCATTATGTCGATCTGATGCCGCACAACCCGCTCGGGCCCGTCTGCACGGCGGCGACCATTCATCTGGCGGCGGCCGTCCCGAACTTTGCCTGGCTGGAAACGCGGTCCTCGCCCGTCGAGCGGCATCTCGGCTTCGACTCCAGCGAAATCTTCCCCGTGCAACCTCGGCTTGAAGGCGCCGTCTATCCCGTTTCGGATGCACCGGGCCTTGGCATCGAGGTGGACGAGAAGGCGCTTACCCGCGAGCCTTTCCGCTTCTGGGAAGCTCCCCACCTGAAACGGCCGGACGGGTCCGTCACCAATTGGTGACGGCTCGCCGTTGGCTTTCGCATCCGCAAGCGCGCCCCGATCTTCACCAGCGCGCGATCGGCACGGCCCGCTCGCGCGTCGGTGCCACCGCCCGGCGGCCAGTAGGGTTTTTCGTCGGGGACGAGGAGCGAAGCTTCAGCGATGCCGGCGGCAGGGCGAAGCATTCGAGACGAAGTCCACGGCGGAAAGATCAGGGCCAGCCGACCTCGTGGTGTTTTGTCAGCTGCTCTTAGCTCTCGGATGGGCGACCAGACGCCATGGCCGCTCGAACCCGTTCGTCAGTCGGCCGATCGCGGGGTGCGTCCCATGGTCCGCTTGTAGGCCTGCGTGAAGGCGCTCTGGGACCCGTAGCCGACCTCCTCGGCGACGGCGGCGACGCTTGATCCAGAGGACAGCTTGCGCCGGGCCAGGACCATTCGCCAAAGCGTCAGATAGTCCATCGGCGGGCGACCAACGCGCCGCGTGAAGCGCTGTGTGAAGGCGGAGCGGGACATGCCGACCTCCCGCGCCAGCATCGGCGCCGTCCAGCGACGGGCGACCTCGCCGTGCATCAGACCGATCGCCTTGGCCAGGCGGGGATCGGACAGGGCGGAAATCCAGCCGATCGTATCCGTCGACCCCGCCGCCACGAAGGCACGAACGGCCTCGACGACGAGGATTTCGGCCAGCCGCTCCGCGACGAGCGAACTGCCGACGTCCGCGTTTCGGATCTCCGCCTGGAGAGACAGCAGGGTCCGGGCGATGGCTGCGGCGGCCGGCGACGTGGGGTCGATGCGAAGGAACGGCGGCAGCGCGTCGAGCACGAACGGGGCGCAACCGTTCGCGAAGGCGCTGCCGCCTCCCACCATGGCGGTGTCGCGGCCTTCGCCCAGACGAACGGCGTCGTGCCCGGGAGCGGCGTAGAGGTCCATGCCGTCGGTCGGCTCGAAGTCGGGATCGCTGGCCACCGTGTAGCGTGTGTCGCTGAGCAGGAAGACGTCGCCCTCTTCCATTGGCTCCGTCCTGCCGCTCGGTAGAACGAGCCAGCATCGACCTCGGGTCATCGCGACGAACTTCAGGCGCGCCCGTCCGTCGAAGGAAAGCGCCCACCTGCCCGATGCCTCGAGGCTGGTGCCGCGAACGCTCCGCGTGCCCAGAAGGGACACGACGTCGGAGAAGGGATCGAGCATGATTTCGGCGGATCGCGACAAGAGAACGGTCGATCGAACATAGAGCCGCCAGCGGTGTCGTCCTAGCCTGCCTCCATCGCAACGAAGGAGGTTTCTCATGACCGTCGAGAACAAGATCGTCGCCGTCACCGGGGCCGGGCGCGGCATCGGCCGGGCCACCGCCCTGCTCCTGGCCGCCCGCGGGGCTCGCCTCGTGCTGGGAGCGCGCAGCGAGGCCGAGATCGCCGCTGTCGCAGCCGAGATCGAGAAGGCGGGCGGGAACGCCATCTACCAGGCAGTCGATGTCACCCGGCGCGCGGATCTGGAAGCCCTTGTCGGCCTCGCGGTGGAGCGGTTCGGTCGGCTGGACGTGATCGTCAACAATGCCGGGATCGGCCCGATCTCGCGCTTCGATGCCCTGCGGGTCGAGGACTGGGACGCGATGATCGACGTGAACCTGAAGGGCGCCCTTTACGGCATCGCGGCCGCGCTGCCCCTGTTCGTCGCCCAGCGCAGCGGCCACGTCGTGAACGTCGTCTCGACGGCCGGCCTCAAGATCGTCCCGACCATGGGCGTCTATGCCGCGACCAAGAACGCGTTGCGGACGGCGACCGAGGCCTTGCGGCAGGAATGCGTGCCCGGCCTGCGGGTGACGGAAGTCTCCCCCGGCTTCATCGACACGACCTTCGTCGACTCTTCGGTCAGCGATCCCGATGTCAGGGAGGAGCTCGGCAGGCGCAAGCGCGAACTCGCCATTCCGCCCCAGGCCATCGCGCGGGCCATCGCCTTCGCGATAGAGCAGCCTGACGACGTCGAGATCGGCAGCATCGTGGTTCGTCCCACCGCGCAAGACTGAGGACCTGAGGAAGGCGTCGATCGTGGGCCTTCGGCGACCACGATGGAAGGTTACGCGGGCAATGATGGGTCGAAGGCCGTCAGGCAGCGACCCGATAGGCGCCTCTTCTTAAGGTATACCGGGACACCGCCTGACAGGTCGCTTCAGATCAGGATTGGCCGCTCACCATTCGACGCCGATCTTCCCGAAATGGCTTGCGCCTTCCTCGTGCCGAAAGGCGCTCGCGAGGTCCGCGAGGGGGAAGCGGCGGTCGATGACGGGGCGGATCGCGTTCGCATCCAGCGCGCGGACGAACTCCTGCTGCTGCCGACGGCTTCCCACGATAAGCCCTTGCAGTTTGGCCTGCTTCGTCATGAAAGCGCCCGTCGGGATCTCGCCCGAAAAGCCCGTGAGAACCCCGATGAGCGCGATATGCCCACCGATCCGCACGGCCTCGATGGACTGGGCGAGGGTTCCTGGGCCGCCGACCTCGATGACGTGATCGACGCCCCTTCCACCGGTCCAGTCGCGAACCCGTCGTCCCCACTCCGGCTCAGCTCGATAGTTCAGCGTGAAGTCGGCCCCCATCGAGCGCGCGCGCTCGAGCTTCTCGTCCGACGATGACGTGATGGCGACGCTCGCTCCGAACATCTTCGCGATCTGAAGCGCCCAGACCGAGACGCCGCCCGTGCCGAGAAGGAGCACCGTGTCGCCCGCCTTGAGATGGGCGTCGCCGACCAGGGCACGCCAGGCCGTCAGGCCAGCCGTCGTGATGGCGGCAGCCTCCACCGCATCGTAGCCCTTCGGCGCGCGGGTGAACGCGGTGGCGGGAAGAACCACGCTTTCCTGTGCGAATCCATCGATGCCGTCGCCCGGCGTTCGCGCGAAGTCGCCAACGGTCGGCGAGCCGTCTTGCCAATCCGGAAAGAAGCAGGAGACGACCATGTCTCCCGGCGTGAACTCAGCCACGCCCTTGCCGACGCTTTCGACGATGCCCGCGCCATCGGCCAGGAGAATGCGCCCGTCCTCGGTCTTCATCTGCCCCTTGGCGACGGCCAGATCGTGGAAGTTCAAGGAAGCCCCGTGCAGGGCGACACGGATCTCCCCCGGCCCAGGCCGACCGGGATCGGGGTGGTCCTCGGCCACGATACGGTCCAGACCGGCCGGTGCTCGCAATGCCATTGCCTTCATCGTTGTGTTTCCCTTCCGTCTCGCGCGTTGGATGCGCCAACCTGCGTTGGAGATAGGGCATCTCCGCGTCCGGGAACGAAGAGGATCCGCATTCGCGACCTGGGCAGGCGGAAACCCGTCCGGCGGCGAGTTCTTCGGGTCGGGTCGTGACGCGGGTCGTGACGCCCCTGGCTCTCGCCGGAATTTCCAGCACCTCGACGCCGACCCTGCCGGCGTCGACATACCGACTGGCGGGGTCAGGGCTCCGAGATAGATCACCTGTTCGTCGGACCATGTCCGAGCCAGCGAGCGGCTGTTCCGACATCGGCAGTTCGCGACGGCGGGACCGTCCCTTGCATATGTCGAAGACCCGAAATCGAATGCACGCCTGCCGCTTCAGTCGCGAGGGGCCAGGCTGGCCCGCTCGACGAGGCGCGGCCGTGTGAGGTGATGGTGCGGCGCGTAGCGTCCCTCGATCCGCTCCAGAAGCTGGTGGGTCGCCTGCGCGCCGAGTTGGCGCCCTGACTGATCGACGCTGCTCAGCGCGTTCTGCGCGAGATTGCAGAGCGGCGAGTTGTCGTAGCCGACGATCGACAGGTCGCGCGGGATCGCCAGACCCATCTGCGTGGCGACGCTGATGGCTTCCAGCGCGCAGGCGTCCGTCCAGCAGAACAGGGCCTCTGGCCGGGGCGATTGTTCCAGAAGCGGGCGGATGACCTGTCCCGCGAACGGGCTGTTCTCGGCCCGGTGCACCTCGATCCAGCGGTCGAGGCCGCGCCGCTGCATGGCGCGTCGATAGCCGATCTCGCGGTGCGCGGTCACGGCGAAGCTCTCGTCCGGCGTCAGCGCGAGGCTGACATGGGCGATGCGGCGAAGGCCCGCCTCCGCCAGCCGGTCCACCACCATCTCGGCGCCCAGCGCGTCGTCGTTGTTGATCGTGTCGTAATGCTCGGCCTCGGGGCGGTGATGGCCGATCACGACGGTCGGAATGCGCTGCGCGGCCTCGTCCAGAAGCGCCAGCGGCATTCGGGGCGCCAGGAAGATCAGCCCGTCCATCTGCCGGTCCACCATGGCCTCGACCAAGGTTCGCTCCGTGCCGACCGCCGAGTTCGAGACGCCGAGCAGGGGCTGGTAGGGCGTCTCGGCCAGAACCGTGCCGATGCCGATCATGATCTCGGAAAAGAAGGGGTTGCGGATGTCCGACAGGACCACGCCGAGCGTGTAGGAGCGCCCGCGCATCCCTCTCGCCGAGGCGTTCGGACGATAGCCGAGGCGCTGGATCGAGGCGTTGACGCGCTCCTTCAGCCCGTCGCTGACCCCATAGGCGTTGCGCAGGACCTTGGACACGGCCGAAACCGAGACGCCCGCGTCGCTCGCGACGGTTCGGATCGTCGCGCGGCCCGGCCGTCCACTCGTTTGCTTCGGCCCCGTGCCCGACCCTGGCTTCACAGCGACCTCGTTCTTCCCGACCGTACCTCAGTTCTCCTTATCGTATCGGATGGCGGTTCGGCTATTGCCACGGAGACGATTTTGTAGAACGATGCACGTAGAACGATACACAAAATGATGATGCCGGTTCGTGGCGGGATGAAGGGCCACGGACCGAGGGGGGAGACAGGCGGATGGACGGTGGAAACCTGAGCATTGGCGCGCCGGGAGCGGACCACGCGAACTGGACGGCGCGGATGATCCACCCGTTGAGCGACGAGGGCGTCGGCACGCCGGCGTCGTTTCTGCGCCGGCGTTTCACGTTGGACGGTGTTTCCGGCGCCGAGACGCTGCGGATCAGCGCGCTCGGCCTTTATCGCTGCTTCATCAACGGACGGCGTGTGGGCGAGGACCTGCTGACGCCCGGCTGGACCAGTTACGACCGCCGCCTGTCCTACCAGACCTATCCCGTCTCCGATCTTCTGACGCCGGGCGAGAACACGATCGAGATCTGGCTCGCCGACGGCTGGTACCGCTCTCAGATCATGTGGGGGCAGGCGCCGATCTTCAACTGCTGGGGCGACAAGACCGGCGTGATCGCGGAGCTTCGGGCGGGCGCCGATGGCGCGCTGCTGCTGGCCACCGATGCGTCCTGGCGCAGCGGCCTGCTGCCGATCCGCGCCTCCGGTCTCTACTTCGGCGAAACCTTCGACGCCCGGCGCACCGCGCTGGAGGAAACCCACGGCGCGGAGGCGCTCGCCTTCGACACGAGCCTTCTCCTCCCCCACGAAACGCAGCCGGTGCGCGAACTGGCCGCCCTGGAGCCGATCGCGCAGACACGCGACGCGGAGGGGCGCGCGATCTACGATTTCGGACAGAACGCGGCGGGCTACATCGCCTTCGAGGTCGAGGGCGAGCCGGGCGCCAAGGTGGTCGTCGAACATTCCGAGATTCTCGACCGCGACGGACACTTCGAGAATTCGAACTACCGCACGGCCGAGGCGCGCATCACCTATATCCTGCGCGGCGAGGGGCCGGAGGCGTTCCGGCCGCATTTCACCTTTCAGGGCTTCCGCTACGCTCGCGTCTCCATCGAGGGCCGCGCGACGTTGCGCTCGATCCGCTCGGTGCCGATCAGCTCGGTCTACCCGCAACGCGGCCGGTTCACCTGCGGCCATCCGCTGGTGAACCGCTTGGTGGAGAACACGCTCTGGTCGCAGCGGTCCAACTTCATCGAGGTGCCGACCGACTGCCCCCAGCGCGACGAGCGCCTGGGCTGGACGGGCGACGCGCAGGTCTTCGCGCCGACCGCCTGCTACCTGCACGACAGCCACGACTTCCTGCGCAAATGGCTGCGCGACGTGATGGCGGATCAGCGGGCCGACGGGGCGATCCCGCATGTCGTGCCCGATCCCACGCGCCTTCACCCCGATCTTTATCCCGGCTTCTTCGGCTCGACCGGTTGGGGCGACGCGATCGCGATCGTGCCCTGGACCCTTTACCTCCACTATGGCGATCTCGACATTCTCGCGGAAACGCTGCCCGCCATGGTGCGCTGGGTGGACTTCGTCTGGTCGATCTCGGACGGGCCGATCGTTCGCCCGCCGCGCCAGTGGGGCGCGCGGGGCTTCACCTTCGGCGACTGGCTCCAGCCCAAGGGGCCGAGCGCCAAGCCCTTGCCGACCATCGGCGACGAGGCGTCGGCGACGATCTACCTGTTCATCACCTCTAGCCTCGTGTCGCGCATCGCCCGGCTGGTTGGCGACGAGGCGACCGCCGAGCGGATGCGCGAGCGCGCCGAATGCGTGCGCCGGGCCTTCGCGGACGAGTTCGTCACGCCGGCCGGGCGGGTCGGAAACGACGACCAGACCTCCTACGCGCTCGCCGTGCTCCACGATCTCGTGCCGCCCGAACGTCTGGGCGCGGTTCGCGCGAACTTCCGCAATGCCATCGCCCGGTCGGAGGGGCGCATCGGAACCGGCTTCATCGGCACGCCCGCGCTTCTGCCGGCGCTCGTGAAGCTCGGCGAGACGGGGCTGGCCAGTCAGGTCTTCCTGCAGGAGGACGTGCCGGGCTGGCTTTATCAGGTGAAGCAGGGCGCCACCACGATCTGGGAGCGCTGGGACGCGATCCAGGTGGACGGATCGGTGTTCGATCCGCAGATGAACTCCTACAACCACTATGCCTATGGCGCCGTGTGCCAGTGGCTTTTCGAGGCGGTGGCGGGACTGCGCCCCGACCCCGACGCCCCCGGCTTCGGCCGCGTGATCTTCGAGCCGCTCGTGCTGCCGGCGCTCGGCCATGCGCGGGCCGAGTACGAGAGCCGGCTCGGAACCGTCCAGGCGGCCTGGCGGGTCGATGACGAGGGCATGGTGGACTATGACATCGTCCTGCCGGCGGGGAGTTCCGGCCTTCTCCGCCTACCGGCCGGGGCCGGGGAGGCGACGCTGGGGGGGCAGCCCGTATCGGCCGATGGCGAGACGGCGCTGGCCGCCGGCCACCACCGGGTTCGTTTCTGCGCGCCGGAGCTGCGGCCCGGCCTGCCGGCCTTCGCGGCCCATACCAGCCGAACGCCTTGAGCCCCGGATGGCGGGACGGGAGCCCGCCTTCCGCCATCATCCACATCGTTTTTGGGAGGAAACAGATGAACCGTCGCAAAGGCCTGTCCATTCTGTGGGGAACGCTCGCCATCGGCCTGCTCTCCGGGTCAGTGGGCGCGTCCGCTGAGGACACCCAATTGTCCCTGCTGGTCGACAATGCCCCACATACGATCGCCGTGTCGCAGGCGCTCGTCGCCGCCTTCCAGGACAAGAATCCCGACATCGCGATCGAGATCGAAACGCGCCCCAGCGGCGGCGAGGGCGACAATATCGTCAAGACGCGCCTGGCCACCGGGCAGATGACCGACATCTTCTGGTACAATTCGGGCGCGCTCCTGCAGGCGCTCGCCCCCACGCGCACGCTTCTGGATCTCGCCGACCAGCCCTATGCCGCCACGATGGACCCCGCCTTCAAGGCGGCGGTCAGCATGGGCGGCGAGGTCTTCGGCGTTCCCACGCGCCCGGCCGAGGCTTTCGGCATTCTCTACAACCGTCGCCTCTATGCCGAGCTCGGGCTCCAGGTCCCCCGGACCTGGGCCGACTTCATGAAGAACAACGAGGCGATCAAGGCGGCGGGGCACACCGCCGTGATCCAGACCTATCGCGACACCTGGACCTCGCAGATCCTCGTGCTCGCGGACTATTACAACGTCCAGCGCCGCGAGCCGGACTGGGCCGCGCGCTTCACGGCGAACAAGGTCAAGTATGCCGACGACCCGGTGGCCCTCAAAGGGTTCGAGCGCCTGAAGGCCGTGCATGACGGCGGCTTCCTGAACGAGGATTTCGGCGCGGCCGGCTACGAGGACGGCCTGCGCATGCTGGCGGAAGGGGAGGGTGCGCACTATCCCATGCTCACCTTCGCCATCCAGGCCATCGCCGAGCTCTATCCCGACCGGCTGGCCGACATCGGCTTCTTCTCCCAGCCCGGCGAGGACGCGGCCGACAACGGCCTGACGACCTGGCTGCCGGCGGCCTTCTACATTCCGCGCTCCACGAGCCACGCCGAGGAAGCCAAGCGCTTCCTCGCCTTCGCGGCGAGCCCGGAAGGCTGCGCGGTGCAGAACAAGGTGGCCGCCGCCAACGGACCCTATCTCGTCCAGGGCTGCTCGCTGCCGGCCGATCTCCCGGCCGTGGTCCGCGACGTGCTCGCCTATTTCGATGCAGGCAAGACCGCGCCGGCTCTGGAATACCTCTCGCCGGTCAAGGGGCCGCAGCTCGAGCAGCTGACGGTGGAAGTCGGATCGGGCATCCGCCAGCCCGAGGACGCCGCCCGCCTCTACGACAAGGACGTCGCCCGGCAGGCGCAGCAGCTCGGCCTGCCCGGCTGGTGAGGATCGCACAAAGGGGCCGCGCCGGAAGCGGGCGGCCCCGACGCGGCGAAAACCCTTCCGCCAAGCCTTGCCCCACGTCCCATCCGTCACGCAGGACGACGATGACCGAGATCCATTCCCCGTCCGCCGAGCCGACCGCGCGTCGGCGGCGCAGCCCCTATCCGTTCTGGTTCTACCTGCCCGCCGCCGCGATCTACGGCGTCCTGTTCCTGTTTCCGGCGCTGTCCTCGATCTGGTTCAGCCTCACGCGCTGGACCCTTTTCGAGTCGAGCTTCATCGGCCTCGACAATTTCCGTGCCTTCTTTCAGGAGCCCTTCCTGGTTCAGGGCCTCGTCAACACCGTGATCTTCGGCTTCCTGACCTCGGGTCTGAAGACCGTGCTGGGGCTGCTTCTGGCGGTGCTTCTGACCTCGCGCATCGCGGCGCGCGACTTCCTGCGCTCGCTCGCCTTCTTTCCCGTCCTCGTCAGCACGATCGGCGTCGGCATCGCCTTCACGGCCATGATGCATCCGACCCATGGGGTCATCAACGAGGGGCTGGCGCTTCTCGGCGTCAAGGGGCCGGGCTGGCTGACCGACCCGCGCCTGGCGCTCCTGTCGGTGGCGGTCGTGGATGTCTGGAAAGGCGTCGGGCTCGCCACGGTGATCTTCATCGCCGGCATCGTTTCGATCCCGAAGGACTATTACGAGGCCGCGCGGATCGACGGGGCGCGCTCGCTCGCGCAGTTCACCTATGTCACGCTGCCGCTGGTGCGGCCCGCCACCGTGACGGTGGTGACCCTGTCGTTCATCGGAGGGCTCAGAACCTTCGACCTCGTCTGGGCCATGACCAAGGGCGGGCCGGGCTTTGCCTCCGACGTCGTCGCCTCGGTGATCTACAAACAGTATCAGGCCGGTTTCTACGGCCTGTCGACGGCGGGAAACGTCATCCTCTTCGCGCTGATCGCGGTGCTGGTGCTGCCGCTCTACGCCTTTCTGAACCGTGAGGAGGACCGCTCGTGAGACGCAAGCGCAGGCCCGTCGCAAACCTCGCCTCGGTCGTGATCTTCGCGGTCGTCTTTCTCGTGCCCTTCGCCTTCATCGCGCTCAACGCCGTGAAGACGCGCGCGGAGGCCAACCGGCTCGACTTTTCCTGGCCCACCAGCTTCGCGCTCTGGGACAATCTCGTGGCCGTGATCTCGGCGCGCAACTACATGTTGCTCACCGCCTATCTCAACTCCACCCTCATCACGCTCGCCAGCGTCACCCTGCTCGTGATCCTGGGCGCGATGGTCGGCTATGTCCGGCAGCGCCGGAAGAGCCGCTGGAACGGGGTGATCGACGCTCTGGTTCTGGCGGGGCTGATGATCCCGCCCGCCGTGGTGCCCACCATCTGGCTGCTTCAGCAGATCGGCCTCTTCGCCACGCTGCCGGGCATGGTGCTGATCCAGGTCGCCTACAACATCTCGTTCTGCGTGATCCTCTATCGCGCCTTCATCGCCACGCTCCCGCGCGAGTTGGACGAGGCGGCCATCATCGACGGCGCCAAGCCGCTCGACATCTTCTTCCGGGTGATCCTGCCGCTCTTGAAGCCGGTGACGGTGACCAACATCGTGGTGCAGTCGGTCGCCATCTTCAACGACTTCGTCAATCCGCTCTACTACCTGCCGGGCAACGGCAACGTGACGGTTCAGCTGACGCTCTACAATTTCCAGAGCCAGTACGCGACGCAGTACAACCTCCTGTTCACGAACATCCTGCTCGTGACGATCCCGCCGCTGGTCGTCTTCCTGTTCTTCAACCGCCAGATCGTGGCCGGCATGACCGCCGGCGCGGTGAAGGGCTGAGCGACGGGAAACCCGGGCGCGCGCCCGAAAGGAACTCCATGGCCGACCTGTCGCTTCAATCCATCCGCAAGGCGTTCGGCGCCGTCGAGGTCATCAAGGGCATCGACCTCTCGATCCGGCACGGCGAGTTCGTGGTCTTCGTCGGGCCGTCCGGCTGCGGCAAGTCCACGCTCCTGCGCATGATCGCGGGGCTCGAGGAAATCACCAGCGGCGAGCTCCGCATCGGCGGGCGCCTGTGCAACGACGTCGAGCCGAGCGAGCGCGGTATCGCCATGGTGTTCCAGTCCTATGCGCTCTACCCGCATATGAGCGTCTACGACAATGTCGGCTTCGGGCTGAAGCTGGCGAAGACGCCGAAGGCCGAGCGAGACCGGCGCGTGCGCGAGGCGGCCCGCGTCCTGCAGATGGAGCATCTTCTGGAGCGCCGCCCGCGCGAGCTTTCGGGCGGCCAGCGCCAGCGCGTGGCGATCGGACGCGCCATCGTGCGCAAGCCCGAGGTGTTTCTGTTCGACGAGCCGCTCTCCAATCTCGACGCGGCCCTGCGCGCCGACACGCGCATGGAACTGGCGCGGCTTCATGCCGAGCTGGGCGCGACCATGATCTACGTCACCCACGATCAGGTCGAGGCGATGACCCTTGCCGACAAGATCGTGGTGCTGGACGGCGGCGTGGTGCAGCAGGTCGGCCGACCCATCGATCTCTACAAGAACCCCGCCAATCTCTTCGTCGCCGGCTTCATCGGCGCGCCGAAGATGAACATGCTGCCCGTTCGCGTCGCGGCGGGCGGGAATGGGGAAAGCGTCCTGCTTGCCGAGGGGGCGGGGGAGGTGCTGCGCCTGCCGTCCGTCGCCGGCCTGAATGTCGGCCGCAACCTGACGCTGGGCCTGCGCCCCCAGGCCCTCCGCCTGGACGCGGACGGCTCGATCGCGGGCGAGGTCGAGACAGTGGAGCGACTGGGCAACGAGACGGTGGTGGCGTTCCGCTGGGCAGGCGGGCGGCGCTGGCTGGCCGTGATCGCGGGAGACCATATCCTGCGCCGAGGGGACGCCATTCGCATGGCCGCGATCGAGGAGGAGGTTCTCCTGTTCGACGAAAGCGGCAACCGGCTTCCCATCGATCGAGCCGGCTCGCCCCCGCCTCGCGCGGCGGCGGAGAACGGTTCCGCCCCTGCCGACCTCGACGCCTGAGGCTTCGCGAACCGCCGGGGGCGGATGCGATCGCAGGGTCGCCAGACGCCGTTTCGCTCGGCCCGACAATTGCGCCTCGACTGGATATGAGCTCTTCGCGAGGCCGACCACGGGGGCATTGTCCCCGGTGGGACTGGTGATCGGCGCGCTATCTCGTCGCCGACCGGGTGATCGATCCCGGTCGCGGTAGCAGCAAGCTTGCGCTGCGCTTCCAGAACGGCTTCGAGAAAGCGGCCGTTCCAGACATGCCATCGGCCTTCCCCAAAACGATCGTACTGTAAGAAAGGAAGTCGCAGCGGAAGCGAGTTGCTCCTGACGCGCGTTCTCTCCTACAGGCCGAGTATTTCGAAGGCGTCGTCCTCGGGCGAATAGCCCAGGACCTCTCGGCTTTCCTCCAATGTAAGACGCTTGTAACGATTGTCGGAAACGCCGTTGACGATGGCAAACCCGACCGTTTCGACGTCAACCGCGCGGACCAACAATTGCACGGCATCGCGATGGCTTATGAACGCACTGACATCACGGGGCGAATGCTTTTCTCCGGGCAGGAATTCGGCGAAATTGGCAATTCGGACGGCGATAACGGATAGGCCTTCCTGCGTCGAGAAATAGGATCCGAGCGCCTCGCCAAAGCACTTCGTTACGCCGTACAGATTCTTCGGCCTGACGGGATCGCGAACCGAGACCTGGCGATCCTCCGGATAACCCTCGATCGTCTGCGCGCTGCTGGCGAACACGACGCGGCGGCAACCGGCATCCGCCGCCGCGCGGAAGATATTGAACGCTCCCTTGATGTTGGCGTCGAGCAGCGATCCATAGAAGTCTGCGATCGGCCCGGGATCGGCGGCAAGATGGACGACCGTATCGATACCCTCGCAAGCTCGTCTGCATGCTTCCAGATCGGCAATGTCCATAGCCAAGGCGTCGTCCTCGACACCGAACGACGACGTGTCTCGATCCGCAAGGCGAAGGTGCAGCCGCTTCGGAGCCATCGACCGAAATGCAGACCCGACCCGACCAGCGGCTCCCGTCAAAAGAACTGTCCTCGAGCCGTTCCCAGCCATTCCATCATCTCCGATCAATGTCAGTCTCCACGGGTTCGACTCTCTCGCGAGACAGGCCGAGCCGATACGGACGCTTTCCGTCCACAAGCGAACGAGGCGTCAGAAAGGCACCGTTCCCCTCCGAAACCGTGCTTCTTCGCAGACGCCGAGTTCCGAAGTCCTGTTCCGGATCGGATACGCTCGAAACCGCTCGATGCAAACGGCAAAGCGGAAGAAGTTCCTGCGTTCCGAATGACCGGTTTCGGCCCGTCGCTACCACGATCGAACCAAACGCTCAGTTGGCGCTCTCGCGCCTCGCAGCCTCGCTCGCGTCATCGGAAAGACCGGCCCCAGGCGCGCCTCTCCTTGCGCCGCGGCCAAAAGGGGGGCGCCGAGTATAGAGCCCCTCTTGCGGAGTTTCAGTCAGACGGTGTCTCTCAGTCAGCGGGCCCGGATACAGGGTTTGTTGTATCGTCGTTGCGCCGCAGACGAGACACATAGGAAAAACGCTGGCCCGGATGCAGGCTGATGGAGAAGAGCGCGAGCTCGCTCTCGCCGAGGAAGTATCGTCGCGTGATTTCAAGCGTGTGATCACCAGCATCCGCCTCGAGCGGCGCGGCCAGAACCGCCGGGAGTCCGCAGGCCTTGAGCGTCTGCTCTACCAAGGTTACCGGCCTTCCGGCGAATTCTTCGACGAGTTCCGACACGGTACCCCGATGGCCGTCCATATGTTGGCGGACGAATTCGGAAAAGCTTTCCGCCACATAGACGTCCGTCCAGCAGATCGGTGCCATCGGCGGATCGGAGCGTTGGCAACGCCGAAACGAGACGACGAGCCAGCGTGACCCCGCCTCGATCTCGAAACGGGCGGCGGCGGCGCGATCGGCGACCCAGCTGGAGATCGTCAGGCTGTCGCGCAACGTGTCTGAAGCATATTGGACGATCGCTTCGACCGATCCCAACGTCTGGGTGAAGCCGCGTTCGTGGGTTTGCGGGATGGCCGCCTCGACACGCGTGCCAAGGCTTGGGCGGCGTGAGACGAGGCCCAACTTCTGCAACTCGCCTAGCGCTGCGCGAAGGGTCGAGCGGCTTACTCCAAGCAGGACGGCGAGCGTCGGCTCGTTCGGCAGCGTGGAGCCGACGGGATAGACGCCCTCGGCGATCTCGCCTGCCAGCCGATGAGCAACCTGCGCGTAACGCGTCTTCAATGCGCACCATCCTCCATCGGCAGCCACGACAGCATTAGCGCAATTCTCTGTCCGGACAAAGCCGTTGACATTGTTCGGACCGCGTAGTTTGTTCGAACAAAAGGAAAGGGTGGTCGTTTGTCTAGCACCGTCTTCGACTCGCTGTTGTTTCGTGACATGTTCGGAACGGCCGCCATGCGCGCCGTCTTCGCCGACGAGGCATTGGTTGCTCGCTATCTGGAAGCGGAAGCTGCTCTTGCCCGCGCGCAGGCGCGGCTCGGCGCCATTCCCGCCACGGCCGGGACAGCGATCGACGCGGCGGCCCACGCTATCCAGATCGATTTCGATCGTCTGCGCCGCGAGACCGAAATCGTCGGCTATCCCATCCTGCCGCTCGTCCATCAGCTCGCCGAGGCGGCGGGCGAGGCCGGTGGATATGTCCATTGGGGTGCGACGACGCAGGACATCATGGACACGGCGAACGTGCTCCAGATCCGCGCGGCGCTGGATCTCGTGGAAGCCGATATCGAGGCTCTGCGCACGATCCTCGCCCGGCTCGCCAAGAGCCATCGCGACACGCCGATGGCTGGACGCACCCATCTGCAGCAGGCGCTACCCATCACCTTCGGCTACAAGGCGGCGGTCTGGCTGTCTTGCCTCGATCGGCATGCCGAGCGCCTGCCGGGCCTGCGCTCACGGGTCTTGTTCGGCGAGTTTTCGGGTGCCGCCGGAACCTTGGCTTCGATCGGCCAAGGCGGCCTGGAGATGCAGGGCGCGTTCTGCGCGGAACTCGGCCTCGCTCAGCCCCCGATCACATGGCACGTCGCGCGTGATGGCATTGCGGAGGTCGTGTCCTTTCTGGGGCTCGTCACCGGCTCCCTCGCCAAGATCGCGACCGACGTCATGCTGATGATGTCGACGGAGTTCGGCGAAGTCTCGGAGCCCTTCGTTCCGGGACGCGGCGCGTCCTCCACCATGCCGCAGAAGCGCAATCCCATTTCCAGCGAGCTGATCCTGGCCGCGGCGAAATCGGTTCGCCAGCAGGTCGCCACGATGCTGGACGGCATGATCCACGATTTCGAGCGCGCTACCGGTCCCTGGCACGTCGAATGGATCGCCGTGCCGGAGAGCTTCATTCTCACGGCCTCGGCGCTCGCCAACGCTCGGTACATGCTCGACGGGCTGGTGGTCCACGAGGCGCGCATGCGCACCAATCTCGATCTGACAGGCGGGCTCATCGTCGCCGAGGCGGTGATGATGGCGGCCGCCCCCAGGCTCGGGCGCCAGCACGCGCATGATGTCGTCTACGAGGCCTGCCGCGCCGCGATCGAGGGCGGTGGTCGTCTCGCCGACATCCTGAAGACCAAGCCTGAAGTGATGGAGGCCCTGGGAGGGGCCGAGGCCATCGAGAGCGCCTGCAATCCGGCGAACTATCTCGGCCTTTGCGGCGAGATGGTCGACCGGGTTCTGGCCGGCCGGGGCTGAGGCGCCGGAGAAATCGACCAAGGGGCCGGATGAATCGCGCGCACGGCGCGCCATCCGGACGGGAGGAGTACCCCATGAACAGCATTTCGCCCAAGGCGGCCGGAGCGGCCCCGATCAAAGCGGGCAAGCCCATCTGGAAAGGGCTTGGGTTTCAGGTGATCGTCGGCATGGTGCTCGGCATCCTGGTCGGCCTGATCTGGCCGGAATTCGGCGCGTCGCTGAAGATCCTCGGCGACATCTTCCTGCGCCTCATCAAAACGGCGGTCGCCCCGCTCGTCTTCCTGACGGTGGTGGCGGGCATCGCGGCGGCGGGCGACTTCAAGCGCGTCGGCAAGGTGGGGCTCATCGCCACCCTTTATTTCGAGATCATCTCCACGATCGCTATCGTGTTCGGCTTGGCCGCCGCCTACCTCTTCGACGTCGGACGCGGCATGGGGCAGATCGCGGCCTCGGCGAGCGCGACGAAGGGCGCGGCCGACGCGGCCAAGAAGGCCGTCGATTCCCATACGACCTTCAGCCAGTTCTTTCTGAATGTCTTTCCCGACAACTTCTTCGGCGCCTTCGCGCGCGGCGAACTTCTCCAGGTGCTCGTGATCGCCATCATTTTCGGCGCGGCGCTCTTGTCTTTGAAGCCGGATAAGCGCGCACCGATCGAAAGGGGTCTCGCCACGATCTCGACCGCCTTCTTCGAATTCATCCATCTCATCATGAAGCTCGCGCCGATCGGCACGTTCGGCGCGGTGGCCTATGCTGTCGGCGCGAACGGCACGAACGTCCTGGTTGCCCTCGCCTGGCTTGTGCTGAGCTTCTACATCGCCATCGTCGGCTTTGTCGTGATCGTGCTCGGCACGGTGTCGATGATCTTCCGTATCAACCTTCTCGGCCTCCTGCGCTATATCAGGGACGAGATCGTCGTCGTGCTTGGCACGGCCTCGTCCGAAAGCGTCCTGCCGAGACTTCTCGAAAAGCTGCCCGGCTACGGCGCCTCGAAACAGGTCGTCGGTCTCGTGATGCCGACCGGCTACGCCTTCAACCTGGACGGCACGTCCATCTTCATGGGCATGGGCGTCGTCTTCCTCAGCCATGCCTATGGCATCGACATCACCTGGACGCAGCTCGGAACGCTGATGGCCATCATGCTTTTGACGTCGAAGGGCGCGGCGACGGTTTCGGGCGGGAGCTTCGTCGTCTTCGCGGCGACAGTCACCGCTTCCGGCTTCATCCCGGTGGAGGGCCTCGCCTTGATCTTCGGCGTCTACCGTTTCATGTCGATCGCCGTTTCCACCTGCAACGCCATCGGCAATTGCGTGGCGACCGTGGTGACGGCGAAACTCTGCGGCGAGTTCGACCCGGCTATGGCGGAGCTGGCAAACCGCGATCCCCTTGCCGCCGAGCGGGCCGTCACATCCGAGTTCGAGCGTGGGGACGCGGCTGCAGCCCTCGCCTGAGGAGCTGAGATACCTCAGCTACTGGATGGTTCTTCCGGGGAGACTCACGAGCTCCCCGCCGTCCCGGCTTTCGCCATCGGCCCACCCATCAAGGACCTCGAACATGACCGATCAACCGGCTTGCCGGATCGAGCACGACGCCTTCGGCCCGGTCGAGATTCCCGCCGACCGCTATTGGGGCGGGCAGACGCAACGCGCGCTCGGTGTGTTCGAGATCGGCGACGAGCGTTTCCCGGCTTCTCTCGTTCGGACCTTCGGCCTGCAGAAGCTCGCGGCGGCCCGCGCCAATCGACGGCTCGGAACGATCGACCCGATCCTGGCCGACGCAATCGAGGCAGCGGCCCGCGAGTTGTGGGAGGGTCGCTTCGACGACCACTTTCCGCTGACGATCTGGCAGACGGGGTCCGGTACCCAGACCAACATGAATGCGAACGAGGTCATCGCAAACCGCGCCAACGAGGCCCTTGGGCACCCGCTCGGACGTCGCCAGCCGATCCATCCCAACGACCATGTGAATCGCTCGCAATCCTCGAACGACAGCTTTCCGACCGTCATGCACCTCTCGACGGCGATCAAGCTGCGCAACGGGCTGCTGCCCGCGCTCGGGCTCCTGCGCGACACGCTCGCCGCCAAGGCGCGGGAGTTCGAGGGCATCGTCAAGATCGGCCGGACCCACATGATGGACGCCGTTCCGATGACGGTCGGACAAGGCTTCGACGCCTTCGCCCGGCAGATCGGTCTCGGGATCGACCGGGTCGAGGCGACGATGCCGCGCCTGTACCTGCTGGCGCAAGGCGGCACGGCCGTTGGCTCGGGACTGAACGCGCCGGATGGGTTCGACGAGGTCTTCTGCGCCGAAGTGGCGAGCCTGAGCGGGCTCCCGTTCCTGCCCAATCCGAGCAAGTTCGAGGGGATGGGTGCTCATGACACTTTGGTCGAAGTCTCGGGCGCGCTCAACGTTCTCGCCGTCTCGCTGATCAAGATCGCCAACGACATCCGCCTGCTCGCCTCCGGGCCGCGATGCGGCCTCGGCGAGCTCGTCCTGCCGGACGACGGGCTGTCCTCCTCCATCATGCCGGGAAAGCGCAACCCGACCATTGCGGAGGCGCTGGTGCAGGTCGCCTTTCAGGTCATCGGCAATCACGCGACGATCTCGGCGGCGGGCGCGTCGGGAAGCTTCGAGCTCAACGTCGCCAAACCCGTTCTTGTCCACAACCTCCTGCAATCGATCCGCCTCCTGACGGACGGTTCGCGGATCTTCGCCACGAAACTGGTTCGAGGCCTCGACGTCGACCGAGAGCGTCTCGCCGCGAATGTCGCCGACGCGCTGCTCCTCGCCACGGTTCTCAATCCAATCTTGGGCTACGATCGCGTCGCCGACATCACCAAGAAGGCGCTGAGCGAGAACCTGACGCCGCGAGCGGCGGGCATCGCGCTGGGCTACGTGACAGGAGAGGACTACGACCGCATCGTCGACCCGAAGACGATGGTTGCACCTGTGCCGCGCTAGCCAGGGCAGCGCCCCCACGAACTCGGGAGTCAGGTCGTTGCCGAGAACGGCGATGCCGAAGCCGATTTCGAAAACCGGCGTCATGAGCGACAGGACGCCAAGGCGCGACGCGAGGTAGGCGCGCATCGACGGTTCGCCGAAGATGCGGGCTCGGCATCTTCGCACGGGGTCGGCACGCCTCGATCAGCGGCTCCGCATCAGACCATTGCTCTTCGCTCAGCATCCCGGCTTTCCCGTTCGTGAAAAGCCAACGACGTAGAGTCGGACTCAGGCGCCAACAGACCCCGGAGGATTCAGCCGGCGTCGGCGCCCGGCTTGGTGCCGACCGAGATGCCGCCGGCTCGCTCCAGGGCGCGCTTGGCGGCTTTGGGCGGGCGGGCGCGCAGGGATTCCAGGCCCTCGCGGGCGAGGGGGCGCAGGCCCGCGCCGTCCGCCGCGTCGAGATGGGCGAGGATCGTGTCTCGCATGCGCGGCGTCCAGAAGGCGGCGACATGGTCGGCGACGCCCAGCGCGCCGGGCTCGTGCGCCTGCGCCTCGAAGAAGCGCGCCACCTGGTTCAGCATGGAGACGAGCTTTTCGGCCTCGCTCGGTCCCGTCTCGTGCGCTCCGGTCTCGTCCGATCCCGCTTCGTGTGGCGCGCTCATTCCGCCGGCTCCGCCTGGGCGACGCGGCGCGAGCGCTCCGCGAAGCTGTTGTAGTGCTCCTGCCAGTCGCTCGGCCCGTTGGAAGGCGAGACCTGAACGGCGGTCACCTTGTATTCCGGGCAGTTGGTGGCCCAGTCCGAATAGTCCGTCGTCACGACGTTGGCCTGCGTCAGCGGATGGTGGAAGGTCGTGTAGACGACGCCCGGCGCCACGCGGTCCGTGATGCGCGCGCGCAGGCTCGTGTCGCCGGCCCGGCTCGCCACCTTGACGAAGGCGCCCTCGCGGATGCCCCGCTCCTCGGCGTCGTGCGGGTGGATTTCGAGGAGATCCTCCTCGTGCCAGAGCACGTTGTCCGTGCGCCGCGTCTGCGCGCCGACATTGTACTGCGACAGGATGCGGCCCGTGGTGAGCAGAAGCGGGAAGCGCGGGCCGACCTTCTCGTCGGTCGGCACGTATTCCGTCACCACGAAGAGGCCCTTGCCGCGCACGAAACCTTCCATGTGCATGAGCGGCGTGCCGAGCGGGGCCTTTTCATTGACCGGCCATTGCAGGGACTCGGTCTCCAGGCGCTCGTAGGACACGCCCGAGAAGGTAGGCGTCAGCGCCGCGATCTCGGCCATGATCTCGGACGGATGCGCGTAGGCCATCGGCAGGCCGAGCGCGTTGGAGAGAAGCTGCGTGATCTCCCAGTCGGCATAGCCGTTCTTGGGTTTCATCACGCGTCGCACGCGCTGGATGCGGCGCTCGGCATTGGTGAAGGTGCCGTCCTTCTCCAGGAAGGTCGAGCCCGGCAGGAAGACATGGGCGTGGACCGCCGTCTCGTTCAGGAACAGGTCCTGCACCACGACACATTCCATGGCGGCGAGGCCCGCCGTGACATGGCGCGTGTTGGGGTCGGACTGGAGAATGTCCTCGCCCTGGATGTAGATGCCCTTGAACTCGCCGGCGACCGCCGCGTCCAGCATGTTGGGAATGCGCATGCCCGGCTCGTCGTCGAGCTCGACGCCCCACATGGTCTCGAACAGGGCGCGCGCCGTGTCGTCGGACACGTGGCGATAGCCCGACAGCTCGTGCGGGAAGGAGCCCATGTCGCAGGCGCCCTGCACGTTGTTCTGCCCGCGAAGCGGGTTCACGCCCGCGCCGCGACGGCCGATATTGCCGGTGGCCATGGCGAGGTTCGCGATGGCCATGACCGTGGTGGAGCCCTGGCTGTGTTCGGTGACGCCGAGCCCGTAGTAGATCGCCGCCCGGCCGCCCGTGGCGTAGAGACGTGCGGCGGCGCGAAGGTCGGCCGCGGGAACGCGGGTCATCGGCTCGCTGGCTTCCGGCGAGCGCGCGGGGTCGGACACGAACTCCGCCCAGGCCGCGAAGGCCTCCAGATCGCAGCGCGCGCGCACATACTCCTCGTCCACCAGCCCTTCGGTGACGATCACATGCGCCATGGCGGTGAGAACGGCGACGTTGGTGCCGGGGCGCAGCGGCAGGTGGTGCGCGGCTTCCACATGCGGCGTGCGCACGAGGTCGATGCGGCGCGGGTCGATCACGATCAGCTCCGCGCCCTCGCGCAGTCGCTTCTTCATGCGGCTGGCGAAGACCGGATGCCCATCGGTCGGGTTGGCGCCGATCACGAGAATGACGTCGGATTCTTCGACGGAATCGAAGTCCTGCGTGCCGGCCGAGGTGCCGAGCGTGGTCTTCAGCCCGTAGCCGGTCGGCGAGTGGCAGACGCGGGCGCAGGTGTCGACATTGTTGTTGCCGAAACCCGCCCGGATCAGCTTCTGGACGAGGAACGTCTCCTCGTTGGTGCAGCGGGACGAGGTGATGCCGCCGACCGCGTTGCGCCCGTACTTCTCCTGGATGCGGCGGAACTCGGACGCCGTGTGGGCGATCGCCTCCTCCCACGACACTTCCTGCCAGGGATCGGAGGTCGAGGCGCGGATCATCGGCTTGGTGATGCGCTCGCGGTGGTTGGCGTAGCCATAGGCGAAGCGGCCCTTGACGCAGCTATGGCCGTGATTGGCCTTGCCGTCCTTCCAAGGCACCATGCGCACCAGCTCCTCGCCGCGCATCTCGGCCTTGAAGGAGCAGCCGACGCCGCAATAGGCGCAGGTCGTGACCTTGGAATGCTCGGGCACGCCGATCGCCACCACCGACTTTTCCATCAGCGTCGCGGTGGGGCAGGCCTGGACGCAGGCGCCGCAGGACACGCATTCGGAGGAGAAGAAGTCCTGCCCCTGGCTGGGCGAAACGCGGCTGTCGAAGCCGCGCCCGGCGATGGTCAGCGCGAACGTGCCCTGCACCTCCTCGCAGGCCCGAACGCAGCGCGAGCAGACGATGCATTTGGACGGGTCGTACTGGAAATAGGGGTTGGAGAGGTCCTTCTCCATGAAGAGCGGGTTCGCCTCGCCATGCTCGTGGGCATGGACGTGGTTCTCGCCGTGCTGGCCGTAGCGCACCTCGCGCAGGCCGACTTCGCCCGCCGTGTCCTGCAGCTCGCAGTCGCCATTGGCCGAGCAGGTCAGGCAGTCCAGCGGGTGGTCGGAGATGTAGAGTTCCATCACGCCCCGGCGCAGCTTGGCGAGCCGGTCGGTCTGCGTGTGGACCACCATGTTGTCGGCCGCCAGCGTGGTGCAGGAGGCCGGCGTGCCGCGCAGCCCTTCCACTTCCACGAGGCACATGCGGCAGGAGCCGAAGGGCTCCAGCGAGTCGCTCGCGCAGAGCTTGGGGATCTTGGTGCCCATCAGGCTCGCGGCGCGCATCAGGCTGGTGCCCGCCGGCACGGTGACGCTTTCGCCGTCGATCGTCAGCGTCACCATCTTCTCGGAGCGGCGCTCGGGTGTGCCGTGGTCGGTCTCGTGAACGAGCGACATGCCGTGTCCTCCTCAGTTCGCCGTCTGGAGCGCGGCCGGGAGCGGCCGCGCGTCGAGATCGAAGTCTTCGCGAAAATGCGTCATCGCGCTCATGACGGGGTAGGGCGTGAAGCCGCCGAGCGCGCAGAGCGAGCCGAACTTCATCGTCTCGCAGAGGTCGGCCAGGAGATCGAGCTCGGCCCTGGCGGAGCGCCCGGCCTCGCGCGCGGCGAGCACGCGGTCCATCGTCTCCTGCCCGCGCACCGCGCCGATGCGGCAGGGCGTGCACTTGCCGCAGCTTTCCGCCGCGCAGAACTCCATGGCGAAGCGCGCCATATGCGCCATGTCGACCGTGTCGTCGAACACGGTGATGCCGCCATGGCCGATCAGCCCGTCCTTGGCCGTGAAGGCCTCGTAGTCGAAGGGCGTGTCGAAGAGCGAGGGCGGGAAATAGGCGCCGAGCGGGCCGCCGACCTGCACCGCGCGCACCGGCCGGCCCGAGGCCGTGCCGCCGCCGATCTCGTTGACGAGTTCGCCCAAGGTGATGCCGAAGGGCACTTCCACCAGGCCGCCATGGCGCACATTGCCGCCGAGCTGCACCGGCATGGTGCCGCGCGAGCGTCCGAGACCCAGCCGCTCGTAGGCCTCCGGCCCTTCGGCGAAGATCGCCGGCACGGCGGCGAGCGAGAGGACGTTGTTGACCACGGTCGGCCTGCCGAACAGGCCCTTCAGCGCCGGCAGCGGCGGCTTGGCGCGCACGATGCCGCGCTTGCCCTCGATCGAGTTGAGAAGCGAGGTTTCCTCGCCGCAGACATAGGCGCCGGCGCCGACGCGCACCTCCATGTCGAAGGCCAGCCCCGAGCCACCGACCGAGCTCCCGAGCCATCCGGCGCGGCGCGCTTCGACGATGGCGTGCTCCATCGCCTCGATCGCGTGCGGATATTCCGAGCGGATATAGATATAGCCATAGGTCGCGCCGACGCTGACGCCCGCGATCGCCATGCCCTCCACGAGGCGGAACGGATCGCCTTCCATGGTCATGCGGTCCGCGAACGTACCGGAATCGCCTTCGTCGGCATTGCAGACGACATATTTCCGGTCGGCCGATGCCATGCGCACCGTGTCCCACTTGATGCCCGTGGGAAAGCCCGCGCCGCCGCGCCCGCGCAGCCCGGAGGCGGCGACGGTCTTGACCCTTTCCTCGGCGCTCATGGCGAGCGCCGCTTGGAGCCCGCGCCAGCCGCCATGGGCGCGATAATCGCTTTCCGAGCGCGGATCGACGATGCCGCACAGCGCCATGGTGGAGCGCGTCTGGCGAGCAAGGAACGGATGCGCCTCGGGCCGCCCGATGCGCAGCGGATGCGCGCCGCCCTCGAACAGGCCCGCCGCGACCAGCGCGGCGACGTCCGCCTCGCCAACAGGGCCGTAGCCGATGCGCCCGTCCGCCGTCTCGACCTCGACCAGCACTTCCAGAAAGTGCATCCCGCGCGAGCCGGTGCGCACGATCTCGACGGCGCGCCCCGCTTGCGCTGCGGCCTGCGCGATGGCGCTCGCCACCTCGTCGGCGCCGACCGCGAGAGCCGCGGCGTCGCGCGGCACGAAGACACGAACCAGCCCGTTCATCGCACGGCCTCCCCGAGAAGCGTCGCCAGTCGCTCGGCCGACAGGCGGCCATGGATCTTGCCGTTCACCATCGCCGCCGGGGCGACGGAGCAGAGGCCGAGGCAGTAGACCGGCTCCAGCGTCACCGCGCCGTCGCCGCTGGTCGCCTTCATGGGCACGCCCAGCAGTTCCTCGGCCCGGGCCTGGAGCGCCCGCCCGCCCGCCGCCTGGCAGGCCTCGGCCGAGCAGAGCTTGACCACGGTGCGGCCCGCCGGCTGGCGGCGGAAGTCGTGATAGAAGGTGAGAACGCCGTGCACATCGGCGCGCGACAGGTTGAGCGCTAGCGCGATCACCGGCACGGCGGCGTCGTCCACCATGCCGAACTCGCCCTGCACCTCGTGCAGGATCGGCAAGAGCGCGCCGGGCCGATCCTTGTGGGCGGCGATGATCTCGTCCAGCCGCTCTCGGTCGAAGGGAACGGAGCGTCGCGCGGAATCGAGCATGGGTGATCTCCCGAATATCGAAAGGCCGGCGCCACGAGGGGCGGCGCCGGCGCGACTTGATCGTCAGAACAGGGCTGCGGCCTTCTGCAGCGTGATGAAGACGCCCCAGAGAAGCGGCAGGGCGATGATGCCCCAGGCCAGAAGCGCCGCGCCGCTGAAGCCGCCGCGCCCGATGCCGTAGTCGCCGCCCGCCGGGGCCGCGCCGACCAGCGTCGGCTTCGAGGCGCCCTTGCCCTCCTGGCGCATCTGCCATTTCTGCGCGACGGGGCGAACGAGGAGATTGGCCACGAAGCCCACCGCCAGAAGCGCGGCGACCGTCAGGAAGATCGGCTGGTACACCGTCTCGCGCGGCACGCCGGCCGCGATCTGCCGGTCTCGGATCGTGCCGGTGATGAGACCGCCGAAGACGCCCGCGAGCGACCAGGCGGTGAGCAGCCGGCCATGGATGGCGCCGACGAACTTGGTGCCGAACACGTCCGCGAGATAGGCCGGCACGGTGGCGAAGCCGCCGCCATACATGGAGGCGATCACGCAGAACGAGGCGACGAACACGAACAGAAGGCCGCCGGAAGCGCTGAGCGGCAGCAGGGCGGCATAGATCGCAAGGCCGAGCGCCAAGATCACGGCATAGGTGGTCTTGCGGCCGAGCCGGTCGGAGAAGGAGGCCCAGAAGAAGCGCCCGCCGATGTTGAACAGCGACACGAGGCCGACGAAGCCCGCGCCCACGGCGGCGGCGGCGGCGCGCTGCTCGGGCGTGAAGTCGAGGAAGCGGACGCCCTCGGCCCCGATCAGCCGCCCGGCGAAGATTTCTTGCAGCATGGGCGAGGCGACGCCGATGATGCCGATCGAGGCGGAGACGTTGGTGAGGAGCACCACCCAGATCAGCCAGAACTGCGGCGTCCTGTGCGCGTCCTTCAGGTGCACGTCGCCGGTGGCGATCATGCGGTTCTTCGCCTCGGCGGGCGTCCAGCCAGCGGGGCGCCAGTTCTCGGGCGGCACGCGGTATCCCAGCGCGCCGGACACCATGAACACGAAGTAGACGGCGGCGAGCACCAGGAACGTCTGCCACACGCCGACGCCCTCAGGGCTGGCGAAATGGCGCATCAGCATGTCGGCGAGCGGTGAGCCGATCATCGCGCCGCCGCCAAAGCCCATGATCGCCATGCCGGTCGCCATGCCGCGACGGTCCGGGAACCATTTGATGAGCGTGGAGACCGGCGAGATGTAGCCGAGCCCGAGGCCGATGCCGCCGATAATTCCTGAACCCAGCCACATCAGCCAGAGTTGGTGGAGGTAGATGCCGAGCGCCGAAATCACCATGCCGCCGCACCAGCACACGGCCGACACGAGCCCGGCCTTGCGCGGACCGGCCCGCTCCAGCCAGCCGCCCCAGATGGCGGCCGAGGCGCCGAGCACCACGAAGAACAGCGTGTACATCCAAAGAAGGTCCGACACGCGCCAGTCGCACGTTGTCGTGAACAGGGCGGTCGTCAGGTTCATACCGTCGCAGGTGACGGACTGCGACACGCCGATGGCGCGCGACAGCGGCAGCCAGAACACCGAGAACCCGTAGGCCATGCCGATACACAAATGGATGGCAAGGGCGCAGGGCGGGATCAGCCAGCGGTTGAAACCGGCCTTCGCGACGGTGTTTTCCCGCTCCAGAAAGCCGGCTTTGGCTGGACGCGACACATCGGCTGCGGAACTCATGAACCCTCCCAGGACACGCGGAGCCACGACCTCGCGATCGTGTTTCTCCTGACAGACGAGGGTGTTGCGAAACTTAGAATGAGTCAAATGCAGCCGGATCGATCGTTGATAGAGCGCCTCTATCAAAAATCGCTCAGCGTGTGTCCCGCAGCGGCTCGATCTGGCGGCGGAACTCGGCCGAGCGTACGCAGGAGAGGATCGCGCGCGTCAGCGCCGACATCGGATGGCGATCGAGCACGACGAGCCCCACGGCCTGGGGCGGCGAGGGATCGTCGAAGGGCAGGACCAGGATCGAGGGATCGCGCTCGGCCGTGCGGGCCTGGGGATGGGGCAGGATCGAGGACAGGCCGCCCATGCGCACCATCGAGAGAAGCGCGGTGTAGGAATTGGCGGTGGCGCGCGGGCGCATCTCGACGCCGACGCGGGTCATCTGCGCGTCGAGAATGCGCCGGTTCTGCATGTCGCGCGTGAGAAGGCAGAGCGGGGCCGAGGCCGCCTCGGCCCAGGAGATGGACGAGCGGCCGGCGAATTCGCCGTCGGCCGGCGTCGCGAAGCGGTAGCGCTCCTCGTAGAAGGTCCAGCTGATGACGCCCGACAGCGGCTCGCTTTCCAGATAGGTAATGCCGCCGTCGATATCGTGCGCATGAAGCGCGCGCTCGATCTCGCGCGAGGTCATGGACAGGATCACCGGCTGAAGATCGGGATGGTCGATCGCCAGAACCGGCGGGATGGCACCCGCCGCCGGCATGGCGGCCGGGATGACGCCGAGGCGCAGCCGCCCGGACAGGCCGATGCCCGGCCGGCCGGCTGCGCGCAGCATTCCGTCGCAATCGTGCAGCATCTGCTGCGCCCAGGGCAGGGCCGCCTCGCCCTCGGCCGTCAGCCCGACGAAGCGCCGGTCGCGCCGCACCAGTTCCACCCCGAGCAGGGTCTCCAGCGAGTTGAGCCCGGCCGAGAGCGTCGGCTGCGACACGCCGCAGCTTTCCGCCGCGCGGCGGAAATGGCCGACGCGCGCCAGGGTGACGAAATACTGGAGATGTCGGATCTGCATCGGGGCTCCGCGAAGGCAGGGGGCCGAACCCGCGCCGCGCGCAGGCTAGTCGTCGCCCGGCCGAGGGGCAACGGGTGGGGAGCGGTGGCTGCGGGAAATGGCGGGGCCCGGCTCGCACTCGGCCCCTTGACCCGTTCGGGTGAGGACCCATCCCGACTTGATGGGCGAGCAATGGGCGTCAAACTCGCCCGCATGACCCAACCCCTCCGCAGCCCGACGGGCTTTCGCCTCGCCTTCTGGATCGCCTCCGCCTTCTGGCTGGGCCTCGCGATCGTTCTGTCCCTCGCCTGACGGATCGGGCCTTATACCCCGTTTCATACCCTTACTGCGCGCGTCAGCGGAACGTGTAGGGCACGGGACCCCTATGGTCGGAATCGAGCTGGATGTCGGCGGCCGCGGGCGGAAAGGCCCGCTGGTCGCAGTCCTGGCGCGGGCAGATGCGGCAGGACGATCCGATCGGCGTCGGGGTGCCGTTGGTGCCGATCGCGTCGGCATAGACGAAGTCGGCGGCATGCGCGATCTCGCAGCCGATCGCCACGGCGTAGCGGCGCGGGGGGCGCGCGAAGCTGGAGGAGGGCTTCACCAGCCCCTTGGCCATCGAGAGGTAGCGAATGCCGTCGGGCATCTCGGCGAGCTGCACCAGGATGCGGTCGGGAATGGCGACGGCCTCGTGCACGATCCAGAGCGGGCAGGCGCCGCCGAAGCGCGCGAACTGGAGCGCGGTGGCGGAATGGCGCTTGGTGATGTTGCCCGCCATGTCCACGCGGCAGAAGAAGAACGGCGTTCCCGCCAGGCCCGGCCGCTGCAGCGTGGACAGCCGGTGACAGGTCTGCTCGAAGCTGGTGCCGAAGACGCGGCGCAACCGGTCGATGTCGTGCCGTAGTTCCAGCGCCGAGTCGCGAAAGCGCCGGTAGGGCATCAGGATGGCGGCGGCGGCGTAGTTCGTCAGGCCCGTCGCCAGAAGCTCGCGCGCCGGGCCGAGCGAGCCGGCAATCTCCCCGATCCTTTCCTGGAAGTCGAGGCGGGCGAACTGATAGGCGATCTGGAAGGTCTGGGTTTCCGGCGTCTGGTGCGGATCGATGCGAAGGGTCTTCGTGGCGGCGTCGAAGCTGCGCAGCGCGTCGCCCGCAGAGGCCTGCGCCCGGACGCGGACGCCGTGGCGATCCAGAAGCAGGCGCTCCAGCCCCGGCGCCATCGGCCCATCGATCGCCTCGGCGATCTCCTCCGCCGCCCGGTCCAGCGCGTCGACATAGTTCCGCTCGGAATGGAACCAGTCGCGCACGCGCTCCCAGGGCAGCTGCGAGCGCGGGCCCTCGCTCGTGTCCACCCGGTCGTCGAGAACGCGCAATTGATCCTGCGTCCGGCGATAGGCGGCGTAGAGCGCGGCGAGGCGGCGGGCCAGAAGCGGCTGGCGGTGAACGGCGCGCCGGGCCGTGTCAGGCGAAAGCACGCCCTCGACGCTGGGATCGCCGGCGGCCTCCAGGACGTCGATCAGCAGCGCGGCCTCGTCGTCCCCGTCGATCGCCGCCCAGTCGGACGGGAAGGCGGCGGCGACCGCCGAAAGCACGGCCGGCGTCACCGGCCGGTCGCCGTTCTCGATCTGCGAGAGATAGCTGACGGAAATGCCCAGCCGCTCCGCCATCGCGGCCTGGCTTTGCGCCCGGCCGTTGCGCAGCGCCCGGATACGCTCCCCGATGAAACGGGGCGCGAGCTTCTTCATGGGAGGGGTGCTTCGCTGTTTCGATCCGGCAATTATGCAAACATGGCTTTTGCAGCTTTGCAACATCGCAGTTGCGGCGCAACCTGGCTTTCCCTCAACTGCGTTGGTTCCGAGGGAGGCCTGCCATGTCGTCGACCATTCACGAACTCGAGCGCCGCCGGGCCGCCGCGCGCCAGGGCGGGGGCGAGCGGCGCATCGCCGCCCAGCACGCCAAGGGCAAGCTGACCGCGCGCGAGCGCCTGGACGTGCTTCTGGACGAGGGCTCGTTCGAGGAGCTCGACATGTTCGTCGAGCACAATTGCACCGATTTCGGCATGGAGCGCGAGATCGTGCCGGGCGATGGCGTGGTGACGGGATCGGGCACGATCGACGGCCGGCTCGTCTTCGTCTTCAGCCAGGACTTCACCGTCTTCGGCGGCTCGCTGTCGGAGCGCCACGCGCAGAAAATCTGCAAGATCATGGACATGGCGCTGAAGGTCGGCGCGCCCGTGATCGGGCTCAACGATTCGGGCGGCGCGCGCATTCAGGAGGGTGTGGCCTCGCTCGGCGGCTATGCCGAAGTGTTCCAGCGCAACGTGCTGGCGTCGGGCGTCGTGCCCCAGCTCAGCCTCGTCATGGGCCCGTGTGCGGGCGGGGCGGTCTACTCGCCGGCCATGACCGACTTCATCTTCATGGTGAAGGATTCCAGCTACATGTTCGTCACCGGGCCGGACGTGGTGAAGACGGTGACCAACGAGATCGTCAGCCAGGAGGATCTCGGCGGCGCCATCACCCATACGACCAAGTCCTCGGTTGCCGACTGCGCCTTCGAGAACGACATGGAGGCGCTGCTCGCGGCGCGCGACTTCGTCGGCTTCCTGCCCGCGTCCAACCGCTCCGGCGTTCCCGAGCGGCCGACGGCCGATCCGTTCGACCGGCTGGAGCCGAGCCTCGACACGCTGATCCCCCCTTCCGCCAACCAGCCCTACGACATGCGCGAGCTCGTCGCCAAGACGGTGGACGAGGGCGAGTTCTTCGAGATCCAGCCCGGCCATGCCGGCAACATCATCGTGGGCCTCGGCCGCGTGGAAGGGCGCACGGTCGGGATCGTCGCCAACCAGCCGACGGTGCTGGCCGGCTGCCTCGACATATCAGCCTCCAAGAAGGCCGCGCGCTTCGTGCGCTTCTGCGACGCGTTCGAGATTCCGATCGTGACCTTCGTGGACGTGCCGGGCTTCCTGCCGGGCGTGGGCCAGGAGCACAACGGCATCATCAAGCACGGCGCCAAGCTGCTCTTCGCCTATGGCGAGGCGACGGTCCCCAAGATCACCGTCATCACCCGCAAGGCCTATGGCGGGGCCTACGACGTCATGGCCTCCAAGCATCTGCGGGGTGATCTGAACTATGCCTGGCCGACGGCCGAGATCGCGGTGATGGGCGCCAAGGGCGCGGTGGAGATCATCTTCCGGGGCAGGAGCCCGGAGGAGATCGCCGAGCGCACGGCCGAATACGAGCGCCGCTTCGCCAATCCTTTCGTCGCGGCGTCCAAGGGCTTCGTGGACGAGGTCATCATGCCCCACTCGACGCGTCGGCGCATCGCGCTCGGGCTTCGCAAGCTGCGCGGCAAGTCGCTCCAGAACCCTTGGAAGAAGCACGACAACATCCCGTTGTAGGAGCAGAAACGTGGGAGGAACCGGGATGGCGTTGGGACGCTTGAACCATGTCGGCGTGGCGACGCCCTCGATCGCGCAAGCCGTGGAGCACTATGCCAAGCTCTTCGGAGCCGCAGCCATCGGCGCGCTCTTCGATCTGCCCGAGCAGGGCGTGAAGGTCTGCTTCGTGAATGCGGGCAACACGCAGATCGAGCTGATCGAGCCGCTGGACGACGCTTCGCCGGTCGCCGGCTTTCTCGAGCGCAACCCGGCCGGCGGGCAGCATCATCTCTGCTTCGAGGTGGCCGATCTCGATGCAGAGATCGCCGATCTTACCGCGTCCGGCGCGCGGCTGCTGGGGAGCCCGCGCATCGGCGCGCACGGCACGCGGATCGTGTTTCTTCACCCGCGCGATATGGGCGGCGTGCTGGTCGAACTGATGGAGGCGCCCGATGGCGGACACTGAACGCCCCACCCCGGCCGACTGGCGCAAGGCAGCCGAGCGGGAGGTGAAGGGCCGCGACCTCGACTGGAAGACGCCCGAGGGCATCGTGGTCAAGCCGCTCTACACCGCCGAGGATATGGCGGGCTGGAACCCCGGCCTGCCGGGGTTCGCGCCGTTCACGCGCGGCGTGCGCGCCTCGATGTATGCCGGGCGGCCCTGGACGATCCGCCAATATGCCGGCTTCTCGACGGCCGAAGCCTCCAACGCCTTCTACCGCCGCAATCTCGCGGCCGGGCAGAAGGGCCTGTCGGTCGCCTTCGACCTCGCCACCCATCGCGGCTACGACTCGGACCACCCCCGAGTGGTCGGCGATGTCGGCAAGGCGGGCGTTGCGATCGACACCGTCGAGGACATGAAGATCCTCTTCGACGGTATCCCGCTGGATCAGATGTCGGTGTCGATGACCATGAACGGGGCGGTGATCCCGGTGCTCGCCTTCTTCATCGTGGCGGGCGAGGAGCAGGGCGTGCCGCGCGCCCGGCTCGACGGGACCATCCAGAACGACATCCTCAAGGAGTTCATGGTCCGCAACACCTATATCTACCCGCCCGAATCCTCCATGCGGATCGTCTCCGACATCTTCGCCTATACCAGCCGCGAGATGCCGAAGTTCAACTCGATCTCGATCTCGGGCTACCACATGCAGGAGGCGGGGGCGACGCAGCTCCAGGAGCTCGCCTTCACCATCGCCGACGGCATGGAATATGTCCGATACGGCGTCGCCTCGGGGCTCGACATCGACGCCTTCGCCGGGCGCCTCTCCTTCTTCTTCGCCATCGGCATGAACTTCTTCATGGAGGTGGCCAAGCTGCGCGCCGCGCGCGTTCTCTGGCACCGGGCGATGACCGAACTCGGGGCAAAGGATGAGCGCTCCAAGATGCTGCGCACCCACTGCCAGACCTCCGGCGTCTCGCTCACCGAGCAGGACCCGACCAACAACGTGATCCGCACCACGATCGAGGCCATGGCCGCGATGCTGGGCGGCACGCAGTCGCTGCACACCAACGCGCTGGACGAGGCGATCGCGCTGCCGACCGAAACCTCCGCCCGCATCGCCCGCAACACGCAGCTCGTTCTCCAGGAGGAAACGGGCATGACCAAGGTCGTCGATCCGCTCGGCGGCAGCTACTACGTGGAGAGCCTGACGAAGGCGCTGGTGGACGGCGCCTGGGAGCTGATCGAGCGCATCCGCCAAGAGGGCGGCATGGCCAAGGCCGTGGCTTCGGGCTGGCCGAAGGCGATGATCGAGGAGGCCGCCGCCGCCAAGGCCGCGCGGGTCGATCGCGGCGAGGACGTGATCGTCGGCGTCAACCGCTATCGGCTGGAGACCGAGGCGCCGATCGACATCCTCGACGTCGACAACCACGCCGTGCGCGAGGCGCAGGTGGCCCGCATCGAGCGGGTCAAGGCAGAGCGCGACCCGCAAGCCGTGGCCGCCGCGCTGGAGGCCCTGCGCGAAGGCGCGAAGGGAGAGGGCAATCTCCTCGAACTTGCGGTGGCGTGCGCCAGGGCGCGCGCGACGCTGGGCGAGATTTCCGGCGCGATGGAGGACGTGTTCGGCCGCTTCGACACCAGCCCGAGGCCTGTGAAGGGCATCTATGGCGGCGCCTACGAGAACGATCCGCGCTGGACGCGCCTCACCGACGCCGTCGCCTCCACCCGGCACCGCCTCGGGCGGCGCCCGCGCATGCTGGTGGCCAAGATGGGGCAGGACGGGCACGACCGGGGCGCCAATCTCGTGTCCTCCATGTTCGGCGATCTCGGCTTCGAGATCGTGCCCGGCCCGCTGTTCCAGACCCCGGCGGAAGCGGCGGTGCTGGCGGTCGAGAAAGACGTCGACATCGTCGGCGCCTCGTCGCTCGCGGCCGGGCACAAGACGCTGATCCCCGATCTCATCGCACGGCTGGCGGAGGCGGGGCGGTCCGACATCAAGGTGATCGCCGGCGGCGTCATCCCCGCACAGGATTATGACGAGCTGCGCCGGGCCGGCGTCTCCGCCATTTTCGGCCCCGGCACCAATCTCATGGAGGCGGCGGCCGAGGTGCTGCGCCTTCTCGGCCACAACATGCCCCCCGCCGAGGATACCACCGACCGGCCCAATGGCCGCGATGCAGCAGAATAAAGGCTTCCCCCGTGTTTCGTAAAATCCTCGTCGCCAATCGCGGCGAAATCGCCTGTCGCATCATGCGCACCGCCCGGCGCATGGGCATCGCCACCGTCGCGGTCTATTCCGACGCCGACGCGCTGGCGCCCCATGTCGCCATGGCCGACGAGGCGGTGCGCCTCGGCCCCGCGCCGGCGGCCGAGAGCTATCTCCGGGCCGACCTGATCCTCGCGGCCGCGCGGGCGACGGGGGCGGATTGCATCCACCCCGGCTACGGCTTCCTGTCGGAGCGCGAGAGCTTCGCCCGCGCCTGCGAGGAGGCCGGCATCGTCTTTGTCGGCCCGCCGCCGGGCGCGATCGCCGCCATGGGCGACAAGATCCAGTCCAAGAAGCTCGCCGCCGCCGCGGGCGTCAATGTCGTGCCCGGCTTTCTCGGCGAGATCGCGGATACGGACGAGGCCGTGCGCATCGCCCGCGAGATCGGCTTTCCCGTGATGATGAAGGCCTCGGCCGGCGGCGGCGGCAAGGGCATGCGCCTCGCCTGGAACGAGGTCGACGTGCGCGAGGGTTTCGACGCGGTGAAGCGCGAGGGCCTCGCGAGCTTCGGGGACGACCGCGTCTTCATCGAGAAGTTCATCGAGGAACCGCGTCATATCGAGATCCAGGTGCTGGGCGACAAGCACGGCACGGTCCTCCATCTCGGCGAGCGCGAGTGCTCGATCCAGCGTCGGCACCAGAAGGTGGTGGAGGAGGCGCCGTCGCCCTTCGTGACGCCCGCCATGCGCCGCGCGATGGGCGAACAGGCCGTCGCGCTGGCGAAGGCCGTTGGCTATCATTCGGCCGGCACGGTGGAGCTCATCGTCTCGGGCACGGACACGACGGGGCAGAGCTTCTACTTCCTGGAAATGAACACACGCCTTCAGGTCGAGCATCCCGTCACCGAGTTCGTGACCGGGCTCGACCTCGTGGAGGAGATGATCCGCGTGGCCGCCGGCGAAAAGCTGCGCCTCGCGCAGGACGAAGTCCGGCTCGACGGCTGGTCGATCGAGACGCGCGTCTATGCCGAGGACCCTTATCGCGGCTTCCTGCCCTCCACCGGCCGGCTCGTCCACTACCAGCCGCCCATGGCCGGCCCAGTGGGCGAGGGCGGCGCGGTGCGGGTGGACGACGGGGTGGTCGAGGGCTCGGAGATTTCGCGTTTCTACGATCCGATGATCGCCAAGCTCGTGACCCATGCCCCGACGCGCGAGGCGGCGGCCGATCTTCAGGTCGGCGCGCTGGACCGGTTCCGCATCGAGGGCATCGGCCACAATGTCGATTTCCTGTCGGCCCTGATGCAGCACCCGCGCTTTCGCGCCGGCGCGCTGACGACGGGCTTCATCGCGGAGGAATATCCCGACGGTTTCGCCGGCGCGCCGGCCTCCGACGAGCTCTCGGTTCGCCTCGTCGCCGTCGCGGCCCTGGTGGACTTCCTCGGCCGGCAGCGCAATGCCGGCCTGTCCGGCCAGCTCGGCGGGCCGGTCCCCGCCGAACCGGGGCGCGTGGCCGCGCTGCGAGGCGCCGAGCACGAGACGCATGTCGAGGCGGCGGGGGAGGGGCGCTGGCGCGTCACGGTGGACGGGCGCACGGTGAGCGTGGCCTCCGGCTGGCGCGCGGGCGGCGCCTTGTTCGAGGGCGTGGTGGACGGCGAGCCCTTCGCCTGCGTGGTGAAGCGCCGGCCCGGCATGCTTCTCCTGACGACGCGGGGCGCGACGCATCCCGTCACGATCGGCTCGGCGCGCCATGCGGCTCTGCGCCGGCACATGTTGGAAAAGACGCCACCCGACCTCTCGCGCCTTCTGATCTGCCCGATGCCGGGCCTCCTGACCCAGCTTCACGTCAAGCCGGGCGACAGGGTGGAGGCGGGCCAGATCCTGGGAACCGTCGAGGCGATGAAGATGGAAAACAACCTGCGCGCCGCCAAACCCGCCATGATCGGCGCCGTGCATGCGAGCGTCGGCGAAAGCCTGCCAGCGGACTTCGTGATCCTCGAATTCGAGTGACGGGACCGTGCAGCCCGCTCTCCCAAACTTCCGTCAAGCGCTGTCGCGAAAGGCCGAGGGCGTCATGCCCGTCCATTTGACGAAGGCGCGATGGAAGGCGCTGGGCTCGGCATAGCCGAGGCGCGTGGCGATTTCGGCGACGCTCGCCCGTTTGTCCTTCAGCATCGCCTCCGCCTGCACCTGCCGGATCTCGTCGCGGATGGAGACGAAGCTCTGCCCCTCGCCGCGAAGCCTGCGTCGAAGCGTGGCAGGCGAGAGTTTCATGTCGGCCGCGATCGCCTCGAAGCCCGGCCAGTCCGGCATCGGCACGGCGCGCAGCCGGCTTCGGATGCGGGCGGAGACGCCCTGGTCGTGCCGGTAGCGCAGCAGGATATTGGCCGGCGCGCCGCGCAGGAACAGGCGCAGCGCCTTCTCGTCCCGGATCGTGGGAAGGGCGAGATAGCTCGTGCTGAAGGTCAGGCGGCTGGAGGGCTGGTCGAAATGCACCGGCGCGCCGAAGAACTGGCGATAGTCGTCGCGGTTTTCGGGCGCGGCGCAGGCGAAGTCCACCCGCCGCAGCGCGATCCGCCGCCCGACCAGCCAGCAGAGCACCCCCAGCAGAATGAGCCAGTAGGTGCGGTAGGCGAAGGCCGGGCGGGCCCCGCCCCGGTCGGTCAACACGATTTCCGCCAGCCCCTCGCGCTGGCGCAGCTCGCCCGTCGGATCGTCCAGCACGATGTCGAGAAAGGTCAGGCAGCGCCGCAGCGCGCGCTCCAGCGTTCCGGCGTGAAGCACGGCATGGCACAGAAGGCGAAAGCTGCCGGGCCGCATCGGCCGCGCGCCGAGGCCGAAGAACTCGTCCCCCGACAGGGCGGCGAAACCCAGCCACATCCGCCCATATTGGACGTTCGAGACCGGGTCGGTCGCGCCCGCCCCGATGCCGGCCTCCGCCAGCGCCGCGCGGGGGTCGAACCCGCGCGCGCTGAGGCAGTCCACGGCGTCGTCCACGAAGCCGCGCGAGATCATCTGCCGGTCCATCCCCGCTCCCCCGCGTCTTGTATTTTCGATCATGTTTTTTGGCCGCAGCCGTCATTGTTTGCAAGACGGATTGGGGCAGACTTCGCCAGAACTCGGGGAGACGCCACCGGCGCGAGTTTCGGGAGGACCGGCCAGATATGTTGAACTCGTCCGTTGCCGCCATGCGGCCGACCTATGATGGCGCCGTTTCAGGCTTTCGTCTGGAGGTTGCCGAGGCGGCGCTCCAGGGCGATCTGGAAGGCGGGATCAACGCCTGCGTCGAGTGCTGCGACCGGCATGTCGGCGCCGACCGCGTGGCTCTGCGGTGCCTGTCGATGGACGAGACGCTGAGCGAATACACGTTCGAAGACTTGCGCGATCTGTCCGCCCGGGCCGCGAACGTGTTTGCCGCCAAGGGCGTCGGGGCGGGCGACGTGGTGGCCGGGCTCCTGCCGCGCACGCTCGAACTCGTCGTCACCATCCTCGCCACCTGGCGGCTCGGCGCGGTCTACCAGCCGCTCTTCACCGCCTTCGGCCCGAAGGCGATCGAGCATCGGCTGGCGATGAGCGAGGCCAAGCTGGTCGTCACCAACACGGCGAACCGCCCGAAGCTGGACGAGATCCCCGGCTGCCCGCCCGTCGCGGTGGTTCGCGGCGCGGCGGAGCCGCTGGCGGCCGGAGACCTCGACTTTCGCCAGGCGCTGGCCGATGCCGAGCCGGCGTTTCAGCCGGTCGTCCGCCGGGGCGACGATCTCTTCATGATGATGTCCACCTCCGGCACCACCGGGCTGGCCAAGGGCGTGCCCGTGCCGCTGCGGGCGCTCCTGTCCTTCTCGGCCTATATGCGCGATGCGATCGACCTTCGCGCCGACGACGTCTTCTGGAACATCGCCGACCCCGGCTGGGCCTACGGGCTCTATTATGCCGTGACCGGGCCGCTGATGCTGGGCTGCACGACCCTTCTGGTAGAAGGAGGCTTTGCCGCCGAAAGCACCTATTGGATCATCGATCGGCTGGGCGTCACCAGCCTCGCCGGCTCGCCCACCGCCTTTCGCATGCTGATCGCCGCCGGACCCAAACCCGCCGAGGCCCTGAAAGGCCGGCTGCGCGTCGTCAGCAGCGCGGGCGAACCGCTGAACCCGGAGGTCATCCGCTGGTTCGAGGCCCATCTCGCGGTGCCGATCCACGACCATTACGGGCAGACGGAAACGGGAATGGTGGTGAACAACCATCACGGCCTGTCCCACCTAGTGCGTCCAGGTTCGGCGGGCTTCGCCCTGCCGGGCTACCGGGTCGCCGTCCTGGACGACGACGGGCGCGAACTCGGTCCCAACCGCCCCGGCGTGCTCGCCGTCGACATCGCGCGCTCGCCGCTCATGTTTTTCACCGGTTATTTCCGCCAGCGGACCCCGGCCATCGACGGCGGTTATTATCGCACGGGCGACACGGTGGAGCTGGAGGCCGACGGTTCGATCAGCTTCGTCGGGCGCAACGACGATCTCATCACCTCGTCCGGCTACCGGATCGGACCGTTCGATGTCGAGAGCGCGCTGATCGAGCATCCCGCCGTGGTCGAAGCGGCGGTGATCGGCGTTCCCGATCCCGAGCGCACGGAAATCGTCAAGGCCTTCGTCGTGCTGGCGGACGGGGTGGAGGGCACCCCGGCCCTTGCGGACGAACTGGCCCAGCATGTGAAGCACCGGCTTTCGGCCCACGCCTATCCCCGCGCCGTCGAGTTCCTGCCCGAGCTGCCCAAGACGCCAAGCGGCAAGATCCAGCGCTTCGTGCTGCGCAAGGCGGAAGTCGAAAAGGCGGCCGGGGTGGGGAGTCAGCGAGCATGAACATCGAGAAGAGCGTCTTCCTGATCTCGGGCGCGGGATCGGGCCTCGGCGCGGCGGTCGCGAGAATGGCGGTTTCGGGCGGGGGCAAGGCGCTTCTTCTCGACGTGAACGCTTCGGCGGGCGAGGCGCTGGCGCAGGAGCTGGGCGCCGCCGCGCTGTTCTGCCGGACCGACGTCACGAGTGCGGAGGCGGGCGAAAACGCCGTGCGGGTCGCGCTGGAAAGGTTCGGCCGGGTCGATGTCCTCGTGAACTGCGCGGGCGTCGCGCCGGGCGAGAGGATCGTCGGCCGCGACGGGCCGCATGGGCTGGAGAGTTTCGCCCGCACGATTTCGATCAATCTCGTCGGCACGTTCAACCTCCTGCGGCTGGCCGCCGACGCCATGGCGAAGCAAGACCCCGGCGAAAGCGGGGAGCGCGGGGTGATCGTCAACACCGCCTCCGTCGCGGCCTTCGAGGGGCAGATCGGGCAGGCGGCCTATGCCGCGTCGAAGGGCGGCGTCGCGGCGCTGACGTTGCCGGCCGCGCGGGATCTGGCGCGGCACGCCATCCGCGTTCTCGCCATCGCGCCCGGCATTTTCGAGACGCCGATGGTGGCCGGCATGCCGCAGGAGGTTCAGGACGCGCTGGGCGCGGCGGTTCCCTTTCCCGCGCGGCTGGGTCGGCCGTCCGAATTCGCGGCGCTGGTGCGCCACATCGTCGAAAATCCGATGCTGAACGGCGAGGTCATCCGCCTCGACGGCGCCATGCGAATGCCGCCGCGCTGAGCGGCGCGGGGCCGGATGCACAGGGCTTGGCTGAGGAGAGAGCGGAATGAGCGAACAGGACCCGATCGTCATCGTCGGCGCGGTGCGTACACCGATGGGCGCGTTCCAGGGCGAGCTGGCCGGGCTGGACGCCCCGGCGCTGGGCGCCGCCGCCATCGCCGGCGCGCTGTCGGGGGCGGGGCTCGAGCCCGGCGCGGTGGAGGAGGTCCTCATGGGCTGCGTGCTCTCGGCGGGCCTCGGCCAGGCGCCGGCGCGGCAGGCGGCCCTTGCCGCCGGGCTGCCGCTCAGCGCGGGCGCGACCACGGTGAACAAGATGTGCGGCTCGGGCATGAAGGCGGCGATGCTCGCCCATGACCTGATCCGGGCGGGGTCGGTGGAGATCGCCGTCGCGGGCGGCATGGAGAGCATGTCCAACGCGCCCTATCTCCTGCCCAAGGCCCGCGCCGGCCAGCGCATGGGCCATGGCCAGATGCTCGACCACATGTTCCTGGACGGGCTGGAGGACGCCTACGACCGGGGCCGGCTGATGGGCACCTTCGCAGAGGACTGCGCCGAGGCGTTTCAGTTCACCCGCGAGGCACAGGACGCCTATGCGCTGGCTTCGCTGGAGCGGGCGCGCGGTGCGATCGCGCAAGGGCGCTTCGCCGCCGAGATCGTGCCGGTCAGCGTTCGCGCGGGCAAGGGCGAGGCGACGGTGGCCGAGGACGAGCAGCCCGGCAAGGCGCGCCCAGAAAAGATCCCGACGCTGCGCCCCGCCTTTCGTGAGGGCGGCACGGTGACGGCGGCCAACGCCTCCTCCATCTCGGACGGGGCGGCGGCGCTGGTTCTCATGCGCGCTTCGCAGGCCGAGCGGCGCGGCCTGACGCCGCGCGCGCGCATCGTCGGACACGCGACCTATGCCGACAAGCCGGGCCTCTTCGCCACGGCCCCGATCGGGGCGATGCGCCGCCTGTCGGAGCGAACGGGCTGGGCGCTCCGCGATGTCGATCTGTTCGAGATCAACGAGGCCTTCGCGGTGGTCGCCATGGCGGCGATGCGCGAGCTCGCCCTGCCGCACGAGACGGTGAACGTCCATGGCGGCGCCTGCGCGCTCGGCCATCCCATCGGGGCTTCGGGCGCGCGGGTGATCGTGACGCTCCTGTCCGCGCTCGAACAGCGCGATGGCGCGCGCGGTGTCGCCTCGCTCTGCATCGGCGGCGGCGAGGCGACCGCCATCGCCATCGAAAGGATGAACTGATGCTGCTGAACCAGTTGCAGGAGCAGATCCGCGACGCGGTGCGCGACTTCGCCCAGGCTCGCCTCGCGCCGGGCGCGGCCAAGCGCGACCGCGAGGGGAGCTTCCCCCGCGCCGAACTCGACGAGATGGGCGCGCTCGGCTTTCTCGGCATGCTGGTGCCGGAGGCCTATGGCGGGTCGGAAACCGGTGTCGTCGCCTATGCGCTGGCGCTGGAGGAGATCGCGGCCGCCGACGGCGCCTGCTCCACCATCGTTTCGGTTCATTCCTCGGTCGGCTGCGTCCCGATCCTGCGCTTCGGCACGGAGGAGCAGAAGCGCCGCTTCCTGCCCAACATGGCCTCGGGCGCCTGGATCGGCGGCTTCGCCCTCACCGAGCCGCAGGCGGGGTCCGACGCCTCGGCCTTGCGCACCAGAGCCCGGCGCGACGGCGACGCCTATGTGATCGACGGGGCCAAGCAGTTCATCACCTCCGGCAAGAACGGCAATGTCATCCTGGTTTTCGCGGTGACCGACCCCGAGGCCGGCAAGAAGGGCCTTTCCGCCTTCATCGTGCCGACCGACACGCCGGGCTACACGGTGACGGCGGTGGAGCATAAGCTCGGCCTTCATTCCACCGACACCTGCGCGATCGCCTTCGACGGGATGCGCGTGCCGGCCGAGAACCGGCTGGGGGAGGAGGGCGAGGGCTACCGGATCGCGCTCGCCAATCTGGAAGGCGGGCGCATCGGCATCGCCGCGCAGGCCGTGGGCATGGCGCGCGCCGCCTTCGAGGCCGCAACGACCTATGCAAAGGACCGCCAGAGCTTCGGCAAGCCGATCATCGAGCATCAGGCGATCGGCTTCAAACTCGCCGACATGGCGACCGAGATCGAGGCGGCCCGCCAGCTCGTGCTCCACGCCGCCAGCCTTCGCGACGCCGGCCAGCCCTGCCTGACACAGGCCTCCATGGCCAAGCTTTTCGCCTCCGAAATGGCCGAGAGGGTCTGCTCGGCGGCGATCCAGGTGCATGGCGGCTACGGCTATCTCGCCGACTATCCCGTCGAGCGGATTTATCGCGACGCGCGCATCTGCCAGATCTACGAGGGCACGAGCGAGGTGCAGCGCCTCGTCATCGCCCGCCAGCTTTAGGAGACCCCATGCCGGACTTGATCGACGTCAGCCGCGAGGGCCGGGTCGCGCTGATCCGCCTCAACCGCCCCGACCAGCTCAACGCCTTGAACGCCGCGCTGGCGGGCGAACTGGTGGAGGCGGTGGAAAGCCTCGACGCCGATCGCGGCATCGGCGCGGTAGTGGTGACGGGCTCCGAGCGCGCCTTCGCCGCCGGGGCGGATATTTCCGAGATGGCCGACAAGTCGGCCGAGGAGATGGTAGAGGCCGATTTCTTCGCCGTCTGGGATCGCTTCGCCCGCTGCCGCATCCCCAAGATCGCGGCCGTGAACGGCTATGCGCTGGGCGGCGGCTGCGAACTGATGATGATGTGTGACTTCGCCATTGCCGGGGAAGGGGCCAAGTTCGGCCAGCCCGAGGTGAAGCTCGGCGTCATCGCCGGCATGGGCGGCACGCAGCGCATGACCAAGTTGATCGGCCGCGCCTTGTCGATGGACCTGCATCTGACCGGGCGCATGATGGCGGCCGACGAGGCCTTGCGAGCGGGGCTGGTGGCGCGCGTGGTGCCGGACGCGGAGGTCCTGCCGGCGGCGATGGCGGCGGCGGCCGCGATCGCCGCTTATTCGCGCCCGGCCGTGCGTCTGGCGCGCGAGGCTGTGCTGCGCGCCGAGGACCTGCCGCTGGAGCAGGGCATTCTCTACGAGCGGGCCGTGTTCCACCGCCTGTTCGGCACGCGCGACCAGCGCGAGGGCATGGCCGCCTTCGTGGAAAAGCGCCGCCCGAATTTCCATGACGGCGAATGATCCGTCCGGCAAGGCGCAAGACCCGTCCGGCAGGGTGCAAGGAGTCGAGATGAACGAGCCCGCCCCTGTCATTACCTACACCGAGGGCGCGCTCGGGCGCATCCATCTCAACCGCCCGAAGGCCCTCAACAGCCTGACGCTCGAGATGGTCCACCTGATTGCTAGCGGATTGGATGCGCTGGAGGCGGACGGCGCGATCCGCGCGATCGCGCTTACTGGCGAGGGCGACCGGGCGCTCTGCGCCGGCGGCGACATCAAGATGATCTGGAGTCTGGGCCGCAGCGACCCGGCCGCCGCCATGGCCTTCTGGGCCGCCGAATATCGGCTCAACGCCCGCATCGCCCGGCTGCGAAAGCCCTGGGTCGCCCTGATGGACGGCATCTGCATGGGCGGCGGCGTCGGGCTTTCCGTTCATGGAAGCCACCGCGTCGTCACCGAGCGCACGCGCTTCGCCATGCCGGAAACCCGCATCGGCTATTTCCCCGATGTCGGCGGCACGTTCGCCTTGTCTCGCGCGCGCCAAAACCTCGGGCTGTGGATCGGCCTCACCGGCGCGACGATCGGCGCGGCGGACACGATCGCCGCGGGCCTGGCCGACGCGATGGTCCCGTCCGAACGTCTGCCCGCGCTGCTCGGCCATCTGGCGTCGGGGCGGTCGGCGGACGAGGCCCTCGCGGCCCATGCCGCCGACCCCGGCCCGTCGGAACTCGCGGCCCATGCCGGGCTGATCGAGGCGGCGTTCGGCGCGGGGCGCATGGCCGATGGAATCGCGGTGCTGCGCGAGGAGAGATCGGACTTCGCCCGTGCCACGCTCGCCCATCTCGAACGGGGATCGCCGACCAGCCACGTCCTGACGCTCCATCTCCTGCGCGCGGCCAAGGCCTCGCCCGATCTCGAAACCTGCCTCGACCGGGAATATGCCGCCGACGCGCTGATGCTGGCCGGGCACGACTTCTACGAGGGGGTGCGCGCGGCCGTGATCGACAAGGACGGCGCGCCCCGCTGGTCGCCCGCGCGTCTGGAAGAGGTGGACGAAGCCGCGCTCCTGGCCGCGCTTCACCCGTTGCCCTCGCTTTTCCTCGAACTTGAGAGCGCAGCGCCCTTCGAACCCGGAGAGGCGAGATGAGGCCGGAGCCGGCGTCCTTCGGCTGGGTGGCGCGAACTGCTCGCGCGTTCCGATCGTGTCACGGGCGCAAAGGCGGTATATCGTTGCGTTAGGTTCAAGCGGAAGGACCGTGGCAGGCGATGGCGCGGAGCGCTCTCAAAATCGGAATCCTGATTCCGCGAAGCGGACCTGCGGGCATCTGGGCGCCTTCCTGCGAGGCCAGTGCGCTTCTGGCCGCCTGCGAGATCAACGCGGCGGGCGGCATCCGGGGGCGGGAGGTCGAACTGGTCCTGCGCGACACCGGCGCGAGCGACCGCAGCGCCGTCGAGGCGGCCCTTGCGATCGTCGATCTCGACGCGGTCGACTGCATCGTCGCCATGGTGCCGAGTTCGGCGCGCCAGCCGATCCGAAACGCCACGCGCGGGCGCATTCCCTTCCTCTATACGCCGCAGTTCGAGGGGGCGGAAAACGATCCCGGGATCATCACGATCGGCGAAACGGCGGAAGAGTTGCTGAAGCCCGGCATCGACTGGCTGGCCAGCGAAAAGCGCGCCTCGCGCTTCTTCCTGCTCGGCAACGACTATCTCTGGCCGCAGCGCTCCATGGCCGAGGCGCGGCGCCTGATCGGCGACGGCGGCGGGCACGTCGTCGGCGAGATGGAGGTGCCGTTCGGCCTGGAGGATCACGACCTCGTCCTCTCGCGCATCCGGCGCTCGAAGCCCCATGTCGTCCTGTCCTGGCTCTTGGGGCACGAGGCGATCCTGTTCAACCGGGCCTTCGCCGCCTCAGGGCTGGCGGCCGGCATCCTGCGCTTCAGCACCGCGATCGACGAGACGATCCTCTACGGAATAGGGGCGGACTGCACCGAGAATCTCTATGTCTCCTCGGCCTATTTCTCCAACCTGCGGTCCCGCAACAACGATGCGTTCCTGGAGAAATACCATCAGCAGTTCGGCACGAGCCCCGCGCCGCCCAATGCCTTCGGGGAATCCCTTTACGAGGGGGTGCATTGCCTGAGCGGCCTCGCGGAGGCGGCGGAGAGCCTTCGCTCAAGCGACATCGTGCGCAAACTCGGCCGCTCCGCGCAGAAGCGCACCGCGCGCGGTTTCGAAACCGACGTGGCGACGGGCAATCGGCACCCCATCCACATCGCCGCCGTGGACGGGTTCGACTTCCGCGTGATCGCCAACAGATAGTCCCTCGCGGGCCTCACGAAGCGAGGACGCACGACATGGCGGACGCCTTCGGCCGCCCGAGCGCGGTCGGCCTATGAGCGAACCCGTTCCCGAAGCAGAAACGTCAGCTTCTCCCTCGGCCAAGATCCGGGGTCTGGCGGGCGGATCTCTGCGACAGCCGAATCGACGGGCTGTCTTTAAAGACGGTCTCCGTCTGTTCCAGCTCTCCGTCCGCCAGAAAAGTGTCTGGCGATCGATCCGGTCCTCAAGAGGCCTCGCCGAATTCCCAAACGGGTTCCGAGCGTTAAGTCTTGCCCAGAAGAGATAAGCGATCGTGATTACTGCTTTGTGATAGCCGGGCCGATTGCGGCGGCCGCCGAAAATTGAAAGAAAAAGTCATGTTTCGCGGCGCAAGTTGGAACAGGTCTAAATCGCTCAACTGACGCGGTTTCGTCTTGGTCTGCTTCGCCGACATCCGACTTTTCGTCGCTCTTTCCGGACCCGTTTCATTGGAGGCGGAAAGATGGAGGGCGATCATCTTGGTTTATCGCGATCCGTTCGACGTTCGGAGTTGATCCCATGAAGACCCTTCTCCTCTCCGGCCTTGCCGGCCTTTCCCTCTGCCTCGCGGCGGGAACGGCCGCGGCCGCCGACCTGACGATCTATTCCGGGCGGGGCGAGGCCTTCGTCGCGCCGGTGATCGAGATGTTCGAGACCGAAAGCGGTCTCGACGTCGAGGTTCGCTATGCCGGCACGGCGGAACTGGCCGCCCTCCTGCAGGAGGAGGGCGCGAAGTCGCCGGCGGATCTGTTCTGGGCGCAGGACGGCGGCGCGCTCGGCGCGACCGACAAGCTCTTCGCCAAGATGCCGGCCCATGTCGGCCAGAACCAGCCCGAGCACTTCAAGAGCGCGGACGGCAAATGGATCGGCACCAGCGCCCGCGCGCGCGTCATCGTCCACTCGCCGGAGCGGGCGCCCGCCGACACGCTGCCGAAAAGCGTTCTCGGCCTCACTGACGCGGCCTGGAAGGGCCGTGTGGGCTGGGCGCCGAGCAACGGCTCGTTCCAGTCCTTCGTGACGGCGCTGCGCGTCAAGGAAGGCGAGGAGGCCGCCAAGGCGTGGGTGGACGGCATGGTCGCCAACGGGGCCAAGGCCTATCGGAACAATGTCGCCCTGGTGCAGGCCATCGCCGATGGCGAGATCGATGCGGCGTTGACCAACAACTACTATCTCGGTCGCTTCAAGGGGCGGGACGACAAGTTCCCGGTGGAACAGCGCTTCTTCGCAGACGGCGACATCGGCAATCTCCTGAACGTCGCGGGCGTCGGCATTCTGGAGACGAGCGACTCCAAGGAGGCCGCCGAGCGTTTCGCCGCCTTCCTGCTGACGCCCGCTGTGCAGCAATATTTCACCTCCAGCGGCAACGAGTATCCCGTCATCAAGGGCGTTATCCCCAACGCCACTTTGACGAGCGTCGCCACCGTGGAGACGGCCGCGCCGAACGTGCCGCTCGATCAACTCTCCGATCTGCCGGGCACGCTGGAGCTTCTTCGGTCCGCCAACCTCCTGTGAGCCTCCGCTGACCGCTTTGGCCCCTTCCTGGCGCGCCGGTGTGGCGCGTCCGCCCTTGGCCCTGCTCGCTCCCGCGCTTCTCGTGGGGGCGGGCATGCTCGTGCCTTTCGTCTATCTCCTGGCCCGCGCGGCCGAGGCCGACGCCGGGACGCTGGCTGCTCTCGTCCTGCGTTGGCGCACGCTGGAGCTCGTCGGCAATACGCTGAAGCTCGCCGCCTGCGTCGCCGCGCTCGGCACGCTGATCGCCCTGCCGCTCGCCTGGATCACGGTGCGGACCGATCTGCCGGCCCGTCGCCTGTTCGGCTATCTCGCGGTGATGCCGCTGGCGGTGCCGGGCTATGTCATGGCCTATGCGCTGATCGGCCTGTCCGGCTATTACGGCCCGCTCAACCATGTCTTCGGCCTGACCCTGCCGCGCCTCCAAGGCCTGCCCGGCGCGACGCTGGCGCTCTCGCTCTACACGTTCCCCTATCTCTATCTGAACCTTCGGGCGGCGCTCCTCGGCCTCGACCCCAGCCTGGAGGAAACGGCGCGCTCGCTCGGCCGCTCGCGCGCCAATGCGTTTTGCACCGTGACGCTGCCCCATCTGCGACCGGCCCTCCTGTCGGGCTGGCTGGTGGTGACGCTCTATGTGCTGGGCGATTTCGGCGGGGTGGCGCTGATGCGCTACGAGACCTTCTCCTTCGCCATCTACAACCAGTATGCCGGCGCCTTCGACCGGGTCTACGCCGCCTGCCTGTCGCTGATGCTGATGGCGCTGGCCGGCGCGATGCTGATGGGTGAGGGCTGGCTGTCGCGCAGGCGGCGCTTCGGGCGAACGGGAACCGGCGTGCCCCGCGCGGCCGAGCCGGTGCCGCTCGGCCGCTGGCGCTGGCCGGCGCTCCTCTTCTGCGGGCTGGTGCAACTCGCCTCGCTCGGCCTGCCGTTTTTCGTGATCCTCTTCTGGCTCGGCCGCGCGCCCGCCGAGATCGACTGGCCGGCGCTGGGCATGGTGGCCGGGCGGACAGTGCTGGCGGCGCTGCCCTCCGCGCTTTTCGCCGCGCTTCTGGCGCTCCCCGTCGCGCTTCTGGCGGCGCGCCATCGCGGCCCGCTCGCGGCTCTCGCGGAGCGCCTCAGCTATTTCGGCTATGCCGTGCCCCCGCTCGCCTTCGCGCTCGCCGCCGTGTTCTTCGCCCTTTCGGCCGCGCCCTTTCTCTACCAGACGCTGCCGCTTCTGATGCTGGCCTATGCCTTTTCGTTTCTGGCGCTGGCCGTGGGGCCGGTTCGCAGCGCGCTCCTCCAGATGGGGCAGAGGCCGGAGGAGGCGGCGCGCTCGCTCGGCCGGGGGCCGCTGTCCGCCTTTGCCGGGGCGACGCTCCCGCGCCTCGCCCGGCCGCTGGTGGCAGGCGGGCTCCTCGTCTTCATCGTCGTGGTGAAGGAACTGCCCATCACCTTTCTTCTCGCGCCCACGGGCTACACCACCCTGTCCATGACCATCTTCTCGCGCACCAACGAAGGCATGCTCCTGGAAGCCGCTCCCTACGCTCTCGTCACGATCCTGTTCTCCAGCCTTTTCGTCGGGCTCATCATGCGCCACGAGGGAGGGCGGCATTGACGAAGGCCCCTGACGCGCCGCTTCTCCAGGTGCGCGGGCTCGCGCGTCGGTTCGGCGCGGTGGCCGCCGTGCGCGAGGTCGGGTTCGATCTCCAGCCCGGCGAAATCCTGGCGCTGATCGGCCCGTCCGGCTGCGGCAAGTCCACGACGCTGCGCATGATCGCCGGCTTCGAGCCGCCGGACGCGGGCGAGATCCACCTGCGCGGCCGCCGGATCGAAGGGCTCGCGCCGGAGCGGCGCGGCATCGGCATCGTGTTTCAGGACTATGCGCTGTTTCCGCATCTGACGGTGGCGGGGAATGTCGGCTTCGCCATGCCCCAGGTGCCGCGCGCCCGCCGCGCGGCGGAGGCAAGGCCCTTCGTGGAGATGGTCGGCCTGTCCGGCTTCGAGAGCCGCTTTCCCGACCAGCTGTCCGGCGGCCAGCAGCAGCGCGTGGCGCTCGCCCGCGCCTTCGCGGCCCGCCCGGACGCCATCCTTCTCGACGAGCCCTTTTCCAATCTCGACGCGGCCCTGCGGCAGACGACGCGCCGCGAAATCCGCTCGCTTCTGAAGGCGAGCGGCGTCGGCGCCGTCTTTGTCACTCATGATCAGGAGGAGGCCCTGTCCTTCGCCGATCGGGTCTGCGTGATGCGCGAGGGGCGCATCGAGCAGATCGGGACGCCGGACGAAGTCTACGACCGGCCCGCCACGGGTTTCGTCGCGAGCTTTCTGGGGCGAACCAATCTCGTGCGCGCCCGGGCGAGGGGCGGTGAGGTGGAAACGCCCTTCGGCCGGGCGGCTCTTCGCGGAACGGCGGACGGCGACGTCCTCCTCTCGATCCGCCCCGAGCATATCCGGCTGACGGCCGCCGCGAGCGAGACCTTCTCGGCGCTCGTCGTGGAACGCGAGTTCAAGGGCCACGACGCGACGCTCTGGGTGGCGACGCCGGACGGCGCGCAGCATCTCGTCCACGCGCCCCACGGCTCTCCGTTTCGCGTGGGGGATCGCGTGTCCTTCGAACTGGCCGTCGCCGACTTCGTTCCCCTGGCGCGGAACAGCGAAGCCTAGCGTCCGGTCTCGCCTCTCCAAACCATTTATGGCTGGCTCATCCGAGCCCGGCCTCGCGCGCTTTGACGGCTACCGTCTTTTCGGCGGACCGATCCCCCGGTGTCGGGGACAAGGGCCCGACTCTGCTGAACTGCCAACCATTCTTTCGATAGACTTCGACAGCGGCGCCTCGTTGCTTGCGACCCGCTCGCCGGTCGCGGCCCGTTGCCGTGCGCTTCGCTTCGCTCGACCCGAATTGACGTGCGCCGGATTGACCACCCGCTTCCGATGCGCTTAGATCTTTATTGGAGAATGTATTATCTAATAATGTAATACAGGATGGGGCGATGAAACTCTGGATGACCGCAGGCCTTATGGTGGCGACCGCCATCGTCTCCTACCCGGCTTTGGCGGCCGAACCGGTGCGCGGGGGCGTGATCGACGTCGCGACGATCGGCGAGCCGCCGACGCTGGACCCGATGGCCTCCACCGCCGATCTCGTGGGCATCGTCTCGCAGCATATTTTCGAGACGCTCTATACGTTCGGCGCGGATTGGACCGTGGTGCCACTCCTGGCGGAAAGCCTGCCGGAGGTCTCGGCCGACGGGCGCACCTACACGATCAAGCTTCGCCAGGGCGTGACCTTCCATGACGGGTCCACGATGGACTCGGCCGACGTTCTCGCCTCGCTCAAGCGATGGGAGACGGTGGCCTCGCGCGGCCAGCAGGCGGCCAAGATCATCACCTCGATCGAGGCGCCGGACGCCTCGACCATCCGCATCGTCCTGAACGAGCCCTACGCGCCGCTCTTGTCGCTGCTGGCCTTCAACAACGCCGCCGCGATCATCCTGCCGGAGGAGAACGTCGCGGTGCCGATGGAGAAAATCGTCGGCACCGGCCCCTACATGCTGAAGGAGCGCAAGCCTGACCAGTATATCCAGCTGACGCGCTTCGACGGATACCATTCCCGCGAGGACGCATCGAACGGCTATGGCGGCGCGCGGCATCAATATCTCGACGAAATTCGCTTCGTGCCGGTGCCCGATCCCAACACGCGCGTCGAAGGGGCCGTCGCCGGCCAGTTCGCCTATGTGGACTCGATTCCTGTGGAGTCGGTTGGGCGCCTGTCGTCGGGCAAGTCCGAGGCGGTGACGTTGAAGCCCTTCGGCTGGCCGGTGTTCATCATGAACACCAAGGAAGGGCTGATGTCGGACGTCGCCAAGCGGCGGGCGGTGCTGACCGCGCTCAACCCCGAAGACATGCTCATCGCCGGGTTCGGCTCCACCGACTTCTTCGCCGTCGACGGCGCGCTCTATCCCGATGGATATAGCTGGCACAACGAGGAGGGCGTCTCGGCCTATGGGATCGGCGATCCCGAAAAGGCCGCCGCGGCCCTGAAGGAGGCCGGCTACGACGGCACGACGCCGCTGCGCATCCTGACCAGCCGGCAATACGAGTTCCACTACAAGATGGCCGAGGTCGCCGCCGAGTATCTGAAGCTCGCGGGCTTCCCCGTGCAGCTCGACGTCGTGGACTGGGCGACGCTGACGCAGCGGCGCCAGGACCCCAAGCTCTGGGACATCTACATCACCCACTCGCCCTTCCTGCCCGAACCCGCGCTGATCGGCGTGATGCAGGACACCTCGCCCGGCTGGTGGGCGAGCGAGGCCAAGAGCGCGGCCCTGAAGGCCTTCAACTCCGAGGCCGACCCGGCCAAGCGGGCGGAACTCTTCAAGGCGGTTCAGAAGGTTTTCTACGACGAAGTGCCCGCCTTCAAGGTCGGCGACTTCAACGCCGTCGCCGCCAAGTCGCCGGCGCTGAACGGGGTCACTCCGGCGCCCTGGCCCTACTTCTGGAACGCCTCGCTGGCGCAATAGACCTTCGCCGCTCCTCGGCCCGGACGCGGGGTGCGCTCAAGCGCCCCGTGCTTCCCGCCCAATCGGACGGAACCGATGATCACCACCATCGCCAACCGCATCTTCGGCATGCTCGTCGTCATGCTCATCGTCGTCACGATCGTTTTCGTGATCGTGCGCGTGACGCCGGGCGATCCCGCCGCCGTGATGCTCGGTCCCGACGCCAATGCCGCCGACATCGCCGCGCTGCGCACCCAGCTCGGGCTCGACCGGCCCATGCTCGTGCAATACGGCCAGTACATATTCGATGTCGCGCGGGGCGATTTCGGGCAGTCGATCTTTCTCGGTCAGCCGGTGCTTTCGGCCCTGGCGGACCGGGCCGAGCCGACCTTCTTCCTGACGCTCTTCTCGCTCGCCATCGCGGTGGCCATTGCCCTCCCGATCGGCATTCTCTCGGCCTATCGGCGCGGCTCGCTGTTCGATCAGGCCGCGACGACGCTCGCCATGCTGGCGGCCAGCATTCCCAGCTTCTGGCTGGGCCTCCTGATGATCCAGTTCTTCGCCGTGAAGCTCGGCTGGTTTCCGACCTCGGGCTATGGCGGGCCAGGGACCAACTTGGCCGAGCGCCTGCACCATCTCGTCCTGCCCGCCTTCGCGCTCGGCATCGTCTCCTCCGCCCTCATCATCCGCTTCACCCGCGCCTCGATGCTCGACGTGCTCGGCGACGACTATGTGCGCACCGCGCGCTCCAAGGGCATGAGCGAGCGCCGCGTCGTGCTGCGCCACGCCTTGAAGAACGCGCTGATCCCGATCCTCACGATCATCGGTCTGACGGCGGCCCTGCTCATCTCGGGCGCGGTGGTGACGGAAACGGTCTTCTCGCTGCCGGGCGTCGGCAACCTCGTCGTCAACGCGGTTCTGAGGCGCGACTATCCCGTGATCCAGGGCGCGCTGCTTGTGGTCGCCGGGCTCTATGTCCTCATCAATTTCGGGATCGACATGCTCTATATCCTCGTCGACCCCCGGGTGCGCTACTGATGGCCGCCGCTTCCATGGCCGTGTCCGGGCCGGCGGGCGGTCAGTTCCTGCGCGCGCTTCTGCGGCGCAAGCCCGTGGTCGCCGGCCTCGCGGTGCTGCTGCTGATCGTGGCTCTGGCGGTCTTCGCGCCGATGCTCTCGCCCTATTCGCCGTCCAAGCTCTCGCTCGTGAACCGGCTGAAGCCGCCGTCCCCGGTCAATCTGCTGGGCACCGACGATTTCGGGCGAGACGTCTTCACACGGGCGGCGATCGCCGGGCGGCTGTCGCTTCTCGTCGGCTTGTCGGTCGTGGCGGTGTCCTGCCTCCTCGGGGTCACGCTCGGGCTTCTCGCCGGCTTCTTCCGCCGGCTCGACGCGCCGCTCGCCCGGCTCATCGACGCGATGATGGCCTTTCCCGACATTCTCCTCGCCATCTCGCTGGTGGCGGCCCTCGGCCCCTCCGTCGTCAATGTCGTGATCGCGCTCGGCATCGTCTACGCGCCCCGGCTCGCCCGCGTGGTGCGGGCCTCCACGCTGGTGATCCGCGAGCTGCCTTATGTCGAGGCGGCGCGCGCGCTCGGCGTTTCCACCCCGCGCATCCTGGTCCGCCACGTCCTGCGCAATCTTCTCTCGCCGATCCTCGTGCAGGGCACGTTCATCTTCGCCAGCGCCATGCTGGCCGAGGCGGGGCTCTCGTTCCTGGGCGTCGGCGTCTCGCCCAGCGTGCCGACCTGGGGAACGATGATCGCGCAGGGGCGCCAGTATCTCGACCAGGCGCCTTGGATTCTCTTCTTCCCCGGCCTTGCCATCGTTCTCGCCGTCCTGTCGCTGCAACTCGTCGGCGACGGGCTGCGCGATCTTCTCGACCCACGCCTCGCCAAGGATATCTGATCCGTGGACACCCAGCCCATTCTCATCCGCAATGTCCGCCCCGTTGGCTTCGTGCCGGGCGACGCGCCCGGCGCGGCGACCGACATCCTGATCGGCGCGGACGGCCGCATCCAGTCCGTCGGTCCCGCCCTGCTTCCCGCGCCCGCCGCGCGGATCGTGGATGGCGGCGGCGCCTATGTCTCGCCCGGCTGGACGGATCTTCACGCCCATGTCTGGCATGGCGGCACCGACATCTCGATCCGACCCCAGCTCGCGGGCCTGGAGCGCGGCGTCACGACCATCGTTGATGCCGGTTCGGCGGGCGAGGCGACCTTCCACGGGTTTCGCGAATACATCATCGAGCCGGCGGCCGAGCGGATTCTGGCCTTCCTAAACATCGGCTCGATCGGCCTCGTCGCCTGCAACCGGGTTTCGGAACTCATCGACATCCGCTCGATCGACATCGACCGGACGATCGCGGTGGTGGAAGCGAACCGCGACCTCATCGTCGGCATCAAGTGCCGGGCAAGCCACGTTATCCTCGGTTCCTGGGGCATCACGCCGGTGAAGGTGGCCAAGAAAGTCGCCAAGATCCTGAAACTGCCGATGATGATCCATGTCGGCGAGCCGCCGCCGACCTATGACGAGGTGCTGGAGCTGCTGCGGCCGGGCGACATCATCACCCATTGCTTCAACGGCAAGGCCGGCGGCTCGATCATCGAGGACGAGGACCTGTGGGACCTCGTGACCAAATGCGCCGATCAGGGCATCCGCCTCGATGTCGGCCATGGCGGGGCGTCCTTCTCCTTCAAGGTGGCGGAGATCGCCATCCAGCGCGGCCTTCTGCCCTTCTCCATCTCGACGGATCTACACGACCATTCGCTGAACGGCCCGGTCTGGGACATGGCGACCACCATGTCGAAGCTCCTGTCCGTCGAGATGCCCTTCGAGGCGGTGGTGACGGCCTCGACCACGGCGCCCATGTCGGCCGTCAAACTGCCGACCGACGATCTCCTGGGGCTGGGCAAGACGGCCGAACTCACCGTCTTCGATCTCGTGGACAGCGATCTTTCGGTGCAGGACAGCCAGGGCGCCACGGCCAAGCTGCACAAGATGTTCGAGCCGCGCTGGGCCGTGCGGGGCGGCACGCTGGTTCGCGCCTCGCGCCACATGCCCAAGGAAGGGTCGGCCAAGGTCTGCACCTGCGGGGCGCACGGCTGATGGCTCGGGCCGGCGGCATCCTGGCGGGTCTCGGGGCAGGCCCTCGGGCAGGCGGCGAGACGGGGGCCGATCTCGCTCCCGACATCGTCCTGTCCGTGCGCGATCTGCAGACGCATTTCGTGTCGCGCCGCCAGACCGCCAAGTCCGTCGACGGCGTCACCTTCGACCTCCGGCGCGGCGAAACGGTCGCGGTGGTCGGCGAGTCCGGCTCGGGCAAGTCGGTCACCAGCCTGTCGATCATGCGCCTTCTCGCCGAGCCCGGCCGCATCGTCGCCGGGGAGATCCTGTATCGCGACCGGGGGGGCCGGGTGCGCGATCTCGCCCGCGCCGGCCTGCGGGAGATGCGGGCCCTTCGGGGCACCGAGATCGCGATGATCTTCCAGGAGCCGATGACGAGCCTCAACCCGCTCTTCACGGTGGGCGACCAGATCGCCGAGATGATCATGCTGCACGAGCGGATCGACCGGCGCGCCGCGCTGGACCGCGCCGGAGAGATGCTGGAACTGGTGGAGATTCCGGCGGCGCGCCGACGCGTCAACGACTACCCCCACCATATGTCGGGCGGCATGCGCCAGCGCGTGATGATCGCGCTCGCGCTTGCCAACAAGCCCTCGCTGCTGATCGCCGACGAGCCGACAACGGCGCTCGACGTGACGATCCAGGCGCAGATCCTCGATCTCCTGCGCCGGCTGCAGCGCGAGATGGGCATGAGCATCCTCTTCATCACGCACAATCTCGGCGTCGTCGCCGAGATCGCGCGGGAGGTGGTGGTCATGTATGCCGGGCGCGTGGTGGAGCAGGCGCCGGTGCGCGATCTCTTCGCGCGCCCGCGCCACCCCTACACGGAAGGGCTCCTGGCCTGCACGCCGAACGCCGCGCGCGACATCGGCTCCGACGGCCAGCGCCGCCCGCTTCTGCCGATCCCGGGAAGCGTTCCGCCGATCACCGCGCTGCCGCCCGGCTGCACCTATGCGCCGCGCTGCGCCTATGCCGTGCCGGCCTGCACAGCGAGCGTTCCTCCGCTCTTCACCGTCGCCCCCGGCCATCTCAGCCGATGCCTGAGGACGGACCTCCTATGAGCCATGCGCAGACGCTTCAACCCGCCGCCGAGACGCTGCTCTCGGTCGAGAACCTCACCACCCATTTCGCGCTCTCGCACGGAACCGTGCGCGCGGTGGACGGGGTGTCCTTCACCGTCCGGCGCGGCAGCATCGTCGGGCTGGTGGGCGAGTCCGGCTCGGGCAAGACCACGGTCGGGCGCTCCATCCTGCGGCTGATCGAGCCGACCGGCGGCCGCGCCGTCTTCGACGGGCGCAACCTTCTGGACCTTTCGCCGAAGGAGATGCGGGCGCATCGCCGCCGGCTGCAGATCATCTTCCAGGACCCCTACTCCTCGCTCAACCCGCGCATGCGCGTGGGGGCGATCCTCGCCGAAGCGCTGGATACGCACGGGCTCGCCAAGGGCGCGGCGCGCCAGCCGCGCATCGCCGAGCTTCTGACCCGCGTCGGCCTGTCGCCCGACCACGCGCAGCGCTTTCCCCACGAGTTTTCCGGCGGCCAGCGCCAGCGGATCGGCATCGCGCGGGCGCTGGCGGTGGAGCCGGATCTCATCGTCGCCGACGAGCCGGTTTCGGCGCTCGACGTCTCAGTCCAGGCGCAGATCCTCAACCTGATGCAGGATCTCCAGCGCGCCTTTGGGCTCACCATGATCTTCATCGCCCATGATCTGTCGGTGGTGGAATATCTCTGCGACGAGGTTGTGGTGATGTATCTGGGCAAGGTCATGGAGCGCGGGCCGAGCCGCGAGGTCTATGCCCGGCCGCGCCACCCCTACACCAAGGCGCTGATCGCCACCGCGCCGGTGCCCGATCCGACGATCGAGCGCGAGCGCGTGATCCTCAAGGGCGACATTCCGAGCCCGATGAACCCACCGTCCGGCTGCGTCTTCCGCACCCGCTGCCCGGAGGCGGCGGAAATCTGCGCCGCCGCCGTGCCGCCGGAGGAGGAGGTCGGGCCGGGCCATTTCACGGCCTGTCTGCGCCAGGACGAGCTCGTCCGCGCCGGCCGCCTCTGACCCGCTCTCGCGCCCGCTTCCCTCCCTTGAACATCGCTGGAACCCTGGCTCATGTCCATTCTTCAGCCGGCCCGCGCCGGACCGACCGCCCCCTATGAAAGGCTCGCCGCGCTCGGCATCACCCTGCCGCCCGCCCCGCCGCCGATCGCCAATTTCGTGACTCATGTGGTCGAGGGCCGGCTTCTCTACCTGTCGGGCCAGGGCCCGCGCGAGATCGACGGTTATCTCCACAAGGGAAAGGTGGGATTGGACGTTTCGGTCGAGGAGGCCTACGGCCATGCGCGGCTGACGGGCATCAACCTTCTCTCCGTCATGCAGGACGCGCTCGGCGATCTCGGCCGCGTCCGGCGCATCGTGAAGCTTCTCGGCATGGTCAACGCCGAGGCCGATTTCGACGATCACCCCTCGATCATCAACGGCTGCTCGGACCTGATGATCGCGGTGTTCGGCGACGCCGGGCGCCACGCGCGCTCGGCCGTCGGGCTCGGCTCCCTGCCGGGCCGGATCACCGTCGAGATCGAGGCGATCGTGGCGATCGACTGACCCAACACATGCCCAACCCGATGCCGACCGGCGCCCTAGCCCTCCCGCCCGTTCCAGCCCAGGCGCCCCTCGATGCGCCGGGCGGACTGGCGCACCGCCTCCGTGTAGCGCTCGCGCGCCTCCGCCACCTTGAAGTCGGGCAGCACAACGGAGATCGTGGCCGTGCAGGAGCCCTTCGGGTCGAGGATCGGCGCGGCGACGCAGGCCACCGAATAGGCGGATTCGCCGGCCTGGATCGACAGCCGGTCGGCCAGCGCCTCGGCCGAGCGGATCGCCAGCGTCTCGGGGTTCAGCTCCGCCCGGCCGGTGGGGGAAACCTTGGCGCAGCGGCGGAAGATCTCGACCCGTTCGGCCTGCGGCAGGTGGCCGACCAGCAACCGACCCGACGCCACCCAGTTGAGCGGCACGCGCGAGCCGACGCGCGAGGTGACCTGGAAATGGTCCCGCCCCTCCGCCATGGCCAGCACCACCATCATGTCCTCGTCGCGCCCGCAGATCTGGATCGTCTCGCCCAGCTGCCGGTTGAGATCGATCATCTCCTCCTTGGCGATCGCCATCAGGTCGATCGAGCGCTCGTAGGCGAGGCCGTAATGGTAGAGGCGCGGCCCGAGCCAGACCGTGCCGCCTTCGCCGCGCACGAGAAGGCCCTTCTCCACCAGATCGTCGACGATCGTATAGATGGTGGAAAGCGGCGCCTTCACCGAATGGGCGAGGTCGTAGGCCGTCGCCGGGCGTCCGGTGTCGCGCAGCTGGTCGAAGATCTGCAGCGCGCGGTCGATGCCGCTGACGCGCGAGCGCCGGGCCGCGCCCGCCGCCTCCTGCGCTCCGCCGTCCTTGGCCGGGGCGATCGCTCCTCTTGCCATTGTCGTCTCATCCGATCGAGGCCTGCTCATCCGGCCCCGACCATACCCATCCGGCCCGGCCGTTGAAACCACCCCGGCTCAAAGCCTCGAACCGAACCGCGAACCAAACCCAAGGACCCCACCGCATGAACGACGACATTCGCATTCGCCTCGGCCTGCGCCCGGTCATCAACGTCTCGGGGACGATGACCTCGCTCGGCGCCTCGATCGTCGTGCCGCAGGCGGTGGAGGCCGTGACGGCAGCGCTGCCGCAATTCATCGAGATCGGCGCTCTTCAGAAGCTGGCGAGCCGCACGATCAGCCGGCTGACGGGCGGCGAGGCCGGGTTCGTCACGGCCTCCTGCGCCGCCGCGATCACGCTCGCGGTCGCGGGCGCCATGACGGGAGACGATCTCGCGGCGATCGAGCGCCTGCCGCAGACCGACCGCCTCGCGCGCGACGAGGTGCTGATCCAGGCCGGGCACATGGTCGGCTACGGCTCGCCGGTGGAGCAGGGCGTGCGCCTGTCCGGCGCCAAGGTCGTGCCGGTCGGGCAGGCGACCAGCGTCATGGCCTATCAGATGGAAGGCGCCATCACGGAGCGCACGGCCGCCGCGCTCTTCGTCGTCTCGCATCACACGGTCCAGGTCGGCCAGATGGGCCTTGCCGAGTTCGTGGAGGTCGCCCATGCGCGCGGCGTGCCGGTGATCGTGGACGCTGCGTCGGAATACGACCTGCGCCGCTTTCTCGAAGCCGGGGCCGATCTCGTGCTCTACTCCTCGCACAAGTTTCTCGGCGGGCCGACGGGCGGCATCGTGGCCGGGCGCCGCGATCTCGTGCGCGCCGCCTATTTCCAGAACAACGGCATCGGCCGGGGCATGAAGGTCGGGAAGGAAGGGATCGTCGGCACGATCGCCGCGCTGGAAGCCTGGGAGGTCCGCGATCACGCCGGCATTCGCGCTCGCGAGAGCGAAGCGCTGGATGTCTGGCAGCGCACGCTCGCCGACTTCGCGGGGGTGGAGGCCGCGATCGATCCCGATCCGACCGACAATCCGCTCGACCGGCTGAAGGTCCACGTGAACCCGGCGGAGGCGCATATCACGGCCTGGGACCTCGCCGACGCGCTGGCCAGCAACGGCACGCACCCGGTCATCGTGCGCGATCACGAGGTCGAGCACGGGCACTTCTATCTCGACCCCTGCAACCTTCATCCCGGTCAGGCGGAGATCGTTGCGGAGCGCCTGCGCGAGGAACTCGACATCGCGCGCCGCTCCAACGACATCATCAGCAGCGACTTCGCGGCCCGTCGCAAGCGCCGGGCCATCAACAACTGGCCGGACTGACGGCTCGCGGCGGAGGCCTCTCGGCGGGAAAGGGGCTTGTCGCCGGAGGCGCGCGCGCGGAAGATCGCGGCGGGAGACATCCGGCCGCCGGCTTGGGAGAGGGCGGCTTCAGCGGGAGGAAGAGCCATGTGCAGGTTGTTCGTCGGCGCGAGCGCCGACTTGTGGGAAAGCCAGACCCGGTCCATCCGCATGGACGGCATGGTGACGAGCGTCCGGCTGGAGAAGATGTTCTGGACGGTGCTCGAAGAGATCGCCGAAAAGGACGATCTCAACATCCCGCAACTCCTTCACCAGCTCTATAACGAGTCGATCGACGAGGGGCACGATCTCGGAAACTTCACCTCGTTTCTGCGCGTCTGCTGCCTTCGCTTTCTCAACCTGCAGCTGCAAGGGCTGATCCCGCGCGGGACAGGCGAGACGCGAGCGGCGGAGGACATCCTGGCCCTTGAAGCGGAGGCCAACCGGCGGCGCGAGATGAAGCGGGCCGCCGTGCCGGTGCCCGTTCCCCGCAAGAGCCAGAAATACATGCTGTGATCGCATCGGCGCCCTCGAACGGGAGAGGGCGCCGGCTTCCATTGCAATAGCCGGCATCTGCCGGTCGGACCCTGCTCGATTGAGCTCGGGGACGCGCCCGCGCGGCTCGACCGAAGGTTCTCGAACCTTGGAAAAGCGGCACGGCCGGGCGGGCCGAAATCCTGCGGCAAGCTGTCTCGAGCCGCGCTCGCCGCACGTTTTTCCAGGGCCGTGCGCCCTGTCCTAACCCCTTACTACCCCTTGCCTCCGCAATCGTCTTAAGAATCATTCCAAAGCTGATTTGGCAGCTGACGGACCGCTTGGGGGCGAGGCTTGGCGAGACTCATTCATTCCATGATCCGCGTTCTCGAAGAGGAACGCTCAAGGGCCTTCTACGAGACGGCCTTCGGCCTCGCCGTGGCCGATCGGATCGATTTCGACAGCTTCACGCTGATCTACATGAAGAACGCGGAAAGCGGTTTCGAACTGGAGCTGACGGTCAACAAAGGCCAGTCCGGGCCCTACGACCTCGGCACCGGCTATGGACATCTCGCGGTTTCAGTCGAGGCGCTGGAGGCCGAGCACGCGCGGCTGAAAGCGGCCGGCCTCGCGCCCAAGGACATCAAGGAGTTGAAGACGCCGGACGGAAACGCCGCGCGCTTCTTCTTCATCGAAGATCCCGACGGATACAAGATCGAGGTTTTGGAACGGAGCTGGCGCTTCCGATAAGGCATGCCGCCGGGAAAACACGCGGCGGACCGAGGGGATAGGTCACCGTTCCGGGCTGGGAGGCACGAGGGGCGGTGGCCGGGTCAAGATGGGAGGAACGAATGACGACGCAGTCCATCGCTGCGGCGGGCCTGTCCCGCCGTGTCTTCTTGAGGGGGGCCGGCACGACGCTGCTGGCCATGACGATCCTGCCGAGCGGGCTCGTGCACGGCCGCGCCTGGGCCCAGATGCCCAAGGCCACCAAGCCCGAGACCTTCGCCTCGCTGGTCCAGATGTCGCGCGACTGCTACCCGCACGACCGGATCGAGGACAAGCACTACGCCACCGCCGTCGAGATCCTGGACGAGGCCGCGCGCGGCTCGCCCGACCAGCTGACCCTTCTGGAAGACGGCATGGCCGCGCTGAACCGCGCCGCCGCCAGCGCCCATGGCGCGCCCTATGCCCGCGTGGCGGCCGAGGCGGACCGGGTGGCGCTGCTGAAAGCCATCGAGCCTTCGCCCTTCTTCCAGAAGGTTCGCGGCAATCTCGTGGTCGGTCTCTACAACCAGAAGGACCTCTGGCCCCTCTTCGGCTACGAGGGCTCCTCCTTCGACAAGGGCGGCTATCTCGAACGCGGCTTCAACGACATAGACTGGCTGGCCTGACCCGCCGCACGCAGCGTTTCAACCCGATGGAGAGGCCCCGGGTACGCCGACGCTTCGCGCCAAGACGAAGCGCGTTCGCGATGGGGCGGGAGGCAAGCAATCATGGCAGCACCTTATGATCTCGACGACGGCAGCGTCTTCGTCATCGTGGGTTCGGGCGCGGGCGGCGGCACGCTCGGCACGCAGCTCGCGCTGAAGGGCATCGACACCGTCATCCTGGAAGCAGGAAAGCGGCACGAGACCTGGGACTTCATCAACGACGAATGGGACTCGTTCAGCCAGCTCGCCTGGACGGACAAGCGCATGACCTCGGGAAGCTGGGACATCTCGCGCACCTTTCCCAACCTGCCGGCCTGGATCGTGAAATCGGTCGGCGGCTCCACCGTCCACTGGGCGGGCGCCTCGCTGCGCTTCCAGGAGCACGAGTTCAAGACCCGCACCCATTACGGCGAGATGGCCGGGGCCAATCTCCTGGACTGGCCGATCGACCTGAAGGAAATGGAGCCCTGGTACGCCGAGGCGGAAAACCGCATGGGCGTGACGCGCACCAACGGCATTCCCGGCCTGCCCGGCAACAACAACTTCAAGGTGCTGGAAGCGGGCGCCAAGAAGATCGGCTACAAGGAAGTCCACACCGGCCGCATGGCCATCAATTCCGAGCCGCGCGACGACCGGGGCTACTGCATGCAGCTCGGCTTCTGCTTCCAGGGCTGCAAGTCGGGCGCCAAATGGTCGACCCTCGTCGCCGAAATCCCCAAGGGCGAGGCGACGGGCAAGCTGGAAGTGCGGCCGGAATGCCAGGTCCTGCGCATCGAGCACGACGCGGCGGGCAAGGTGACGGGCGTCGTCTATGCCGACGCCAACGGCGTGGAGCAGCGGCAGAAGGCGCGGGCGGTCGCCGTCGCGGGCAATTCGATCGAGAGCCCGCGCCTCCTTCTCAACTCGCAGTCCAGCCTCTTCAAGGACGGGCTCGCCAATTCCTCCGGCCAGGTCGGGCGCAACTACATGCGCCACACGACGGGCTCGGTCTACGGCGTGTTCGACAAGCCGGTCCACATGTATCGCGGCACGACCATGGCCGGGATCGTGCGCGACGAGGCGCATCACGACACCAAGCGGGGCTTTGCCGGCGGCTACGAGTTCGAGACGCTGTCGCTCGGCCTGCCCTTCATGGCCGCCTTTCTCGACCCGCAGAAATGGGGCCGCGACTTTTCCAGCGCGCTCGACAACTACCAAAACCTCGCCGGGCTCTGGATCGTGGGCGAGGACATGCCGCGCGAGGACAACCGCATCACCCTGGCGGAGGAGAAGGACGCCTTCGGCATGCCCGTCGCCTCCGTCCATTTCGACGATCACGAGAACGACACGGCGATGCGCGCCCACGCCTACAAGCAGGGCTCGGCGATCTACGAGGCGGTGGGCGCGCTGCGCACCATCCACACCCCGCCCTATCCCTCGACCCACAATCTCGGCACCAACCGCATGAGCGAGAAGGCGAGCGACGGCGTCGTCAACCGGTTCGGCCAGACGCACGACATCTCCAACCTCTTCGTCTCGGACGGCTCGCAGTTCACCACCGGCGCGGCGGAGAACCCGACCCTGACGATCGTCGCGCTGGCTCTGCGACAGGCCGATCACATCGCCGGTCGCATGTCGCGCGGCGAACTCTGACGCCAGCCGGCGCGTGCCGATCGCGCGCCGGTCTTCATCCCCCGGCCTTCGAACCGGCGTGAGGCGGTTCGAAGGCTCTCGGCCTCTTTAATGTCCCGGCAAGGCCTGTCCGCTTCGCCTGGGAAATGCTTCAAGCTCCGGCGTCCTTCTCCCCGGATGCGCCCGCCTTCTTTCCCTTGATCCAACGCGGACGGCTCGACATGCTGAACAGATCCCATCTTCGCCTCGTCCTCGCCGCCGGTCTCCTCGCTTTCGCCTCGGGCGCGGAGGCGGCGGACCATGTGGTGAAGATGCTGAATGTCGGCGCCAAGGGCTCGATGGTCTTCGAGCCGGATTTCGTGCGCGCCGAGCCCGGCGACACCGTGACCTTCGTTCCGACACAGCCCGGCCACAACGCCGAGTCCGTCAAGGACATCTGGCCGGAGGGCGTCGAGCCCTTCAAGAGCGGCTTCAACAAGCCCTACACGCTGACCGTCGGCTCCGAGGGGCTCTACGGCATCAAGTGTACGCCGCATTACGGCATGGGCATGGTGGCGCTGGTGGTGGTGGGCAAGCCCGCCAAGCTGGACGCGGCGCGGGCCGTGAAGCACCCCGGCAAAGCCCAGGCCACCTTCGCCGCGCTGCTGGACGAAGCCGCCAAGACGCCATAGGCGCGACGCGGCGCCGGCTTGCATATGGATGTGACGGCCGCTGCTCTCGGTGGCGCGAAGCGGCTCGGCTTCATCGCGCTGTAGGACGCGCGTCTCTGGTCTTACCAGCGTTCTGGCTCGTTCCGGATGTCGTTCGGTAAACTGTCCGAAAGCCCGCCCGGCGGCGCCTTGACAAGCACTCCCTCCCTGTATCGGGTCTGACCGGGGTCGCGCACTGGGAGCATTTGCGCGGCGATCCGTGACGGGAGGGGCAGTCGGACATGCTGAGATTCGCAGCCATTGGCATCGACCACGGGCATATTTTCGATCACATCAAGGGCCTGATCGCGGCGGGCTGCGAGTTCGCCGGCTACTGCCCCAAGACCACCGCGCCAGGCGTCCTGGCGGCGATCGAGGCCGACTATCCCGACGCCCCGAAGGTGGACCGCGAGACGCTCTTGGCCGATCCCACGATCGACATCATCTGCATCGCCGCCATCCCTTGCGACCGGGCAGGCCTTGCCGTGCGCGCCATGGAGGCGGGCAAGGACGTGATGACCGACAAGCCCGGCGTCACCACCTTCGCCCAGCTGGACGAGGTGCGACGCACGGCCGAGCGCACCGGGCGCATCTTCTCGGTCTGCTTCACCGAGCGCCACAGCGTGCGCTCCGCCGTCAAGGCCGGGCAGCTCGTGCGCGAGGGGGCCATCGGCCAAGTGGTGCAGACCATGGGCATGGGGCCGCATCGGCTTCAGCTTGCCACGCGGCCGGACTGGTTCTTCGATCCCGACCGGTTCGGCGGCATCATCGTGGACATCGCCTCGCACCAGATCGACCAGTTCCTGTTCTACACCGGCTCGGACACGGCCGAGGTGGTGGCGAGCACGATCGGCAATTTCGCCATGCCCGACCGCCCGCGCTTCGAGGACTATGGCGACATCACGCTGCGCTCCGACAAGGCGTCGGGCTTCGTGCGGGTGGACTGGTACACGCCCGACGCGCTCGGCACTTGGGGCGACGGGCGGCTGACGATTCTTGGCACCGAAGGCTATATCGAGCTTCGCAAATATATCGACATTTCGGGCCGACCGGGGAAGGACCACCTCTTCCTCGTGAACGGCACGACCAACACGCACATCGACTGCAGCGCGGAAAAGCTGATCTACTTCGAGGCCTTTGCTGAAGACGTGCGCGCGCGCACCGAGACGGCCATGCCGCAGGCCCATGTCTACGAGGTCTGCCGCCTGTCGCTGGAAGCGCAGGCGAAGGCCGTGCGCATCGGCAATCGTTGAAGGAGGGGCGGGACATGACCCGGAAACTGCGCGTCGGCGTCGTCGGAGCTGGGATCGCCGAACGGCATCTGGCCGGCTACGGCTGGAACAAGGACCTGTTCGAGGTGCCCGTCCTGTGCTCGCTGGACGAAGGACGCGGCCGCGATCTCTGCGCGAAATACGAGATTGCCGACTACACGCAGGATGTCGAGACGCTTCTGCGGCGCGACGATCTCGACATCATCGACATCTGCACGCCGCCGGATTCGCATTTCGACTTGTGCCGCCGGGCGATCGAGGCGGGCAAGCACGTCGTCTGCGAGAAGCCGCTCTTCGGCTCCGTCGCGGAGGTGGACGAGATGGCCGCCATCGTCGCGCGCGCGAACGGCCCCAAGCTCATGCCGATCTTCCAGTATCGCTACGGCACGGGCCTTCAGAAGCTGAAGCTTCTGATCGAGAAGGGGCTGACGGGCCGGCCCTTCCTCACCACGATCGAGACGCATTGGTGGCGCGGGCGGGACTACTACGAGGTGCCCTGGCGCGGCAAGTGGCGGTCGGAGCTGGGCGGCGGCCTGCTCGGCCATGCCATCCACGCGCATGACATGCTCAACTACGTCCATGGCGACTGCGCCGATGTCTTCGCCTATGGCGCGACGCTGGTGAACCCGATCGAGGTGGAGGACACGGCCGCGCTTTCCGTGCGCATGAAGAACGGCTCGCTGGCGAGCCTTTCCATGACGCTCGGCTCGCGGCGGGAAATCTCGCGCCTGCGCTTCTGCTTCCACGACCTCGTCGCCGAAAGCATTCTGGAGCCCTACACGATGGGGCGCGATCCCTGGAGCTTCGTGGCGGGAACGCCCGAGCATCAGGCGCGCGTCGACGCCGCGCTGGCGGGCTACGAGGGGCGGGAGGACGGCTATACCCGGCAGTTCGAGCTCTTCCACACGGCGATCCTCTCCGGTGCGGAACCGCCCGTGACCCTGCAGGACGCGCGCAACTCGCTCGAACTCGTGACCGCCGCCTACGCCTCGCAGCGAAGCGGGCAGCCGACGGTGCTTCCCATCACCGCCGATCATCCGCTCTACCGCTCCTGGCTTCCCGAGGACGCGAGGGCGCCAGAGCGCATAGCGTCGTGATGCATCACTGATCGAGGCGAACGCGACGAACCCGCGCTGGCGCATGTCCTCGGGGCGAGGCCTTGCGGAGGAGCTGGAAATCTGCCGTTGCGCGCCGGCGAAACCGTCAATTTCGACGGGATGGGCGCCGGCGCCCGGCCGGGTCCGTTCAAGCTTGCGGAATGCTGCCGAATGATTTTGCAAAGCAATGTTTCGGATGTGACTGCGAAGTTGAAGGGATTAACCGAGCGCAGCGCACCAAATGCCCTTCAGGTCTGATCAAGATTTGCGAGCAAGACTTATCGTCAAAGATCAAGAGGAGGACGCTTTGCTTCAGCCCCGCGCTTCGACCGCTCCCGGCGGCAATCCGATGACCCGCAACGAGAGCGTTCAACTCGAAGGCCGTACGGCCGCCGAGAAGAACATGAACCGGCATGACAACCCCTATCGTTCCGGCAGCGCGGACGGCATCGCCTGGCATCAGGGCTTTGACGACGTCGCCGCGCCCAACTGGCGCCGAGCCGTTTGATACGAGTGCCACGAAGCTGCTGAGGTAGGCTCTTTAACCAAGATGCCGACGGGAACTCGACAATTCGTCTCGGCTAGAAGTGTTCCGGCTATCGTGTCGTCGCGCGATCTAGAGCGCTGACCATCTGGAGTTAGGCAACGGCCGGTAGCCGCGGAGACACGGCGCAACCGTGTCGCCGGACCAGCCCTCAGGCGTCGAGTTCCGCCTCGCCTTTGACGATGGCCTGTCGCGCCGCCTCGTGCTTCTCGCGCAGCGTGAGATAGAGTTGCGAACCGTTCATGTCCTCGCCGGACTCGTTGCGCCGGGTAAGGTCCAGAAAGGTTTCGCTCTCGCCGGGGTCGAGGCCCACGAACGCCTCGTGCCCTTCGGTCGTCATGGTCAGGGCACGCATGCCGCGCCAGAACTCGCGTTCGCTGTCGGTCATATCCATTCGAACCTCCCATCTTACCCCCCTACAACCCTTCGGACGCGGAAACGTTCGAAACGGTGGCGCGAGGCGAAGAGAAGAAGCAAAGGACGGGCGCTGCGGCGCACCCGTCCTTAAGCCTTGCAGATGGGCTTTCGAGATCGGCGACACGTAGGGCGCCGACGAACGAACTCCATAGACGGAGGAGGGGCTTTCGGCCTGCCTCCTTCCCGATATGCCGGCGAATGCCGCCTGCCTCTAGGCCGCCAGACTGGCCGGCGCTTTGTCGGCCAGAGCGGACGCAAGCCAATGCCGCGTTTGCATCAGGTCGAACCGCTCCGTCGTGTCCACATCGAGCCGGGGGCCGAGATCGAGCGGGCGCGCCCTTGCGGCGAGGGCTACGAGTTCGGGCACGTAGTCGAGACCGGGATGGCCGGGCGGGCGCTCATTCACGCGTGCGCCGTACCGCGCGCCGATGAGCTCGGGCGGGGCCGAGCACCAGAGTTCGGCAACCGTGTCGATGCCCGCTTCGCCGAGGAGTTCGGCCAGAAACTCGGCGGGCTGGAAGCCGAACCAGGCATCGAGGATCAAGGTCGTGCCCGCCGGCGCTTCCCGCGCCAGGGCGAACATGGCGCGCAGGCTGGCGCGGCCGAGCTTGCGATTGAAGGGACGATCGACGCCTTCGATCTCGGTGAGGAACGGGTTCTTGATCGTGTCGAGCGAAAGGATCGGCCAGCCCGTCGCGTCCGACAGCGCCCGCGCCACGCCGCTCTTGCCGCTGGCCGGAACGCCGTTGACGAGCACGAGGCGCTTGGACGCCGCGCGCGCGGGAAGCGCGGCCAGAGCCGCGCCGATCACGCCCGCATCGTCGCCCAGCCGCGCGGGGGCAACGGGGCTGTCGTACCAGGAGGCCTGCTTTTCGATGCCGGCCAGGGCCGCGAAGGCGGCTTCGCCGAGGCCCCCGCCCAGAAGCACGAGGTCGGGATCGAGAACCGCCACGAGATCGTCCACCGCGATGCGCAGCGGCGCGGCCCAGGCGTGCAGCACGGCGCGCGCCGTCTCGTCGTCCTCGCCGCGGCGCTGAAGCAACTCGGCGGCCGTGGTCGTCTGGGGCAGGCCGGCGCGAGCGATATGGCGGCCGAGCGCGGTGCCCGAACTCACCGTTTCCACGCAGCCGCGCTTGCCGCAAAGGCAGGGCTCGCCGGCGGGATCGACATTGAGATGGCCGAGCTGACCGGCCGTGCCGCGCGAGCGAAGGATCGCCCCGCGCTCCAGGATCGCGCCGCCGATGCCGGTGCCGATCGTCAGCATCACGACATTCTCGGCGCCCTTGGCGGCGCCGACGCGGGTTTCCGCCACCAGCGCCATGGAGCAGTCGTTGTCCACCACCACTGGCCAGCCGAAGCGGGCTTCAAGATGGTCGGCGAGGGGAAGGCCGGAGAGATCGACATAGCCGCCGGAGAGAACGCGCCGCGCGGCGAAATCCACGCGGCCCGGCACGCCGAGGCCGAGAGCTGAGACGCTGCCGTCGTCGAGCTCGGCCACCAGCGTCTCGATCCGCCCGAGCACGACCTGCGGATCGGGCGCGCTCGCAACGCGCGCCCTTTCGAGGATTTCGCCCTCGGGCGAAACGCGGGCGGCGCGGATGTGCGTGCCGCCGATGTCGATGCCGATGGCGTTCCGCCCCGCCATGGCGTTCAGGCCACCTTGGCGGCCGGGGCGCGGTGGCGGGCGATCACCGCCTGGATCTCGCGAAGCCGGGGAACGGCGACGCTTTCCAGCCGCTTGCGCGTCTCCGTGCGGTCGAGCGAGATGCAGTCCTTCCAGAGCGAGCGCCCGGCGATGACGCCCGAAGCGCCGTTCGCCATGGCGATCTCCACCTGGCCGAGGAAGGTCTCGTGATCGACGCCCGCCGACAGCACCGCCCAGGGCACGTCGCCCGACATTTTCGTGACGGCGGCGCAGGATTCGGGCGAGCCGGGATAGGGAAGCTTGAGGACCTTCGAGCCGAGATCGAGGCAGATCCGCGTGCCGCCCTGGATCAGCTCGGGGATCTTGGCCTTGTAGGCCTCCGGGCTCTCGCCCTCCAGCGCGTAGGTCAGGAACTCCACCACGAGGAGAAGGTCCTCGCGGGCGAAATCGGCGATCACCCGTTCCAGAATGTCGATATTGTGCGTGTTGGCGGCCGGCGTGTCGGAGCGCAGATAGACCATGATCTTGCCGCCCGTGCCGCCAAGCGCGCGCACCCGCCGGGCATCGACGCCGTCCACCAGCTTCGACAGGCGGTAGCCCTCGGGCGAGGTGTCCCAGCCCGAAGCGTCGAGGCCGATCAGAAGCGCGGTGCCGCGCTCCAGCACCGCGTCGTCCACCAGCTGCGGCACCGCGCAGATCGGGTCGACCAGGACGCAGCTCGCTTGGCTGGCGAGATGGCGGGTGATGTCGGCCTTGGTGAGGCCCAGAACGTCGTTGCCGATCTTGGCCTGCTCGGCCGGGTCGCTGGCCAGGAGGGTGCGCATGCCGCCCCGCTGGTCGCAGGCGATGACCATCATCGCCCCGTCCGGTCCGCAGATCTGGTGATAGCCGCGCAGTTCCGCCGTGGTCATCCGTGCCATGCGAAGTCCTCCTCCCAAGGATGCGCCAGGGTTCGGTGGCCCGCCGGAAAGGCGGGTTGCGGCCCGGTCGCTTGCATGTTTCCATTCGCTGATATAGCTCGGTAACATATTGCTGAAAGGAATTGCAAGCTGGCTTCTTCACCTTCGTCCGACCAAACCGCGTCGCGGGCTCTGATCCACACGGTCGCCAAGCTGCATTACGAGTCCGAGCTGAGCCAGGTGGACATCGCCAAGCGCCTCGGCCTCTCGACCGCGACGATCTCCCGGCTTCTGCAACGCGCGCGCGCGGAGGGGATCGTGCGCATCGAGGTGCGCGATCTCGTTTCGCCCGACGCGCTGGGGCGGGACCTCGTCGAAAGGCTGGGACTGAAGCAGGCCGCCGTGGTGGAGGTGCCGCCTGGGCCGAGCTCGGGCGCGCTGGCCGCGCCCGTCGGACAGATGCTGCTGAGTTGCGGCCTGCGGGCCGGCTCTGTGGTCGCGATCGGCTGGGGGCGGGCGATTCGCGCCGTGGTGGAAACCGGCCTGCCGGCGATTCCCGGCATTCTCACCGTGCCCGCCACGGGCGGCATGCAGCAGCACGCCCCGCATTTCCAGATCAACGAATTCGCGCGGCTTGCGGCCGAGACCATGGGCGGCGCGCCGCATTTCCTGCATGCGCCCTACCTGCCCTCGGCCGGGGCGCGGGAGGCCTTCCTGGCCGATCCGACGATCGCCGGAAGCGTCTCGCTCTGGGAGCGCACGGCGGCGGCCGTGGTCGGCATCGGCCTGCCGCATTCCATCCATTCGCCGGCCACCAACTCGCCGGACGAAACGGCCGCGACCCCCGGAGAGCGCGCGCTTCGCGACGCGGTGGGGGACGTCCTGCGCCACTATGTCCGGCGGGACGGCAGCGTGACGGACTGGGAGGGCGAGGGGCGGATGATCGCCATGTCGGCCGAGCAGCTGCGCCGCACGCCGCTGGTGATCGGCGTCGCGGTGGGCGAGGCGAAGGCCGCGGCGATTCTGGGCGCGGCCCGCTCCGGCCTGATCTCGGCCCTGGCGACCGACCCGCGCACGGCCGAAGCGGTTCTGGAAGAGGCTGCGAAAGGGTGAACATTCCGCCCGCGACGTTGGAAAAGTGACATGAAATTGCTTTCAGAAACAATTTGCACTTGACGGAAGGCCGCTCACGCAGAAATCATAGGCACAGGTGAGCTGCCGGCGAGCGGATGAGACATCCGGGCCGGACCCCGATCGGAACATGTGTGGGAGCGCATGTCGGGAACCCTTGGCTCATCCCAGGGAGGAAAAACATGCAGCGTCGTTCGATCCTGAAGGCGGCGGCCGGCTTTGCCGTGGCCGCATCCATCGGCCTGTCCGCCGGCCCCGGCCATGCGCAGGACAAGAAATACACCGTGGCCCTGATTCCGGGCCTCACCACGGACGCCTTCTACATCACGATGCGCAAGGGCGCGCAGGCCGCCGCCGACGCGCTGGGCGTGACCCTCGTGTTCCAGGGCGGGCCGGAGTTCAACCCCGTGGTCCAGGTGCCGGTGCTCGACGCGACCATCGCGCGCAAGCCGGACGCCATCCTGATCGCGCCGACCGACAAGACCCAGCTGGTCGAGCCGCTGCGCAAGGCGCAGGACGCCGGCATCGCGGTGATCACCGTCGACACGTTCATCGGCACCGGCCAGTACCAGACCGGCTCGGGCGACGCCGACTTCCCGCTTTCCTACATCGCCTCGGACAACGTGCTCGGCGGCCGCATGGCGGCACGCGCGCTTGCCAAGGCGATCGGCGATGCGGGCGGCAAGGTCTATGTCTCCAACGTCAAGCCCGGCATCTCCACCACCGACCAGCGCGAAGCCGGCTTCAAGGCGGAGATGAAGGAGAACTTCCCCAAGATCACTGTTCTCGACACGCAGTTCAACGAGAACGACGCCAACAAGGCGGCGAGCCAGCTGCAGGCGGTCTACGCCCGCAACTCGGACCTCAAGGGCGTGTTCGGCGCCAATCTCTTCTCGGCCATCGGCGCGGGCAACGGCGTGCAGCAGGCCGGCCAGACCGGCAACGTCAAGGTCGTCGCCTTCGACGCGCCGGGCTCGATCGTCGGCAACATCCAGTCCGGCCTCGTGGACGCCGCGATCGCCCAGCACCCGGCCGAGATCGGCTATTACGGCGTCGTTTCCGCCTATGCCCATCTCACCGGCCAGTCGATTCCTACCACGATCGGCACCGGCTTCACGGTGATCGACAAGGCGAACGTCTCTGATCCGAACGTCGCCAAATACGTCTACTCCGAATAACGGGGCAAGGCCGGCCCGGCGCCCGCGAGAGGCGGGGCCGGCCTCTTCTCTCTTCCCATCTCGACCTTTTCAGCCACGAGAGGCGGAACCGCCGCCGGGCAAGGTGACACCATGACAGCATCCGCGACGGACGCGCCGCTTCCCGGCCCGTCTCCCACTCCGGCGCCGGGCCTTGCCTCCGCCCCCCATGTGAAGCCGGAGGCCGACCACGCCGATAAGGCCAAGACGCTTCTTCAGCGCATCGCCGACCTTCGCGCCTGGCTCTTTCTTCTGGCGCTGGCGCTCGGCTTCGAAGCCTGGGCGCGGGCCGAGTTCGGCGGCACCTTCATCTTCAATTCCTTCAACATCCAGTCGATCGCGATCTTCGCCGTCGCGCCGCTGATCCTGGCCACGGGCCAGACCTTCGTCATCATCTCGGGCGGCATCGACCTTTCGCTCGGCTTCATCATGGGCCTCGCCGCCGTGGTGGCGGCGCATGTCATCAACTATGCCACGCCCGGCCTCGGCCTGCCGATGGGCGTTCTCGTGGGAACGCTGGTGGCCGTGCTCGTCGCCGGCATTCCCGGCTTCATCAACGGGCTTCTGGTCTCGCGCCTGCGGGTTCCCCCGTTCATCGGCACGCTCGGCATGTTCGGCGTGGCGCGCGGCGTCGCCTTCCTTCTGGCCGGCGGCACCACGGTTCCGATCAGCAATTCCTTCTTCGCCACGATCGGCAACGGGCGCATCTTGGGCGTGCCCTACATCATCCTGATCACCGCCGCCTTCGTTCTGGTGATGCACTATATTCTCAGCCAGACGCGCTTCGGCCAGCACAATTACGCCATCGGCGCCAATGTTCAGGCGGCCCGCCGCTCCGGCATCGACGTGAAGTCGCATCTTCTGCGCCTTTATATGCTCTCGGCCTTCTGCGCGGGGCTGGCGGGCGTCGTCTACTCCGCGCGCTTCAACGCCGGCGCGGCGCAGGCCGGCGAGCCGCTGTTGCTCGACTGCGTGGCCGCGGTCGTGATCGGCGGCGCCAGCCTCTTCGGCGGATCGGGCACGATCCTTGGAACGGTCGCCGGCGCCTTCGTGATCGCCGTGATCCAGTACGGCCTCGTCTTCGTGAATGTCGAACCCTTCTGGCAGTTCATCAGCGTGGGCATCGTCATCATCATCTCGGTTCTGATCGACCAGGCGCAGCGCCGGTTCAGCGGAGGACGCATCGATGAGTAGAGCCGCCGAGCCCATTCTCGAAATCAAGAATCTGTCGAAGCATTTCGGCGCGGTGCGGGCCTTGAACGACTTCTCCATGACCATCGCCCCCGGCGAGGTCGTGGCTCTCGCCGGCGACAACGGAGCCGGCAAGACGACGCTGATCAAGGCGATCTCGGGCGTCTTCAAGCCGACGGCGGGCGAGATCCGGCTGGAGGGTAAGCCGGTCCACTTCTCGACCCCGCAGGAGGCGCGCGACAGCGGCATCGAAACGATCTACCAGGACCTGGCTCTGGCCGACAATCTGTCGATCGGCGGCAACATCTTCCTCGGGCGCGAGCCGATGAAGCGCAAGTTCGGCTTCCTGCCGGTGCTGGACCGCAAGAAGATGTCGGACGCGGCGCGCGACACGATGGCGCTTCTGGACTTCCACGTCTCGCGCATGGAGGCCCCGGTCTCGAACTTCTCGGGCGGCCAGCGGCAGGCGGTCGCGATCGGCCGCGCGGTCTACTGGAACGCTCGGCTCCTCATCATGGACGAGCCGACCGCCGCGCTCGGCGTGCCCGAGCAGCGCAAGGTCATCTCGCTGATCCACCAGCTCAAGGCGCAGGGGCGCGGGGTGATCTTCATCTCGCACAATCTGCAGGACATTTTCGCCGTGTCGGACCGTATCGTCGTGCTCCGGCGCGGGGTGCTGGCTGGCGAGCGCCGCATCGCCGACACCACCCATGACGAGGTGGTGAAGCTGATGGTCGGCGGCTGATCCTCCTAGACTCTTCAGATCGGCAGACGGCGCCTGTTCAAGGGCGCCGTTTTGCTTAGAGACGAGGCCGCGCCAAGGAGAGCGCGCCGGAATTGGCGGGGAAGAGGCAGATGGACGGTTGGACGATCGAATGGGACCGGGGCCGCGTCCTGGCCATCCCGACCGGCGGCATGGCGCATCATCTCCAGCTGAGGCTGGCGGACGGGCGCGTGGTCGAGCCCTTTGCGGAGGCGCCCTGGCACGGTGAGCCCGACGTCCTCGGCGACACGCGCTTTCCCGCCCATTTGCGCACCCTCGGCGGGGAGTGGCCCTGCGTGCCCTTCGGCACGGGCGAGGCGGACCCGGCCCATCACGGCCACGGCTCCAACGCCGACTGGCAACTGGTGGAGCGGGGCGAGCGACACTTGCGGCTCGCCTGCGACTTTCCCGCCGGCCATGCGGTAGAGCGGCTGGAGCGCGAAATCCGGGCCGTGGAGGGAGAGGCGGCGGTCGAGTTCACCCTTCGGGTCGTGACGCGCGTCGACTGCACGCTGCCGATCGGCCTTCATCCGATCTTCCGCCTGCCGGCCGAGACGGCGGGTCTGCGGGTCGAGCCCGCGCCCTTCGCCAAAGGGCAGGTTTTCCCCGAGACCTTCCAGCGCGATGTCTCGCGCCTTCGCCCGAACGCCCTGTTCGACCGGCTCGATGCGATCGATACTGTGGAGGGAGACCGTGCCTCGCTCGCCGCCCTGCCGGCGCCGGGCCTTGGCGAAGAGCTGGTCCAGCTTTGGCGCTGCGAGGGCGCGATGAGCCTCGAGGACACGGCGGCGGCAACGCGCGTTCGCTTCACCTGGGACCCGGCGGCCTTTCCCCACTGCCTCCTTTGGGTGAGCCAGGGCGGCCGCGACGCCGCGCCCTGGAACGGCCGGTTCCGGGGTCTCGGCGTCGAGCCCATCGCCTCGGCCTTCGACCGGGGCGATCTGATCCGTCATGCGGCGTTTCGCGAGGGAACGGCGCAGGCTTTTCGCGCCGGAGAGCCTTGGGAAACCCACTATCGGATTGAGGCCGAGGCGCTTTGATCAGGGCCTAAGAGACGGTTCGACAACCTTGTCGGGTCGGCCCGCCGGTGCTTTTCCGCCGCCGCCCCAGGGCGAGACACGCCGCGCAAGCGCAGCAGTGCTGCGCAAGCGCGGCCGATGTTTCGCCCGTCCGCACGGACATTTGCCAATCCTCGCCGATGCGCCCTCGTATCGACTGCGGTTGGCGCCTCGCGACCGACGAAAAATCACTCGGCGGCCCTCCGCCGCCGAGTTGTCAAACAGTCTCTAAGCGACCGAGAACGAAATCCTCGTCCACCGAGAGGAGGCGGCGCTGCAGCAGTCGGGCGCCGCCGAGCGCCGCGCCGTCCGGCCCAAGGCGCGAGGCTGAAAGCCGGGGCAGGGGCTGGCCGGGCAGGAGATGTTTGGCCAACGCCTCGCGCACTTCTATTTCCCCGCGCTGGAACAGGGCGCAGACCGGGCCGGCGAGAACGATCTCGTCGGGATCGAGCAGTGCCGTGATCGAGGCGAGCCCCCGGCCGAGATAATGGCTCCAGGCGGAAAGGGTGCGCCGCGCCGCCGGCTCGTCGGCCTCCAGGGCCGCCAGAAGCGCCGGCCATGTCGGTTCGCCCCCTTCCAGGCGATAGCGCTGGAGGATCGCCTCGCGGCCGACGAAGGATTCCAGCGAGCCCGGCAGGGCGGCCCCTTCCAGAAAGCCGCGCTCGCCGACCGGCATATGGCCGATTTCGCCGGCATAGCCCCGCGCGCCGCGCTGCAAGGCTCCATCCTGAAGGATGGCCCCGCCGACGCCCGCATCGAGCAGGAGATGGACCGTGCGCCCCCTCAAGGCCGCGCCCCCCAATGCGGCTTCCGCGAAGGCGAAGGCTTTGGCGTCGTTTTCCACCGCGATCTCGCCGACATCGGGGAAAGCACGGCGCAGCTGCGCCCCCGCCGGCCAATCCGTCCAGCCAAGGATGGGCAGGCGCAGCACGCTCCCCTCCGGGGTCGCGATGCCCGGCACGGCAAGCCCGATGCCGCGCAGTGGCGCGCCGGGGTCGAGCCGGCGGCGGAACGCGCCGAGCCGCGAGAGAAGCCGGTCCATCGTGCCCTCCGGCCCCAAGGCTCCGGGGTCGAGCGGCTCGCTGTGCCGGGCGAGCGAGGCGCCCGCGAAGTCCATCGCCACCAGATGCAGATGGCCGATGCCGAGATCGACGCCGACGAAGGTCCCGTAGCCGCCGTTCAGAGCGAGGCGGGTGCCAGGGCGTCCGATGCGCGCCGCCTCCCCTCCGTCCGGGGAGGCCGCCTCTCGCAGCATTCCCGCCTCGATTAGGCCCGCCGCGATGCTGCTCGCGGTGGATCGGGTGAGGCCGAGCTGGCGCGCGAGATCGGCCCGGCTGAGGGCGCCTTCACGCGCCAGCGCGGCCAGCGCGCGCTTCTCGTTGATGTGCCGAACGGCCTTGGGCATCGACATGGGCAAAGTTTCCGGAAGGCGCACCGAGCACCCTTGAGACGGCTTGACAGCTAACCCGCTTCGCTGTTTGTTTTCAATCCAAACAAAGTCGCGCGTCGAAGGGACAAGGCCGGGGAGGGGCCGTCTCGTTCGGCCGCGCACGGCTCAGCCGCCGGCTTGCGCCGGGCCGACGCGGCGCTTGTCTTCGTTTTCCGTTTCGCTTTCCCGTCAGGACCCATTCCATGCCCCAGAAGGAAGACAGGCGTCTTCGCGTCGGCGTTCTCGGCGCCGGCCAGATCGCGCAGGCCGCCCATTTCGAAAGCTGCACCAAGGCCGCGAACGCCGATCTCTTCGCCATCTGCGACGTGGCGGACGACCTGCGCGAGCGCATGGTGGTGACGCACGACGCGGCCAAGTCCTTCGCCGACTACGACGGCATGCTGGCCGACCCGGAGGTGGAGGCCGTCATCATCGCCACCGCCGACGCCTTTCACGTGCCGGCTTCGATCCGCGCGCTGGAAGCGGGCAAGCATGTCCTGTGCGAGAAGCCCGTGGGTCTGACGGTGGAGGAGGCCGAGCATCTGCAGGCCGCTGTCGCCGCGTCCGGCCGCGTGTTTCAGGTCGGCCACATGAAGCGCTACGACGCCGGGCTTCAGGCGGCCAAGCGCTTCATCACCGAGGAGATGGGCGAGCTCGTCGCGCTCAAGGCCTGGTATTGCGACTCGACCCATCGCTATCCCATGACCGACGCCGTGCAGCCGCTGGTGGTCACCAGCGCGCGGGCGCGAAAGCCGGCCGAGAACCCCAAGGCCGATCTGCGGCGCTACTACATGCTCGCGCATGGCTGCCATCTCATCGACACCGCGCGCTATTTCGCCGGCGACATCGTGGCCGTCGAGGCGCGCCTGTCGGAGCGCGGCGGGATGTGGTGCTGGTTCGTGGACGTGGAGTTCGCTAGCGGCACGCTCGGCCATCTCGATCTCACCGTCGCGGTGCGGATGGACTGGCACGAGGGCTTCCAGATCTACGGCCGGAACGGCAGCGTCGTCGGCAAGACCTTCAACCCCTGGTACTACAAGTCGAGCGAGGTCGACATCTTTCGCGAGGCGGACGGCGCGACGCACCGGGTGCTTGGCGCCGACGGGCATTTCTATCGCCGTCAGTTGGAAGGATTCGCGCGCACCGTTCTGGACGGCGCCGAGATGACCGGCGCCAGCGTGGCGGACGGGCTGGCCTCGGTGCGCGGCATGGTGGCGATCGCCCGGTCGGTCGAGAGCGGCGGGCGGCGCGTGGCGCTGGCCGACGTGTCGGGAGGCGTGTGATGCGCCTCGGCATCTTCGCCAAGACCTTTTCCGGCACCGATCCGCACGCGGTTCTGGCCAGCGTGCGGGAAGCCGGCTTCTCGGCCGCGCAATACAACATGGCCTGTTCCGGCCTGCCCGCCATGCCGGACGCCGTTTCCCCGGCTGAGGCGGAGCGGGTGGCGAGGGCCGCGCGGGCCTCAGGCGTCGGGCTCGTGGCGCTGTCGGGCACCTACAACATGATCCATCCCGACCCCGCCCGGCGCGAGGAAGGGCATCGTCGCCTGGAGGCGCTGGCCGCCGCCGCGCCCGCCCTCGGCACGCGGCTCGTCACGCTCTGCACGGGCACGCGCGACCCCGACGACCAGTGGCGCGGCCACGCCGACAACGGCTCGCCCGAGGCCTGGCGCGATCTTCTGCGCTCCATGGAAACGGCGCTCGCCATCGCGGAGCGTCACGAGATCGACCTGGGCATCGAGCCCGAACTCGCCAATGTCGTGGACGGCGCGGCCAAGGCGCGCCGGCTGATCGACGAGCTGGGCAGCCCGCGCCTTCGCATCGTTCTCGATCCCGCCAATCTCTTCGAGATCGCGAGCGGGGAGGGGCAGCGCCGCCTCGTGTCCGAAGCCGTCGATCTCCTGGGCGACCGGATCGCGATGGGCCACGCCAAGGACCGCGCGCCGGACGGCGCCTTCGTCGCGGCCGGAAAGGGCGTGCTCGACTACCCGCATTATCTCCGCTGCCTCGGCGCGATCGGTTTTCGCGGCGCTCTGGTGACGCATGGGCTGGAGGCGGCGGAGGCGCCCGCTGTGGCGCGTTTCCTGCGCGCGCAACTCGCTGACGCCGGACTGGTGGAGCAGAACGCGTGACGGTGGAAAGCTTCCAGACGGCGGACGGCGTTCGGCTGCATCTCGACGATGCCGGCGGGGCCGGCGCGCCGGTCTTCTTCCAGCACGGGCTCTGCGGCGATGCCGGGCAGACGCGCGAGGGGTTTCCGCCGGAGGCCGGGCTGCGCCGGCTGACGCTGGAAATGCGCGGCCATGGGCGCTCGGAGCCCGGCGCCCTGTCGCGCCTGTCGATCGCGACCTTCACCGACGATCTGATCGCGGCGATCGAGCGGCTGGGCGCCGGCCCGGTCGCGCTCGGCGGCATTTCCATGGGCGCGGCCATCGCGCTGCGCCTTGCCGTGCTGCGGCCCGATCTCGTGCGCGGTCTGGCGCTGGTGCGCCCCGCCTGGGTGCTGGAGCGCGCGCCGCGCAACATGCGGCCCAATGCCGAGGTCGGCGAGCTCATCGCTGCCCATAGTGGCGAGGAGGCGCGCGGATTGTTCGAGGCGGGCGGCACCGCCCGGCGGCTGGCGCTGGAGGCGCCGGACAATCTCGCTTCCTTGCGCGGCTTCTTCGCGCGCGAGCCGCTTTCCGTCACATCCGCCCTGTTGCGCGCGATCTCGGTGGACGGGCCCGGCGTCGCGGCCGAGGCGGTCGCCCGGCTGCGTGTCCCGACACTCGTCGTCGGCCATGAGCGGGACGTGGTTCATCCGCTGGCCCATGCCAAGGCCCTCGCGGCGCTCGTTCCCGGCGCCGCAATGGTCGAGATCACGCCCAAGGCGGTGGATCGCGCGCGCTATGTCGCCGATCTTCACGCCGCCCTTTCCCGCTTTCTTCTGGAGTTGCCCCGATGAGCTCGAACCTTCGCGACGGCGGCTGGATCGACCAGCTGCCCACCGACCGCCTGATCGCGGAATATTCCGTCTGGTCGGCCGATCTCGTGCGCCTCGCCGACGAGATGGCCCGCATCGATCCGCATGCCGACATTCTGCATGTCGACGTCGCGGATGGGCATTTCGCGCCGGCGCTCCTGTTCTTTCCCGATCTCGTGGCGGCGCTTCGCAAAGCATCGCAAAAGCCGATCCATGTGCATCTCATGGTGGCCGATGCCGTGGTCCTGTCGCAGATCGAGCAGTTTGCCGAGGCGGGCGCCGATCTCGTCAGCCTGCATGTCGAGAACGCCGCGATGGCCGATGCGGCGCTGGACCGGCTTGAGGCGCTGGGCCTTGCCGCCGGCATGGTGCTGCGGGTGGAAACGCCGGTCGGCGATGTCGCTCGCTTTCTGCCGCGCCTGCGCTTCCTGACGCTGCTCGGCACCGCGATCGGCGTGAAGGGCCAGAGCCTGAACGAGGCGGCGGGCGAGCGGCTGCGCGAAGCCAAGGCACTGATCGACGCCACGAATGCGCCGCATCGCATCGTGCTCGCCGCCGATGGCGGCATTCGCGAAAACACCGTTCCGCTCCTGCGCGAGGCGGGGGCCGAGACCGTTGTGCTGGGCTCGCTCGCCTTCAACGCGCCGGACCTCGCCGCCCGCACGGCCTGGCTGCATGGGCTCTGACATCGGCCCATCCCCGCGCCTTGCCGTCGGCATCGATCTCGGCGGGACGCAAATTCGCGGCGCGCTGATCGACGAGACGGGCGCCGTGCTGCATCGCGCGGTGATGGCGACGGCGGCCACGGAGGGCGCCGAGGCCGTGGTGGCGCAGATCGCCGATCTGGCAGGGGTGATGTCCCGCGAGGCGCCGAGTCCGGTCCTCGGCATCGGCCTGTCCGCGCCGGGGCCGCTGGACGCTGCCAACGGCATCGCGCTGGCGACGCCGACGATCGCTGGCTTCACCGACTTCCCGCTCGCCCGCGCCGTGGAAGCGCGGAGCGGCCTGCCGGTCCTTCTGGAAAACGACGGCATTGCCGCCGCGATCGGCGAATGGCGCTTCGGCGCCGGGCAGGGCGCCGATCACATGGTCTACGCCACGGTCAGCACGGGCATCGGCGGCGGCATCGTCTCCGACGGGCGGGTCCTGCGCGGGCGCATGGGCATGGCCGGCCATATCGGCCACATGACGATCGTCCGGGACGGCGCGCTTTGCGCCTGCGGCCATCGCGGCTGCTTCGAGGCCCATGCCTCCGGCACGGCCTTCCTGCGCCGGGCGCGCGAGGCGGCGGCGGGCGATCCACCCTCCCGCCTCCAGGCGAGCGAGGGCGCGCTGTCGGCGGCGTCGGTCTTCGAGGCGGCAGAGGCCGGCGACGCGCTGGCCGGGCGACTGGTCGAGGAGGAGGCGGAGCTTCTCGGCCTCGGCTTCGCCAGCCTTCTCCATCTCTACAGCCCGCAGATCCTGGTCATGGGCGGGGGCATGTCGCGGCAGTTCGCGCGTCTCGGCCCGCTGGTGGAAGCGGCCATGCGCCGTGCGGCGCTCGCGCCCTTTCGCGCCGTGCCGCTGGTGGCCGCTCGCCTCGGCGACAATGCAGGCTTGGTCGGCGCGGCGAGCCTCCTGTTCGAGGCGGATCGTTTCTCACGCGGGGCGTGACGGGCGACGAGCCGCCGGCGCCTCAAGATTTCGAAAGGCCCAAGCGTCGCGCAGGCCGCCAGCGGCAGCCTGCGCGATCGATGCGATCCGAGGTTCAGGCCTCAGGCCCTCAAGCGGCGCTCCACGGCCACGCCCTGCATGACGCCGCGAATTTCGGCGAGACCGCGCAGGCGACCGATCAGGGAATAACCGGGGTTGATGCGGTCCTTGGCGAGATCGTCGGCCATGAGATGGCCGTGGTCCGGGCGGAACGGGATCTGCCAGTCGGCCCGCCCTTCCGCCTCCCGCCGCGCCTGCTCCTCCAGGAGCGCCACGATCACCGCCGGCATGTCGGCCGTGCCGCCGAGATGGTCGGACTCGTGGAAGGAGCCGTCCGGCTCCAGCGTCACGTTGCGAAGATGGGCGAAGTGGATGCGCGGCCCGAACTCGCGCACCATGGCGGGCAGGTCGTTGTCGGCGCGCGTGCCGTAGGAGCCCGTGCAGAAGGTGAGCCCGTTCGCCGGGCTGTCGGCCGCCGCTAGGATGCGCCGGGCGTCGTCCGAGGTCGAGACGATCCGCTGCAGGCCGAAGAGCGGGAAGGCGGGATCGTCGGGATGGATGCAGAGACGCAAGCCCAGCTCCTCCGCCACCGGAACGATGGCGCGCAGGAAATAGGCGAGATTGTCGTGCAGCTCGTCGCGGCCGAGGCCGGCATAGTCGCCGAGCGCCTGGAGGAACAGCTTGCGGTCGTATTGCCGCTCGCTGGCGGGCAGGCCGGCGATCAGATTGTGCTCGATGAGGGCGGCCTTCTCCTCGCTCATCTCGGCCTTGCGGGCCTTGGCAAGCGCGATCGTCTGCTCGCTGTAGTCGCCCTCGGCATGGGGCCGCTGGATGACGAAAAGGTCGTAGGCCGCGAAATCCACCGCGTCGAAGCGCAGGGCCAGCGCGCCGGAGGGCATGGGGTGGCGAAGTTCGGTGCGCGTCCAGTCGAGAACGGGCATGAAATTGTAGCAGATCGTCTGGATGCCGCAGGCCGCCAGCGCCTTCAGCGTGTCCTTGTACCAGCCGATATAGCGGTCGCGCTCGCCCGAGCCGAGCTTGATGGAATTGTGGACCGGGATGCTCTCGACCACCGCCCATTCCAGCCCGCCGGCCTCGATCAGGCTTTTGCGCTCGCGGATGGCCTGTTCGGGCCAGGCCGTGCCGTCGTAGATCTGATGCAGCGCCGTGACGATGCCGGTGGCGCCCGCCTGGCGGATGTGGGCGAGCGGAACCGGATCGTTCGGCCCGTACCAGCGGAAGCATTCCTTCATCGGGTTCATGGGCAGGCACCCTTTCGTGCACGTTTTGGTTGGACCAGATGCGTGGAGATTGCCGCCGATCGACTTCGGAATCAATCCATCCGGACTGGAATGATTGAATTTGGTCCAACCAACGGCTAGTCTTCTCCGCATGAAAGAGGTCGCGAATCCGAAAGCACAGACGGAGGCCGGGTCCGGGTCGGTGGTGAACCGGCTGGTGGACGAGATCCGCGAGCTGTTGGCGGTGCGCGGCCTTCGCGCGGGCGATCCGTTCCCCACCGAGCGCGAACTCTGCGAGATCCTGGGCGCCTCGCGCAACACGGTTCGCGAGGCGCTGGTAATCCTTCGCGCCTTCGGCCTGATCGAGACCCGGCCCAAAAGCGGCGCGATCGTCTCCGATGGGCACGCGGCGGCGGTAGAGCGGCTGTTCTCCTTCCACCAAGGCGTCTCGGCCGAAGGGTTTCGCGACGTTCAGGGCTTTCGCCGCATTCTGGAGACCGGCGTCGGCGACCACATCATCCTCCACGCTTCGGAGGCCGATCTCGACCATCTCCAGGCCGTGAACGACCAAATCCTCGGCGCTGGCGGCGTCGCGGAACTGGCGCGGGCGGACTACGAGTTCCACGAGGCGCTGATCGCGCTGTCGGGCAACGGCACCGCACGCGCCACGTTTCGAATGCTGAGGCCGGCGATCGAAAACCTCATGCGCGTCGGCAAGGAGGCGCGCATCGTGGAGGTCGACACGCATGCGGCGCATCTCGAAATCGTGGCGGCCCTGCGCGAGCGCGACCGGGTCGCCTATGCCTATCTGATCGGGCGCCATCTCAGCTACGGCTTGCGCTTCATCGCCGCGAGCGAGCAGACGCAAACGCAAACGAACTGAACGAGGACAGTCATGGATTTCGCCGGCAAGGTCGCGCTCGTCACGGGAAGCTCGGGCATCGGAGCGGCAGCGGCGGTGAGGCTCGCCTCGGGCGGGGCGAGCGTCCTCGTCTGCGGCATCGACCCCGCCGCCAACGCGGCGCTCGACCGGCTGGCGAGCGAGCGGGGGCTCGCGCTGCGCACCCGCCTGACCGACGTGTCGGACGAGGCGGAGGTCGAGGCGGCAGTGGCCGAATGCGCCGAGCTTGGGGGTGGAATCGACATCGTCGTGAACTCCGCCGCCGTCCATCCCTATGGCACGGTGGTGACGACGGCGGCCGCCGACTGGGCGCGCTGCATGGCGGTGAATGTCGGCTCGATCTATCTCACCGGGCGCTTCGCCATTCCGCACATGATCCGGCGCGGCGGCGGCGCGATCGTCAACGTCTCCTCCGTGCAGGGCCACAACTGCCAGCCCAACGTCGCGGCCTATGTCGCGACCAAGGGCGCGATCCACGCGTTGACGCGGGCCATGGCGCTGGACCATGCGGGCGATAAGGTGCGCGTCAATTCGGTCTCGCCCGGCTCGGTGCGCACGCCGATCCTCTCGCTCGCCGCCCGCACCTATGGCGGCGAGGGCGTTTCGGAAGAGGAGGCCTTCGCCCGCTTCGGCGCGGCCCATCCGCTGGGACGCATCGGCGAGCCGGAGGAGGTCGCCGAGATGATCGCCTATCTCGCCTCCGACAAGGCGGGCTTCGTCACGGGCGCCGACTTCCTGATCGATGGCGGGCTGCACGCCGGGCTGGCGGTTCGCTAGGGGGAGGTCACGGCCGCATGTCCTGAAGGGCAGCCGCGACCGCCGTGTCGAGCGGCGTGTGCGGCTCCTCGCCGAGCAGCGTCACGAGGCGGGCGTTGTCGAGCCGGACGGGATGGCGCCAGAAGCCGCTGACCTCCACCACCTCGCGCGGGAAGCCGCCGAACGGCGCGAGAAGCCGCATCAGCCACCAGGGAAACCGCTTGACGGGAAGGTCCGGTCGACCCGCCGCGCGGCGGATCGCCGAGATCATCCCGCTGCCGTCGCCATCCCAGACGCCGCCGAACTGCACGCGCTCGGCCGGGGCCAGCGCCCCCGCCGGCAGGTCCATCAGCCGCACCATCGCCTCCGCCAGATCGGGCAGATAGGCCCAGCCATGGCCGACGCCGGCGCGGCCGGGCGAGACGATGCGCTCCAGCGGGGGCTTGGCTAGGGCCTGGGCGAACCACGTCTGCTGGGCGCCGGGGCCGAAGAAGTCGCCCGCCCGCACGACGAGGCTCGGCACGTCGGGCGCGGCATCGGCGAGGCGCCGTTCCATCTCGGTGCGGATGCGCCCCTTTCGCCCTTTGGACTGCTGCGGCGTCCGCTCGTCCACGATGGGCGTCGAGGCCGCGTCGTAATTGTAGATCGTGCCGGGAAGCACGATGCGGGCGCCGCCCGCCGCCCGGGCGGCGGCGATCGTGTTGTCGATCATCGGCAGCACCAGCTGCGACCAGTTCCGGTAGCCCGGCGGGTTCACGGCGTGGACGATCGCCGCGACGCCGCCGGCCGCGCCGACGACATCCGCGCGCACCATCGCGTCGCCCCGAACCCACTCGGGGGCGGGCGAGCCTTGCCAGTCGCGCGCGGCCTTGGCGGGATCGCGCACCAGCGCGCGCACCGTCCAGCCGCGCGTCAAGGCTTCGCGCGCCAGAGCACCGCCGATGCCGCCCGTCGCGCCGAGAACGAGAATTGTCTTGCTCATGGGTCCGTCTCCTGTTGCTGAAACGAAATTTAAGGCCGCAGGAGCCAGTGAGGAATTGACGAGAAGCGACAGGCCGTTCATCGAAAAGCGATGAGCCAATCCGAACCCGGCTGGGACGACCAGCGCGCCTTTCTCGCCGTGGTGGACACGGGCAGCCTTTCGGCGGCAGCCCGCGCGCTGGGTCTCACCCAGCCGACGGTTCGGCGGCGCGTGGAAGATCTCGAACGATCGATCGGCCAGCCGCTCTTCGCGCGGGGCGTGAACGGCCTTGCGCCGACCGAGCACGCGCGGGCGCTGGCCGAGCATGTCCGGCGCATGGGTTTCGCCTCGCAAGCCTTCGGCCGGGCCGCGTCGGAGAAGGCGGGGTCGGTTGCCGGGTCGGTGCGCCTCAGCGTTCCAGACTTCGTCGGCGTCGAAGTGCTGCCGCCCATGCTGGGCGCGCTGAGCAAGCGCCATCCCGATCTCGACGTCGAGCTGGTTCTGAGCAACGCCTCGGCCGACCTCCTGCATCAGGAAGCCGATATCGCTGTGCGCATGCATCCGCCCCGGCAGGATGCGCTGGTGATGCGCCATGTCGGGCGCATTCCGGTCGGGTTCTTCGCCGCGCCGGCCTATGTCGAGGCGCGGGGCCTGCCGCAGAGCATGAAGGATCTGGAGGGGCATCGGCTGATCGGCCCCGATCGCTCGCCGGCTGAACTCGCGGTGGTGGACGCCCTTTTGACCCGTGAGGGCGTGGCGGCCCGCTTCGCGCTTCGAACCGACAACCACCCCGCGCAACTCGCCGCCGTCCGCGCCGGCCTCGGCATCGGCGTCGCCCAGGTTCCGATCGGCCAGCGCGATCTCGTCCGAGTGCTGCCGGATGTCGTGGTCTACGAGCTCGACACCTGGATCGTGGCGCACGAGGACCTCAGGCGAAGCGCCCGCATCGACGCCGTGTTCACCCATCTCGTTGCGGCCTTTGGCGCCTATTGTGCGGGATCAAGGGTGTAAGCGCCTGCCGTCTCAGCCCCTGCGAAGGCGCGTCGCGGCTGCTGACTTCACCCTTTCGCGAGAACGTGAAGCGGATTAGTTTGCGTGCCTGACGATCCCCGCCGACCGACCCTGTCGCCGGCCCGGGTCCTGTTCTCCCGCGCCTCTCCCCGCGCCCCGTCGATCGGTTGACCCTGCATGAATGCCGACTCCACCCTCCGCCGCCGGCCCCTGATCCTGGCGGCCGTGATGGCCTCCATGGCCATGATCGCGATCGAGGCGACCATCGTCTCCACCGCCATGCCCCAGATCGCTGGCCAGCTCGGCGATCTCCAGCTCTATGCCTGGGTCTTCTCCTCTTTTCTCCTGACGCAAACCGCCACGACGGTGGTCTTCGGCAAGCTGGCCGACACGTTCGGCCGCAAGCCGGTGCTGCTTTTCGGCATCGTGGTGTTTCTGGTCGGCTCCATCCTCTGCGGTTTCGCCTGGTCGATGACGAGCCTGATCGCCTTCCGCTTCGTTCAGGGGCTGGGCGCGGGCGCCATCCAACCCGTTGGCCTCACCGTGATCGGCGATCTCTACACGATGGAGGAGCGCGCCAAGATCCAGGGCTTTCTCGCCAGCGTCTGGGGCGTGTCCTCCGTGGTCGGCCCCTTCGCCGGCGGGGTGATCGTGGAGCATCTCAGCTGGGCCTGGGTGTTCTGGATCAACCTGCCGATCGGCCTTCTCGCCTTCGCCGGCTTCACGATGTTCCTGAAGGAGGACGTGGCGCGCGAGCGCCGGACGGTGGACGGCCTGGGAGCCGGGCTCTTCGCCGTCGCCGTCGCCGCGCTCATGGTCGCCCTGACCGAGGCGGGCACGCGGGACTGGTCGGTGGCGGGGGGCGCCTGCCTCGTCTTCGCGCTTTCCTCCGTGCTCTTCTTCGCGCAGGAACGGCGCGCCGCCGACCCGATGATGGACATGGCGCTCTGGTCGCGCCGCTCGATCCTGACCGTCAACGCCGCGACGCTGTTCAGCGGCATGTCGGTGATCGGCCTCACCACCTTTCTGCCCATGTATGTGCAGGGCGTGCTCGGCCAGTCCGCCCTGGTAGCGGGCTTCACGCTGACGGCCATGGTGCTGGGCTGGCCGATCGGCGCGACGCTGGCGGCGCGCAACTTCACGCGCTTCGGCCTGCGGCCGACGCTGCTCTTCGGCGCCGTTCTCCTGCCCATCGGCGCTTTGCCATTCCTGATCCTGCAGCCCGGCATGTCGCCCGCCGTGCCGGCGCTGGGCTCGGTGGTGATGGGGCTTGGCATGGGCTTTCTCAACACGGCGGCGATCGTGATGATCCAGGGCAGCGTCGGCTGGAGCGAGCGGGGCGCGGCCACCGCCTCCAACGTCTTCGCCCGCAATCTCGGCTCGACGCTGGGCGCCAGCGCGCTGGGCGCCGTGTTCAGCCTGTCGCTGCTGGGCGGGACGGGGCCTGCCGGCGGCTTCGAGGAAATCCGGCGCCTGCTCGGCGAGACCGGGGCTCTCGCCGCCGACGGGGCCGCGCGTCTGGCGCTCGGCGCCTCGCTGCATCTCACCTTCTGGGGCGTGTTCCTGATCGCCGCCGCGACGCTCGCCCTGGCGCTTCTCGTGCCCCGGCCGGTCGCGGCCGAGGCGCGGGTGGCGGTGGAAGCCTGAGGCGCCGGCGCGGTCCGTCCGTCGTCCGCGCTGCGCAATCACCTGATAGATCCTTAAACCGGCGCTTGTGGGGAGAACAGCTCTTCCTCTAGATTCCGGCGCAGGGGACAGGCGGGGGAGATGGCGATGGCACGGCGCGAAAACCGATTCGCGGGTCTTTTGCTCGCGGGGCTTATGGCTCTCGCGCCGGGAGCCTTCTCCCTAACGGGCGCAGCGCTGGCGCAGGAGGGCGAACGGACGATCGTCCCCGCGCCCGACGCCGACTATTACGGGCACGACTACGACATCCTGAAGGATGCCGACCAGAATCTCTGCGAGACGGCCTGCCTCGCCGACAATCAATGCCGCGCCTTCACCTTCAACACCGCCAAGGGCTGGTGCTTTCTGAAGGCCGAGGTGGGCGAGCTGCGCGCGGCCTCCGGCGTCGTGTCGGGCCGCATCGGCACCGCCAGCGCCAGCGCGGCCAAGGCCAGCGGCGACGAAGCGCTGCGCGAGCGAATGGCGGAGCTTGTCTTCCTGCCCAAGACCCGCCTCGACGAGGCCCGCCAGTTTCGCCTTGGCCTTGCCGAAGAGGAGCGCGACGCCGCCGTTCCGGCGGGCGAGGCCCTGTGGAAGGCGGCGGACGCGGCGCTGGCGCAGCGGGATTTCGGCGCGGCGATCCCGCTGTATCGCGAGGCGCTGAGGCGCGACCCCGAGTCCGGCCGCGCCTGGCTCGGCCTCGCCCTGTCCGCCTTGTCCTTCACCTCCGACGATGCGCAGGCGCTGGACGAAAACACCGCCCTGCGCGCCCCGGCCGCGATCAACGCCTATCTCTCGGCCAAGGACATCAGGTCCAAGGCAGCGGCGCTGGACTTCCTGGCCCAATCCATGGCGGCGGCCGAGGAATGGAAGGACGCCATCCGCACCTGGCGCGCGAGCCTGGCGATCGAGGAGCGGCCCGACGCGCGCAAGCGGCTGGACGCTGCCGTCGCCGAACACGGATTCCGCATCGTCGACAACAGCGTCGACAACAACGCGGCGCGCCCGCGCATCTGCCTGAACTTCTCCGAGCCGCTGAGCCCCGCCGTCACCGCGTCCGAAACCGCCGGCGACTTCCTGTCGGTGGAGGGCGGCGACACGCTTCCCGCCAGCGCCAGCGGATCTCAGATCTGCGTCGACGGCGTGCGCCATGGCGCGCGCTACCGGCTGGTGGTGCGCAAGGGCGTTCCGGCCGCGAGTGGCGAGACGCTGGCGAAATCGGCCGATGTCTCGGTCTATGTGCGGGACCGCGATCCCTCGGTGCGCCTGTCCGGCAATGCCTATGTCCTGCCGGCGGGCGGCGATGCCACCATGCCCGTTACCACCGTCAACACCGACGTCGTGGAGGCGCGCCTGCTTCGCATCGGCGACCGGTCGCTGGCGCGCACGATGGGCGACAGTCGCTTTCTCGGCCAGATGGGTTCCTACGAGTTCGACGCCGTGACGCAGAGCGACGGCGAGGCTTTGTGGAAGGGCTTCGTGGACGTGAAGCGCGTGGCGAATGAGGAGGTCGTGACGGCCATTCCGGTCGCCGCTCTCCTGAAGGAGCGCCGGCCCGGCGTCTATGTTCTGGCGGCCAAGGCGGCCAACGCCCGCAGCGACGAGGAAACGCTGGCGACGCAATGGTTCGTCGTCACCGATATCGGCCTCACCAGCTTTGCCGGCGAGGACGGGTTCCACGTCTTCGCCCGCTCGCTGGCCACCGCCGAGCCCCTTCCCGGCGCCAAGCTCGAACTGGTGGCGGTCAACAACGAGATTCTAGGCACGGCGGAGACGGACCCCAGCGGCCATGCCCGCTTCGCGCCGGGCCTCCTTAAAGGCGCGGGTGGAGACCGGCCCGCCGTGCTGATGGCCGCCAAGCCGGGCGATGATCCGCAAGGCGGCGACTTCTCCTTCCTCGACATGACGGCGGCCCCGTTCGACCTCACCGATCGCGGCGTCGAGGGGCGCGAGCCCGCGCGCGCGATGGACGTGTTCCTGACCACCGAGCGCGGCATCTACCGCGCCGGGGACATTGTGCATCTGACGGCCCTGGTGCGCGACGCCGGGGGAGAGGCGGTGGACGATCTCGACCTCACCGGCATTCTCACCCGGCCGGACGGGGTGGAGGATCGGCGCCTGGCCCTCAAGGCCAATCAGGCCGGCGGTCTCGCCGCCGATCTCGCGCTTCCCGCCGGCGCCATGCGCGGGCTTTGGACGGTCGCCCTCTTCACCGACCCCAAGCAGCCCGCGCTCGCCCGCACCAGCCTTCGCGTCGAGGATTTCGAGCCGGAAAAGATCGACTTCGACCTCGCGCTGCCCGAAGGGCCGATCGACCCCGCCGCGCCGCCGCCGATCGATCTGGCCGTGCGCTACCTCTTCGGCGCGCCGGCGGCGGGCTTGGGCGTTTCCGGCGAAACGGTGCTGAGCGCCGTCGACGGGCTCGATCGCTATCCCGGCGTGCAGTTCGGCCTTGCGGACGACAAGCCCACCGCCGTTCGCCTGCCCTTCGAGGCCGAGCCGACCGGCGAGGACGGCGCCGCTAAGGTCTCGCTGGAGCCGTTCGAGGCGCCGGCCACCACCAAGCCGATGAGCGCCACGGTGCAGGTGCGCGTCACCGACGCCGGCGGGCGCCCTGTGGAGCGCACGGCGACCCGGCCCCTGGCAGGCACGAAGCCGCGCATCGGCCTGCGCCCGCTCTTCGAAGGCGCGCTCGGTCAGGGCGGCGAGGGCGGGTTCGAGGTTGTCGCGGTCGGCCCCGACGGCGCGCGGGTCGATCTCAAGGCCGCGCAATGGGTGCTGAACCACATCTCGACGGACTACACGTGGTATTCCTCCAACGGGCGCTGGAACTACGAGCCGGTGCGCCGTGTCGCGCGGGTCAGTAGCGGTGCGCTCGACCTGACGGCCGATGCGCCGGCCAAGCTTTCGCTCCCCGTCGACTGGGGCAGCTACGAGCTGGTGCTGACCGATCCCGCCGGGGCGGCGTTGCCCGCGAGCATCGCCTTTTCCGCCGGCTGGAGTGTCTCCGCGCGCGCGTTGGAAACGCCGGACATCCTGAAAATTGCACTCGACAAGCCGCGCTACAGCGTCGGCGACAAGGCCGTGGTGCATATCGAGCCGCGCTTTGCCGGCAAGGCGCAGGTGCTGGTGATGGACGAGCGCGTCGTCGCCGTGACCACCGCCGACATTCCGCTGGGCGGCGGCGACGTGACGTTGGAGGTGACGCGCGACTGGGGGCCGGGGGCCTATGTCGCGGCGGTGCTCTACCGGCCGATGGACATCGCCGCCAAGCAGATGCCCGGTCGCGCGCTGGGTCTTGCCCATGCGAGCGTGGAGCCGGGCGAGCGGGCGCTCCAAGTGGCGATCGAAGCGCCGGAGCGCATCGCGCCGCGCGGCCCGGTGGGGATCGATCTCCAGCTTGCCGGCGTGAAGCCGGGGGAGAGCGCCTTCGTCACGCTCGCGGCCGTCGATGCCGGCATTCTCAACGTTACCGGCTTCGCGCCGCCTTCGCCCAAGACCCATTATTTCGGCCAGCGCCGGCTCGGCGTCGAGATCCGCGATCTCTACAGCCGGTTGATCGACCGGATGCAGGGCGCACCGGGCTCGGTGCGTTCGGGCGGCGACGCGGGGGCGAGCGGCGTTTCCCTGCCGCCGATGGACCAGCTCGTGGCGCTGTTTTCCGGCGTCGTTCCCGTGGGGGCGGACGGGCGGGCCCATGTCACGCTGGATGTGCCCGACTTCAACGGCACGCTGAAGCTGATGGCGATCGCCTGGTCGAAGACCGGCGTCGGCGAGGACTCGACCGATCTCCTGGTCCGCGATCCCATCGTGGCGCAGGTCAGCCGGCCGCTGTTCCTCAGCCCCGGCGACAGTTCGCGCATCGCGATCGACCTCAACCATGTCGAAGGGCCGGCGGGCCGGGTGCATCTGGCGCTCGCCGGCGGCGAGGGCGCCTTGCGCATCGCGGCCAACGCCTCGGCCGATCTCGACCTCACCGAGGGCGGCCGCGCGCGGCTGCTCGTGCCGGTGGAGGCAATCGGGCCGGGCGAGGGCGCGCTCGAACTCGCCCTGACGACCCCGGACGGGACGGTGCTGCACAAGAGCTTCGCGCTGCCCGTGCGATCGATCCAGCCGCGCACCGTGCGCAAGAGCCGCTTCGAGATCGCCGCCGGGGGCCAGCTCTCGCTCGGCTCCGATCTCTTGACGGAGTTCCGGCCCGGCACGGCGCGCGCGACGCTGGCCGTCACGCCGCTTGGCGGGTTCGATCTGGCGGGCGTCGTCGCCGCGCTCGATACCTATCCCTATGGCTGCACGGAACAGCTCACCAGCCGCGCCCTGCCGCTCCTCTATCTCGACGAGACGGTGCTGGCCGCCGGGCTCGCCGCGCGGCCGGATGAAGCGCGCGCTGGCGAGACGAAGACGGTGCGCGAGCGCGTGGACGGCGCGATCAAGAGCGTTCTCGCCAACCAGGATTCCAGCGGCGCCTTCGGCCTCTGGGCACCGGGCAGCGGCGATCTCTGGCTCGACGCCTATGTCACGGACTTCCTCACCCGCGCGCGGGAGGCGGGCTACGACGTGCCGGCGGAGGGCTTCACGCTGGCGCTCGACAATCTGCGCAACCAGCTCGCCTACCTGCCGGACCAGCCGGACTGGAGCAAGGCGGCCTATGCCTATTACGTGCTGGCGCGCAACGGCCGCGCCGCGATCGGCGACCTGCGCTACACCGCCGACAACGAGGCGGCGGGCTTCAAGACGCCGCTCTCGCAGGCGCAGCTGGCCGGCGCGCTCGCCCTTTATGGCGACCGGGTGCGCGCCGAGGCGCTGTTCCGAACGGCGGTGACGCAGGCCGCGGGCGGCGCGGGCGATGCGCCGAGCCGGAGCGACTACGGCACCGCGCTGCGCGACGGCGCGGCCGTCACGACGCTGGCGCTCGAAACCGGGGTCGACGGGCTCGATCTCGCGCCGCTGGCGCGCAAGGTCGGGCAGGAGCGCGCGGCCAAGCGCTACACCTCGACGCAGGAAGACGTCTGGTCGCTGCTCGCCGCCCACGCCGCGCTGACCGCCGCACCGCCCAAGCTGACCGTTGACGGGACGCCGCGCGACGGCGTGCTCGCCCGCACGCTGGACGAGGCGGCGCTGACCCCCGGTCTCGTGATCGGCAACCGGGGCGCGGCGCCGGTCGCCGCCTCGCTGACCATGGCCGGCGTGCCGAGCGTGCCGCTGCCGCCGATGAGCTCAGGCTACGAGATCACCCGAAGCTACTACACGCTGGAAGGCGAGGAGGCCGACCCGGCCAACATCGCGCAAGGCTCGCGTCTGGTGGCGGTGGTCGACGTCTTGCCGGTCGATACCGCTCCGGCGCGGCTGATGATCGACGATCCGCTGCCGGCGGGCTTCGCCATCGACAATCCCGCCATCCTGCGCGGCGGGGACGTGGCGGCGCTGGACTTCCTCGAACTCTCCGGCGAGGCCACCCACACCGAGTTTCGTGCCGAGCGCTTTCTCGCGGCGGTGGACAAGCCGGCCAACGATCTGAAAAGGCTGCGCTTTGCCTATATCGTCCGGGCGCTGTCGCCCGGCGAGTTCGTGCACCCCGCCGCCACGGTGGAGGACATGTACCGGCCGGAGCGGCGCGGCCAGACGGCCGAGGCGCATGTCTCGGTGATCGGCCCGCTGCGGTGAAACCGCCGCGCGCCCTGGCGGGGCGGCGCCGCGCGCTGGCCGCCCTGGCGGCGATGGGGCTGGTTATGGTCGCTGCCATTGCCGGCCATGCCGCCTTGGAGCGCGCGGTGGAGGCCCGCGTCGCGGCGCTGCGCGAGCCCGAAACGAGCCGGGTGGTGGAGGCGCGCGACGGCGAGATCCTGCGCGCCTTCGCGGCGAGCGACGGGCGCTGGCGGCTGGAGGCGGAGGTCGGCGATGTCGATCCGCGCTTTCTCGCCATGCTCTCCGCCTGGGAGGACAAGCGCTTCGAGACCCATGGCGGCATCGACGCGCAAGCGCTCGCCCGCGCGCTTTTGCAATCGGTGTGGCACGGGCGGGCCGTGTCCGGCGGATCGACGCTGACCATGCAGGTGGCGCGGCTTCTCCAGCGCCTGCCGACCCGCAGCGTGGCCGCCAAGGGCGAGCAGTTCCTGGGCGCGCTGGCGCTGGAGCGGGCGCGCACCAAGCCGGAAATCCTGTCGCTTTATCTGCGCCTCGCGCCCTATGGCGGCAATATCGAGGGCGTGCGCGCGGCGAGCCTCGTCTGGTTCGGCCACGAGCCCCGGCGCCTGTCCGCGGGCGAGGCCGCGCTGCTCGTCGCCCTGCCGCAGGCACCCGAGCGGCTGCGGCCGGACCTGCACCCAGAGCGTGCGCGCGCCGCGCGGGACCGCGTTCTCGCCCGCATGGCCGAGCTCGGCCTTCTCGACGCGGCGGAGGCCGAGCGCGCCCGGCGCGAGCCGACTCCTACCCGCCGCCTCGACATGCCCCTTCTGGCCGCGCACGCGGCAAGCGAGGCCCGCGCGCGGGCGATCAAGCCCGGCGGGGCGCGGGGGCGCCTGCGGCTCACCATCGACGCCGCGCTGCAAAGACGCATCGAGGCCTATGCGCGTGACAAGATGGCGAGCAGCCCCAAGCCGCAGAGCCTCGCCATTCTCGTCGCCGACCACACGACCGGCGAGATCCTCGCCTCGCTCGGCTCGCCCGATCTCTTCGACGAAGGCCGGCAGGGATATGTCGATCTCACCAAGGCGCTGCGCTCGCCGGGCTCGACGCTGAAGCCGCTGATCTACGGGCTCGCCTTCGAGCGCGGCGTCGCTCATCCCGAAAGCCTGATCGACGACCGGCCGACGGCGTTTGCCGGCTACACCCCGCAGAATTTCGACAGCGAGTTCACCGGCGTTCTCACCGTGCGCCGCGCCTTGCAGCTTTCGCGCAACCTGCCGGCGGTGGAGCTTCTGGCGGCCGTCGGCCCCTCGCGGCTGGTGGAGCGGATGCGCCGCGCCGGGGCGGAGCCCGAACTCGGCAGCCGCACCCTGCCGGGCCTCGCCATCGGCCTCGGCGGGCTCGGCATCTCGCTGGAAGACCTCGTGCGGATCTATGCCGGCCTCGCCAATGGCGGCGTTGCGCGCCCGCTGCGCATCGAGGCGGACGCGCCGCCGGGCGGTCCGGCCGCCGCCGGCCGCCGCATCCTGAGCGAGCAGGCGGCGTGGTACGTCACGTCGATCCTCGCCGGCGCGCCGACCACGGCCAAGGGGCCGCCGGGCACGATCGCCTACAAGACCGGCACCTCCTTCGGTTACCGCGACGCCTGGACCGTCGGCTATGACGGGCGCCATGTCGTGGGCGTCTGGCTCGGGCGACCGGACGGGGCGCCGGTGGCGGGCCTCGTGGGCCAGGATTCGGCCGCGCCCGTGATGCGCGACGTGTTTGCGCGTATCGGCCCGCCGGTTCGCCTGCCCGGGCCGCCGCCGGGCATTCTCTCCGCCGCCGGCTCGCGCGCCTTGCCGCCGGCCATGCGGCGGCTTCGCGCCGGCGGCCCGACGGCGCTCGCCGATGCGCCCGAGATCGTCTTCCCGCCGAGGGACGCGCGGGTGGAACTGGGGCTCGGGCCGGACGCCCCGGCCAGCGGAGAGAGCGATCTCAGCCTCAAGGTGCGCAACGGCAAGCCGCCCTTCGCCTGGTATGTCGACGGGCATCTGGCGCTGCGCGGTCTTTACGAGCGCCAAGCGGCCTGGCGCCCGAGCGAACCGGGCTTCGTGGAGATTTCGGTGGTCGATTCCACCGGCGCCGCCGCCTCGACGCGGGTGTTTCTCCAGTGAGAATTGGGTATGTCCATACCCGCCATCGTTGCGGCAAATTGTCCGCTCGGGCGAATCACGGTGTTGAAGAGAGTTCGACCAGGAGGTCACGCATGCGTCATCACTTCATGGGTCCGGCGATCGCTCTGGGTCTGTCGACCGCGCTCGTCGCGCCGGCCTTCGCGCTGGATGGGGCCACGCAACCCGCTCCGGCCGAGGCCGGCACCACCGTGAGCGCCGCGCGGCTGAAGTCTTCGCTCGCCGCCCTCCTGACCAACCTGCCGTTCGACAAGCGCATCCTGCGCGTCGAGCCCGATCCGAACGGGCAGCGGATCACGATCGACCCTGCCGCCGCCCTGTCGGAGATGCAGGGCGTGAAGATCACCTTCGCGCCCCTGTCGTTCATCGTCAGCGAGCGGCCGGACGGCACCTGGAACGTCTTCGGCGCCGATCCCGTCGCCTTCTCGACCACCTACGATGTGGGGGGCCAAGCGGAGAGCTTCGCCTATCGGCAGGAGTCGCAGCTCATCAAGGGCATCTACTCGCCGGAGCTTGCCACCTTCCTGTCGGCCGAGGGGCAGGCGGGGGCGACCACGACCCATCAGTCCGACGCCGTCAACACGACCAGCGACACCAAGATCGCGCAGACGCGGATCAAGATCGACGGTGCGCCCGCCGGAAACGGCGCGGCCGACATCGCGTTCACGCAGGTCTACGACACCGTCACCCAGGCGACGAGCTTCACCATTCCCGCCGGAGAAGACGGCGAGCCCCTGTCGCTCACAATGGATATGGGCGCGAAGGAGATCGAGACGCGCGGCGCGGCCAAGGCCGCCCGAACCCGTCCGCTGCTCGATCTCTACACGCTGGTCATCGCCAATGTGGAGGCGCTGGACCACGACGCGAAGGCGACGCTCGCCGGCCCGTTCGGAACCGAGCTCAAGGACAAGCTCCGCGCCATCCTGCCGCTTTGGGCCAGCCTCGAAGGCGGCGCCACCGCCAAGGACGTGTCCCTCGCCATGTCCCAGGGCAAGTTCCGCGCCGAGGAGGCCAGCCAGTCTCTGCGCCTCAGCGGCGTGGCGACGGACTCGACCATGGACATGGAGTTGGCGCTGCGCGGCATCGCGATCGAGACGCCGTTCATGCCGCCCTGGGGCGCCTCGCTCTCGCCCGACCTGATCGAGATCGGCGTTGCCGTATCGGGCGCCGATCTCGCGACCCCGGTGGCCATCGCTCTCGACGAGGCGGATTTCACGCAGGACCCGCCGCTGTCGCCGGAAGCCCAGGCGAAGGCCGCCGCCGCTTTCGCGCCCGAGCGCATTCAGGCGCGGATCAAGCCGAGCCGCATCCATTCGCGCGATCTCGACATCGCCTTCAGCGGCGACATGTCGTTCGCGTCCGGCGCCCCCGACGCGAAGCTGGCCATCGACGCGGCCGGTCTCGACACGGTGATCGGCACGCTCCAGGGCGCGGCGGCGGACGATCCCAGCCTCCATCAGGCCGTGGGCATGCTGCAATTCGCCAAGGGCCTGTCGAAGCCCAAGGATGGCGGGCGCCTGGAATGGCTGATCGAGGCCGCCGCCGATGGCTCGATCAAGATCAACGGCACGATGATCAAGGGCCCGGACGAGGCGACCGATCCCGAAGGGCTGGAAGAGGACGCGCCGTTGGACGAGACGACGGGCGACGAGCCGCCCGCCAAGGACGCGCTCTGAATTCGGCCTATATCGGAGGCGAGACCCGGGCGATCGGTCGCGCCGGGTTTCGCTGTTTCGAGTGGGGAGCGAGCCGCCCTTGACCTCGGCGCGCGGGATCGAAGGGCTGCCGCGTGGCGGTAGAGGTGATGTCCCGCCCCAGAGTGGCCGATGGCGGGTGCGTCTCCGCCTTTCTCATGTCGTGGACGCTCAGTCCCTGCGAAGTTCTATTCCGCGCATCCGTCTCCTCGGCCTGATCGCCGCAAGTGTCTTGCTGTTCTGCGTCGCGGCTATGCCGGGTGTCGCGGCCGAGCGGAAGGCGGTGACATCGCACCCCTACGCTCAGGACAAGCGAGACTCGCCGTATCGAACGGAGCGGGCCAAACTTTCTCTGGCCTTTCCCGGCGCCCTGCCGGCCCATGGCGTCCTCGTCGCTCGGGGAAACATCCTCTCGCCGCTGGCGAACTGGCTCATCGTCGATTTGGATTCGGGCACGATGCGCCGGGCGGTGACGCGGCTCCGGGCCGGGACGAGCGACGATCCCACGGCGAGCGTCATCGAGCAGGAGGCGAGCGGCACCCTCACCGACGCCGATCTCGGCGCCGTCATTCTTGCGGCCAACCGGGTCTGGGCGGACGAGGGCCGGAGCCCGCCCGCACCGCCGGACCGGACGGATGCGCTGTGCAGCGTGGTGCTGCTCGACGCGGACGAGGCGCGCCACGCCTTCGGCTCCGCCTGCCCCAGCCCGCAACTGGTGGAACTGTTGGACGCGCTCGCCGAAGCGAGCGGCATTTCCGCCCGATCCGGCGAGCGCTGACCGGCGCGATGTCCGGCGGGTGCCGCGTCAGCCTCGCTCCTCCTCCTTTTCCGCCATGCCCGACACGAGAAGGTCGAGGAACTCCGCGATCTCCCGCGCGAGGTCGCCGCCGGACACGCCGACGAAGCGCCCGGCCAGCGAAGAGGCGACGATGCCGTGGATGGCGCCGAAGAAGGTTCGCGCCCTCAAGGTGAGGGCAGCGTCCGTCAGGCTCGGCTGGAGCGGCCGGAGCGCGGCCGAGATATAGGCGAGCAGTTCGGTCTGCTCCGCGAGGTGCCAGTCGGGGATCGACTTGCCCGGCGCATAGCGATGCTCGAACAGCGCCGACCAGAGCCGGGGATTGTCCTGCGCGAAGCCGAGATAGGCGAGCGCCAGCACCTTCAGCGCCGCGCGCGGATCGCCGTTGCCGGCGATCGCCGCCTGCAACACCACCTTCAACCGCGCCAGGGTCTGCGAATTGACGCGCAGGACGAGGTCGTCCAGATCCTCGAAGGCGTTGTAGAGCCCGCCCAGCGCCGCGCCGACATCGCTCATCACATCGCGCGCCCGCAGCGTCTGCACGCCGTCCGCCGCGATGCGCGCTTCGGCGGCCTCGATGATGCGAGTGCGCAGATCCTGCCGCTTGTCGTCTCTCGTCGCCATAGTCCCTCCAAAAATTTTTGAACGACGTTCATTTTTAGCTTGAACAACGTTCAGAGCTATGCGACGTTCGGCTATGAACAACGTTCATAGAGAGGTCGAGGGCATGTGGAAACAGTTTTCGGCGCTGACCCGGGGTCGCGCCTTCGAGCGGGCGGAGGCGATCACCGATCGTCACGCGCTGACGATCCTCCGGCAGCAGATCCGCGACTGCGCCGGATCGCTTCAGGTGGCGCGACGCGACATCGCCGTGGCGACGATCCGCAACCGGGAGGAAGAGCAGCGTCTGGCCGAACTCGGCGCCCGCATCGCGGATCTGGAAACCCGCACGATCGCGGCGCTCGACCAGGACAAGGGCGATCTCGCCCGCGAGGCGGCCAGCGCCATCGCCGGCCTGGAGGAGGAGCGGGACCGCTCGCAAGGCGCGCTGGCCCGCCTGCAGGGCGAGGTCGACAAGCTGCAGCGCTTCGCCGTGCAGGCCGAGCAGCGTCTGCGCCAGCTTCGCCTCGAACTGCGCCTTCTGGAAGCGGGCGAAAGCGTGCAGCGCCTTCGCTCCACCGCCCCGGGCGACCTCAGAGCCACGCTCAGCGAAGCCGAGCACACGCTGGACCGGCTGCGCGGCCGTCAGCGCGAAGGCGAGGCGGCCGAGGACCTTCTCGACACGATGGGCCAGGCGAACGACCCCGCCACGATCCTCGCCAAGCTGGCCGAAGCCGGCTGCGGCGAGCCACCGGCGGGCGGAGCGGATGCCGTGCTGCGCCGCCTCGCTGAGCGCCGCGCCGCCCGCGCGTCCTGACCCTTTCCAAACTGATCCGACTCTTTTTTCGAACAACCCGAACCCAACCGGAGAAAACCCATGAACGAGCTTCAGACCCCCAAGCACACCTCCGCCTGGAAGACCTTCAGCATCGCCAGCTTCCTTATCGCAGCCGGCATGATGGCGGCGGGCATCTGGTCGCTGGAGGCGAGCTTCGCCGCCAAGGGCTTCTACGCCATGGCCTCGATCATGCTCGTCCACACCTCGATCACGGTCACCAAGACGCTGCGCGACATCGAGGAATCCTCGCGCTTCATCAACCGGCTGGAAGACGCCCGAACCGAGAAGCTGCTGATGGACGTCGATCGCGGCGCCCGGGTCTGACGCCGCTCCGCGCCCGCCCGGCCTTCAGGCCCGGCGGGCGCCTGCCCGGCTCGCGGCCGGGGCCGGCGGCGCGGCGGTCGATTTGCCGCCGCGCGGTCATTGTGAGCCCGCTGCGGGAAGCGTAAGCAGGGGGCGACTTTGCCAGCCGGGAGGACCTTCATGAAGACCCTAGCGATCTCGTCGCGCACGATCTGCGGTATCGAGGAATTGCCCGCCCATAGCGAGACGGGGGTGACGCATGTCCTGTCGATCATCGACCCCGGCCATCCCGACATCCACCATTTCGAGGCCTTTTCCAAGCATCTGCGCACGACGCTTCGGTTCCACGACATCATCGACCCGCTGCCGGGGCAGATCATGCCGGCCAAGGAGCATGTCGGCGCCATTCTCGCCTTCGGCGACCAGCTCGACAAGGGCGCGGTGGAAGGCACGGCCGGGCATCTTCTCGTCCATTGCCACATGGGAATCTCGCGCTCCACGGCGGCCATGGTGACGCTGATGGCGCAGGGCGACCCGACTGCCGGCGAGGAGGAGCTGTTCGAGCGCCTTCGTCAGATCCGCAGCAAGGCCTGGCCGAACTCGGTGATGATCGCCTATGCCGACGAGAAGCTCGGCCGGGGCGGACGGCTGGTCGAGGCCCTTCGCCGCCACTACGGCCACCAGCTGAAGCACAAGCCGGAATACGGCCAGTGGATGCGCGAGCTGAAGCGCGGCCGCGAAGTCGAAATGGCGCTGCCCGCCTGAGAAGCCCGGACGCGGCGAGGCCGGAAGCACCGGCTTCGCCGCGCCCTGGAAGGCGGCTTGGACGCAGCCTTCCCTAGCGAATGACGGCTCGAACGTAATCCGCCTTGATCGCGACCGAAGGCTTCGCACCGGCGGTGTTGGGGAGCGCGCTGTCCACCAGGGCCGCCGCGGCCTGCACGTCGTAGCTGATGCGCGTGCCGGCGGTGAAGCCGAGCGCGGTGTCGAGGGCGCGGGCCGCGATGGCGATCGTCTCGTTCTCCTCGGTTCGATCAAAGTTGAGGCGGGAGCGGAGCGCGTCCGAGGTCAGCCGGACCGTCTCCGCATGCCCTTCCAAGGTAAAATCCGCCGCCTTGGTTTCGAGCGAGACGGTCGAGAATTCCCCGGCCAGCCTGACCTGCGAGGCGGCCTGGCGGATGTCGACCGAGACCCCCTTGCGGGTCGTCACATCGAGCGTGACCTCGCAGTCCGACGGCTCCAGCCAGGAGGACGGGCCTGCCTCGACGGTCAGCACCGCGTCCTCGATCCGCATGCGGCTTTGCGTTCGGCAGTCGTTGAAGAACCAGCTCGAATACCAGTTCGCGAACCATCCCGTGCGCCGACCGCCCAGCGTCGCGCGCGGCGCATCGCTTTCGCCGGTGGTCACGTGGATCGACGCGGCTTCGCCGATGACGCGAATTGCGGTCACACCGGGAATGTCGAGGGTCTGGCCGGGTTGGGTCCCGTCCTCCGCCGCAGCGAGCGAGGGCAGGGCCGGCAAGAGTATGGCGAGCAGAAGCAGGGCGAGCGGTCGGGCGTTCATCGGGCGGCTCCGTCGAGGGGTTGAGACGGGCGAACCTCGCCAAAAACGCGGGAAGCCGGCGACCTTGATTGCGATCGAGGTCGATCCGGATCGCGATCAAGGGCAAGGATGGGGCGCCCAACCCGCCCGACCCCAACCGTTCGACCCCTTTCCATGATTCTCGTTCCGCTTCCCTTCCTCGTGTCTCTGCTGCTCGTCACCATCCTGTTCCAGGCTCTTCGGCGGGATGGGGACGGGTTTCGCGCCAACCCTCTCTTCACGGCCCTGATCGCGGCCTATGCCCTGCAATCCATCCTCGTCGGCCTGCGTTGGGGCTATGATCTGCGCGCCGTTCTGCCGGTCATGTCGCCGCTGGCAGCGCTGATCGCGCCGCTCGCCTGGCTGAGCTTCGACAGTCTGGCGCGGGACGATCCGCCCCTGAGGCTCGCGGCGATCGCGCCGCATCTTCTGCCGTTCGCGCTCGTGGTGGCCCTCATACTGCTTTGGCCAGATCCGGTCGGGGCGGTGATCGCCGCGACCTTCGCGGGCTACGGCGCCGCGCTTCTCTGGCGGGCGCGGCTTGGCCCCGACGGCCTCGTGGCATCGCGCCTCGACGGCGTCCTGCGATCCCACCGCGCCCTGCAGATCACCGGCGTCGCGCTCCTGGCCTCCGCCGCGACGGACATTCTCGTCAGCCTGGATTTCGCGGTCAGCGGCGGCACGCATTCCGGCGCGATGGTCGCGGTCGGAAATGTCGCGACGCTCCTGGTTCTGGGGGCGGCGGCGTCGGTCGCCAGTTCGAGTTCGGTGGAGGCCGAGGCGAACGCCACCGAGCCCGCGCCGGACCGCACGGTCGCCAGCCTGCCGACCAAGGCGGATCTGGAGATCGCCAACGCGATCGAGACGCTGATGCGGGATAAGGAGCTTTATCGCGATGTCGATCTGAACCTGGAGAAGATCGCCCGCAAGCTGGGTCTGCCCGCGCGGGACGTGTCGAACGCCATCAACCGGACGCAGGCGATGAGCGTTTCGCAATATGTGAACACGCACCGCGTCAAACGGGCCTGCCGCCTGTTGCGAGAGACGGGGGAGCCGGTCACGAAGATCATGTTCGATGCCGGGTTCGGCACGAAGTCGAATTTCAACCGCGAATTCCTGCGCGTCACCGCGACGACGCCCAGCGCCTATCGACGCGCCGGGGGCGACTTGGCCGCGACCCCGCCCGTGGAGACGCGACAGCCGGTCGCCTGAAAGCGGGCGAACCCTGGGACAGCCTCCGGCTCGCCCGAGCCCGTCAGCCGTGGAAGCGGGCGCGGTAGCTGTTGGGGCCGACGCCCATCTGGCGCAGGAAGGCGCGTCGCATGGTCTCGGTGGAGCCGAAGCCGCAGCGCGTCGCCGCGCGCGATACGCTGGCGCCTTCCTCCAGATGCCGCCGCGCGCTCTCGACGCGGATCATCTCGACCCCCTCGGCGGGCGTGCGGCCGGTTCCCTCGCGGTAGCGGCGGCAGAAGGTGCGAAGGCTCATGCCGGCCTGGTCGGCCAATGCCGCGAGCGAAAGGTCGCGGTCGATATGGGCGGCGATCCAGCCATGCAGGGTTTCGAACCGCGCGTCGCTCGCCTGGAGCGCCAGCGGCGCGCTGAACTGCGACTGGCCGCCCGGGCGCTTCAGGAAGACGACGAGCTGGCGCGCCACGGCGAGGGCCAGCGCGCGGCCCCCGTCCGCCTCCACCATGGCGAGCGCGAGATCGATCCCCGCCGTGACGCCGGCGGAGGTCCAGATCGATCCATCGCGAACGAAGATGGGATCGGGTTCGAGGCGCACGGCGGGATAGCGGGAGGCGAACTCGGCGCAGCGCTGCCAATGGGTCACGGCCCGGCGCCCGTCGAGCAGCCCGGCCTCGGCCAGAAGAAGCGCGCCGCTGCACACCGAGGCCGTGCGCCTGGCGCGGGGCGCGCGCCGCTTGATCCAGCCGATTAACGCATCGTCCTCGCGCGCGGCGTCCACGCCGTATCCGCCCGAGACGATCAGCGTGCCGGGGTCGCGCTCGCAGCTTTCCGCCCGCTCGGCCTGGAGGACGAGACCGGAACTCGTCGCAATCTCTGGTCCCAGCGCCACCAAGGCGATCTCGTAGGGCTTCTCGGCTCCGCTCGGCGTCAGGTCGTTGGCCGTGGCGAAGACCTGCGCCGGCCCCGTAATGTCCAGGATCTGGGCACCGGCAAAGCCGAGGATCTCGACGCGGTGGGGAGGGGCGGGGGCGATTGGCATGATCCGAGCGATGATTGGCGCAATGGCCAAGTCGTCGCGCGATAGATTTGCCGCGTCAAGACAGGAGCGACCCATGAGCCTTCGATTCGGCATCCTCTGCTTTCCCGGCGTTCAGCAGCTCGACCTGACCGGACCTTACGAGGTCTTCGCCTCGGCGACGGGGGCGAGCGTCCATCTCGTCTGGAAGGACCTCCAGCCGATCCGCTCGGCGACCGGGCTGGTGCTGCAGCCCGACACGCTGATGTCCGACGCGCCCGATTTCGACGTGCTCTGCGTGCCCGGCGGCAGCGGGGTCAACGCGCTGCTGCGCGACGAGGAGGTCTTGGCCTTTCTCCGGGACAAGGCGTCGCGCGCCCGCTTCCTCACCTCCGTCTGCACGGGGTCGCTGGTTCTGGGGCAGGCCGGGCTTCTGGAGGGCCGGCGCGCGACGACGCATTGGAACGCGCTGGACTTCCTGCCCCGGTTCGGCGCGATCCCGGCGGAGCGACGCGTCGTGCAGGACGGCTCGCTCATCACCGCGGGCGGCGTCACATCCGGCATCGACTTCGGTCTGGCGGTGGTGGCCGAACTTCTCGGCCGCGAGGAGGCGGAGACGATCCAGCTGTCGCTGGAATACGCCCCGGCTCCGCCCTTCGACGCCGGGCGCCCCGACACCGCTCCGGCGGCGGTCGTCGCGGCCGCGAAGGCCCGCATGGCAGGGTCGAGGCGAGAGCGGGAAGCGCTTCTCCGGGCTTGAGAGCCCGTCCGCCTAACGGGCGGTAGCCTAGATTTAGGAAAGAGGGACCATGCGTCTTATCCTCGAGAACACGGCTTTGATCGTCATCGACGTGCAGCAGGCCTTCGACGAGATGGAGCGGGCCGGCGCGAAGCGGAACAATCCCGAGGCGCCGGCGCGCATCGCGGATCTTCTCGCCGCCTTCCGCGCCGCCCGGGCGCCGGTCATCCATATCCGGCACGCCAACACCGACCCTGGCTCGCGCTTCCACCCACAGGCGACGGGATACGCGGTGCGCGAGGACGCGCGCGAACATCCCGGCGAGCCCGTTCTGGTGAAACACGTCAACAGCGCCTTCATCGGAACCGATCTCGACACGCGGCTGAAAGGCATGGGGCTTTCGACCCTGGTGATCGTCGGCGCCACGACGAACCATTGCGTGGAGACCACGACGCGCATGGCGGGCAATCTCGGCTACGACGCGATCCTCGTCGCGGACGCCACCTGGACCTTCGACCGCGCGGGCCCGGATGGTCGCCTCCATGCGGCCGAGGACATCCACGCCATGAGCCTCGCCAATCTCGACGGCGAGTTCTGCCGGGTGTTTCAGGCGCGGGATGTGATCGAAGCCCTGGCAAGGAGCGGCGACGCGCTTTGACGGGCGGGGTGCTGCCGGGCTGTAGACGCCGAGCGCCGGGCCGAGCGGCCGGTCGTTTCGGGCTTGCCGATCGCCGGCTGAGGGGACAGGGATGAGCCTCGGCATTTTACATGCGCAAGTCATGGTAGACGGCTGAATATAAAACCTAGAGTTATTATGCTGCTTGCGCTACGTCACTTGGCGGACGGTGGAGGAAAAGCACCGTCCGATGCCGCATTCGCACCTGGGAAGAAACAGTTGTAGAGGCGGGACTGGCGAGTTCCTCGCCGTAGTGCCGGAAGCGTTCAACCCGACGAAGTCCCGCCCTAGCGGGGTCAAAGCAAGTCAGAACTTCCGTTCAAGATCGCCCCGCACTTGAGCCTGATTGGGCTTGGACGAACTCTCCGATTGGGTTGAGAGGCACGGAACGACCCTTATTGAACCCTATCGTCATGGACCTCGGAAACAGCCCGACGATGATCGGAGGACATAACCAAAGATAGTGGGTCCATTAACGGGATTCGAACGTCCGCGACCCATAGTCCCGGAGAGAATGCCACGACCCAGTTTCCCCCGATATCGGCATCAACGGTAGCTCCGATGCTCAAGCGTTTCCTGTTCGACCGTCGGGGGAACTTCGCCGTCATGGCGGCGGGCGTCCTGATCATGCTCGCCATCGCCATCGGCGGCGCGGTGGATGTCAGCATGCTGTCGCGCGATGCAAGCGCGGCGCAGGCGGCGGCGGACGCGGCGGCCTTGGCGGGCGCCAAGCGAATGGAAACCGGCACCGCCAGCGACGCCACCGCGATGATCAATTCGGTGGCGACCGCCAACCTGCCCGACGATCTGAAGTCCGCCACCATCGCCAGTGCGATCGACACGGCGAACGGGCTCGTCTCCGTCACCATCTCGGGAAGCTACAAGACAGCGTTTCTCTCGCTGGCTCACACCGACGCGCTGACCTATTCGCGCCAGTCGCAGTCCACGATCAAGCGCAACGGCTATATGGACTTCTACTTCCTGCTGGATGTCTCGGAATCCATGAACATCGCGGCGGACGCGACGGAGCGGGCCAAGCTGCAGGCCACCACCAAGGCCGCCAACAATCGCCCCTGCGCCTTCGCCTGCCACGAGGTGGAGCCCTATTGGAGCCCCAAATCGGTCTACCAGATGAATCAGGAGGCCGGCGCCAACAAGGCCAAGCTGCGCATCGACGTTCTTCAGGACGCGTTCGACACGACGGTGGACAATCTTCTCGCTGTGAACGCCAAGAGCGACAACCTGACCATCCGCATCTCGACCGCTGGCTTCAGTTCGGCCTTCGAAAAAGGCCTGACCGCCAGCACGAACGCGGTGGAGCTCAAGAAGTCCATCCGCAACTTCACGGTCGCCAACGGACACACGACCTACACGCTGGCGCTTCAAGGCTTGAGCGACATGATGGGCGGCCAAGCCGACGGCTCGGCCCAGACCAAACCAGAGAAGGTGGCGGTGATCATCACCGACGGCGTCAAGGACGAGCCGTCCTGGACGTTCGGAACGATCAACCAGGGCTATTGCACGGCGCTGAAGGACAAGGGCTTCAAGGTCGCCGTCCTGGAGATCAAGTACATCTACGACCTCGACTATCAGGGCTATTTCCTCAGCCGCGTCGCGCCGTTCTACACCTCGATCACGCCGCAGCTCGACGCCTGCGCCTCGCCCGGCCTGCACTATCTCGCCACCGACTCCAAGCAGGCCAGCGAGAAACTCTCCAGCCTCGCCAACGACCTCGTGCGTCAGAATCTGCGGGTCGAAAAATAGCTCCAGCTTTTGCCTGCGAGCGGCAGCGAAACTCGGCTCGTGAACAAGTGGTGCGTTATTCTATCGCGTGCTGGCGGGGCGTTCGCGGGACGGAAGATTGACCTTTTCCGCATTACCAGCCGCAGGCGCGCCTGAAGGACCGCGCGCCGGTGGGCGCCGTGGCGTTGATCCGCTGCCAGCATCCCCAGCACGGCTGCTCCTGCCGGGCGCGTTCCTGCGCTCCGTCAACGGCAGCCACGACGAGCAGGCGGTGGGCGACTGGGTCATCCCGGCCGCCTGCCGATGGGCCGTCGCCTGGTGCGCGCTCGGCTTTTCCCATCTCCGCATGGGGGTGAACGTCTGCGGCTCCCGGCTTCCGTCACGGCCTGACTCGCGGACCTGAAGGCGGCCCGCCCAATGTTGGCCGTAAGACCTGAGTTCCCTAACAAATCAATTAAAAAGTATGGGAACATAACCCCAGCGTTTGCCGTCACTGACGATAAGGTCGAAAGGCGCGGCTTACCGTCGCGGAAGCCTAGCGCCTTCTGGGGGCACCGAATGGTTACACATCTCGACATAGCCGTGGGCATCGCGGACGCGATTTCCGACGCCTCGAACGAAGGCGCGCCGTTGCGGATCGAGGATACGGCTCGATCCTTGTTGGAGGACGGGATGCCAGCTCCGCTCACCCTCGATCTCGTCGCCGACGTGCTGCGGGAAGAGGGCGTGAGCGCCGGCGTTGTTCTGTTCTGACATGAGCTTTTCCCCGCCAGCCGACCGTTACACGATCCAGAGAGACGAGGCCGGGACCTGGAATGTCCTGGATCTCGAAACCGAGCTTCCGGCGACCGTCAGAGACCGCATCCTCGTCGCCATGCCGATCGAGGAAGCGCGGGATGCCGCCGCCATGCTCAACATCATCGACAGTTGGCGCCGGGAGTCCTCGCCACCGCTGCGGGAGCCGACGATCCAGAGCGCCATCGCCTCCTATCTCGGCGATCGCCCCTGACAGCCGTTGGACTTTGCCCCTTATGACTTGGTGATCGAGCCCCGCCGCCAGAGCGGGGCTCGATCGTGTCAGGACCCGGCCCAGGTGGCGGATGTGCCAGCCTCGCCCTCGGCTTCCGCTTCCTTGTATTCGGGCGCGACGCCGCCGCTCGCGAGCTTGTTTTCCTCGATGGCGACCTTTTCGGTCTCGGTCAGTTCGCGGCCTTCCGTCTGGGCCTGCTCGCCGGACCGAACCGCTTCTGAGGCTTTCGCATCGGGCGCCGTCACGGGGCGGTCGGGCGAGGCGAGGGGCGTGGTGATCTTCGACATGGCGTTTCCTTTCAGGACATATGGGAAAGGAAGGTTCCACCCGGACAGACGTTCCGGCATCCCGCGCCATCCTGTCCCGATCGCGGGCGAACAGGCCGCGAGGTCGGCTCTGTCCCCATGCGCCACTCGCATACGGGGCGTGCGAGCGGGAGATAGCGATAAGGCGCAGGGCTCCCCTTCGACCTTTGCGCTCCTCAATGTTGGGGGCGAGGCGTAGGGTTCCCTTATTGAGAGAACAGGAAACCACCGGCCACCACCGACGAGAGGCCGGACAGACAAGGAAGACACGATGTCCCTCGCTCGCTACTTCGAAGATCGCCGCCAGTTCCGCCGCGTGGCTCGCGAACTGAACAGCATGACCGCCCGCGAACTCAACGATCTCGGCCTCTCGCGCGCCGACATCCCGGCGGTCGCCCGCCAGTCGGTCCGCTGACCCTTCCCCCCTTTCGCTTCGGCTGGTCCTCCCCCATCTGAAGCGCTTGAACCGAGCGGTTCCTCCCACCCTCGGTTTGCCTCCGCGCCCTTGCCGGTCCTCCCCCGGCAAGGGCGTTTTCGTTTGCGCGCGGCGCGTCTCGGCGCGATTTCTTTCGTCCCGTGTTGGACAAGGCGCGTGCCGAGAGGTCACTTGCCTCGCGATAGGGAAGCCGGTTCATTGGCTCGTCCCACCCGAATCGAGGTTGAGCGTCTTGCCGAACTTTCCGATCATCGACGCACATGTGCATCTCTACGATCCCGCCCGGATCGACTATCCCTGGCTCGCGTCCGCTCCCGCCATTGCCGGTGCCTTCCTGCCCGGAGATTTCGATCGAGCGCGCGGCGAGGTCGAGGTGGACGGCATCGTCTTCATGGAGGTGGACGCGGCGCCCGGCCGGGAGGAGGACGAAGCTCATTTCGTAGCCGAACTCGCCGCCGAAGACCCCCGCATCACCGGCATCGTCGCCAGCGCGCCGGTGGAACTGGGAGCCGGCGTCGCCGAGCATCTCGGGCGCCTGCGTGAGGTTGGGCTGGTGCGCGGCGTGCGACGCCTGATCCAGGACCATGCCGACCCCGATTATTGCCTGTCGGGGAACTTCTTAGAGGGCGTGCGCGAGGTCGGCCGGGCCGGGATGAGCTTCGACATCTGCATTCGGCACTGGCAGTTCGCCCAGGCCGTCGAACTCGTGCGCCGCTGCCCCGACGTCGCCTTCGTGCTGGATCACATCGCCAAGCCCCCGATCGTGGAGGGCACGATGGAGCCATGGGCCAGCACGATGCGGGCGATGGCCGAGCTGCCCAACGTCGTGGTGAAGATCAGCGGCGTTGTGACCGAAGCCGACCATGCCGAGTGGCGGCCAGAGGACGTCCGGCCCTTCATCGACCACACGGTCGAATGCTTCGGCTTCGAGCGCTGTCTCTTCGGCAGCGACTGGCCGGTCGTCAATCTCGCCGCGAACTACGAGGCCTGGGTCGCGCTTCTCGATGACGCCTTCGCCGGCGTGTCGGAAGAGGACCTGCGCCGCTTCTATCGCGACAACACTGCGCGGACCTACGGCCTGACCGCAGCCTGACCGGCGCGGCGATTGCAATTGGAATGGGCGAAGGGAGCGGGCGCCGCCCCCTTCGCCTCGAATGCCTCGACCTTTTCCCTCAGCCGAAGCGGCGTTTCATCGCTGCGAGCACGCCCTGATCGGCGATCTCGGCGACGGCTTCTCTCAGCTCCGAGACGAAGCGCGGATGCTGCGGCAGGTCCCGTCCGAAGACAGGCTCGAAGCTAAGAAACGCCTCGGTCTCGGCGGAAGGAGGGAGCGGCGCCGATGGCCGGCCCGCCCATGCGCTGAGCGCCGGGTCCTTGATCTCGAACGGAACGCCCGCGTCGCTGACGCCCGCGCAGGAGCGCAGCCAAGCCGCGACGGCGAAGACGAGGGCGTCGACGCTTTCGCCGCGCTCCAGCCGCTCGCGCAGCGGGGCAAGCAAGCGCTGGGGCACCTTGAGCGAGGCGTCGGTGGCGATCTGCGACGTGCGATGGGGCAGGTCGGGATTGGAAAAGCGCGGCAAAAGCGCGTCGCGGTAGGCCCGGCTCACCACCGGCTCGATTGACAGGGTCGGTTCCGTCTCGTCCCAATAGCGGTTCAGGAAGCGGCCGACGGACGGGTCGGCGACGGCCTTGGGAACCGTGGCAAAGCCCGCGAGCAGGCCGATGGCGGCGATGGCGGTGTGCGCGCCGTTCAGGAGCCGCAGCTTCATGTGCTCGTAGGGTTCGACATCGGCCACGAAGCGCACGCCGCTCGCCTCGAAAGGCGGGCGCGGGCCGGCGAAGCGATCCTCGATGATCCAGTCGAAGGCGGGTTCGGCCAGGATGGGCCAAGCGTCGCGAACGCCCAGCATGGCCTCGATCGTCGCCCGGTCCGCCTCCGTGCTGGCCGGCACGATCCGGTCCACCATGGAGGAGGGGAAGGCGATTTCGTCACTGACATAGCGGCCGAGCGCTTCGCTCTTCAGCGAGGCGAACTCCGCGAGCACGGTGCGCAGGATCTCGCCGTTCTTGGAAAGGTTGTCGCAGGAGATCACCGTCAGCGGCGGCGCGCCGGCGAGGCGGCGCCGGTCGATGCCCGCGGCCAGGAAGCCCAGCGCGGTGCGTGGCACGGCGCCCGCGGCAAGGTCGGCCTGGATGGCGGGATCGCTCCTGTCCAGCCCACCGGTCGCCCGGTCGATCCCGTAGCCCTTTTCAGTCACGGTGAGCGTCACGAGCTTGATTGCGGGATCGGCGATCGCCGCGATCAGCGCCTCAGGGTCTTCGGGCGCCACGATGAGGGCGAGGATGGAGCCGATCACCCGCGCCTCGATCGACCCGCGATCGCGCAACGCGAACGTGTAGAGACCGTCCTGCGGCGCCAGCGCGTCGCGCGTGTCGGGCGAGCGGAGCGAGGCCGCGACGATGCCCCAGCCCGCCTCGCCCCGCGCCAGCGCATCGTCCGCGAACACGGCCTGATGCCCGCGATGGAAGGCGCCGACCCCCAGATGCACGATGCCCGCGCGGGCGGTGGACCGGTCGTAGCCCGGCCGCGCGATGGCGGGCGGCAGGCGATCGAGCGTGGCGGCGCTGAGGCGGGGAGGCTGGGACATGCTGGGAACCCGGTTGGCGAGAAGAGGGTGGAAAGGGCGGGCGGTCAGCCGAACTGCAGGCCGCCGTTCATGTCGATCACCTCGCCGGTGATGAAGCCGGCGAGCGGCGAGGCGAGGAACGACACGGCATGGGCCACTTCCTCGGGCTCGCAGAGACGGCCGACCGGAATGGCGCTTCGCTGGCGCTCCAGATCGGCGGGGCTCAGCTGATCGAGGATCATCGGCGAGACGACATAGGCGGGCGCGATGGCGTTGGCGGTGATGCCCGTGCCGGCCAGTTCCCGCGCCGAGGAGAAGGTAAGCCCGACCAGCGCCGCCTTGGACACGGCATAGGCCGTCCCGGCGGTGAGGCCGCCCGACTTCCAGGCATAGGAGGAGATGTTGACGAGCCGGCCCCAGCCGCCGTCCTTCATGCCGGGCACGAAGGCCTGCGTCAGCAGAAAGGCGGCGTCGAGATTGACGGCCATCAGCGCGCGCCAATCCTCGAGCTTGGTCGCGGCCAGCTTGTCGGGCGAGAGAATGCCGGCATTGTTGACGAGAATGTCGGCCCGGCCGAAGCGGCCGAGAATGGCGTCCGCGCCCGCGCGCACGGCCTCGGCATCGGCAAGATCGATCGCGAAACCGGCGCAGTCCGTTTCCAGCGTGCCGCAAAGCTCGTTCAGCGCGGCCTCGTTCCGGTCGATCAGCGCCAGCCGCGCCCCCTTGGCCGCCAGCGCCTGCACCACGGCGCGCCCGATGCCGCCGCAGGCGCCGGTCACCACGGCCGTCTTGTCCTTGAATTCCATGTCGCGTCGTCCTCGTGAATCGTAATTCTCTTGGGGCGTAAGTCTTGGGGCGTAAGTCTTGGGGCGTAAGTCTCGGGGGGTCAGGGCTCGAAATGCCGGCGCTCTTCGGCGGGCATGCCCTCGAACAGGATGAAGATCTTGTCGAGATGGACGACCAGCGCGGTCTCGGCCGCATCGGCGTCCGCGCGATCGAGCGCGTCCATGATGGCCCTGTGCTCCTCGACCACGACCGGAAGGCGCTCCGAATTGCCGGAAAAGCGGATGAAGCGCGTCAGCTGCATCTTGGCGGCCATGACGCTCGGCCAGACACCCTCGTGCCCGGCCTGGATGGCGATCAGCTGGTGAAAGCGCTCGTCGTCCCGGTGAAAGGCATCGACGTCGCCGCGCGCGATGTCGGTCGACTGTGCCTCCAGGGTCTCCGCGAGCCGGCGCCCGGCCTCCGGCGTCCAGCGCAGGGCCGCCTCGCGGACCAGCGCGATCTCCAGCGTGCGGCGAACGAAATGACTGTCGTGGATGCCGCCAATCTTGATGCGCGAGACGAAGCTGCCCTGCTGGGGGAAGACGTCCACCAGCCCTTCTTCCGACAGGCGCTGGATGGCGGCGCGAACGGGCGTGCGTGACACGGAGAACTGCCGGCAGATCGAGTTCTCGCTGATCGCCGCGCCGGGCGGAAGATCCACCGCCAGAATGGCTTCGCGAAGCGCGGCGTGAACCTGATCTGCGACCGAGAGGCGCCGGTCGAGCTTGAGAACGAGCCCGCCGAGACCGCGCTCCTCCGGGGCGTTTGAGGGCTGGTCCGCGCCGAGACTGCTGGCTGGTGGGGGCATTGGAGAAATTCCCGTTGCGGCTTGGATACAAGTATACTAGCCTTGATGGACGATGCGCAAGTCAGCTTGGCCGAAACCCCGCAGCTTTCAAAACGGGGAAGACGGTCCACTCGGCATCGACGGTCAGGGAGGATCACCATGCGCCATTTCACTCGCTGCCTCATGGGGGCGGCTCTTCTCGTTTCGGTCGGAAGCAGCGCCCATGCCGCCGACGACACGCGGGTCGGCCTCGTCCCCGGCGGGCCCCATCCCTATTTCGCGGCCTGGGATCAGGCGGCCAAGGACGCGGTCCGCGACTTCGGGCTGGCCGGCGCCGACTACAAGGTCCCGCAGAAGTGGGAGCTGACGCAGCAGAACCAGCTTCTGGAGAGCATGCTCAGCCAGGGCTATAACGGCTTCCTCATCTTCCCCGGCGACAGCGTCGGCACGGTTTCCACCGTGTCCGAGATCGTGGGCAACGGCGCGCCGGTCGTCACCGGCGCCGGCTGCCTCAAGGACCCCTCGGAAGCGGCCTTCTGCCTTGGCACCGACACGGGCAATTCGGCCTATCTCGGCACCAAGGAGCTCTTGAAGGTCCTCGGCCAGGGCAAGCGCATCGCCCATTTCACCGGCTTCCTGGTCGATCCCAACACGCAGCTGCGCATCGACGCGGTGGAGCGGGCGGCCAAGGAAGGCGGAGCGACGGTGGTGCAGGTCATCGCCGATATCGACGCGCCCGAGCCCGCCGAAGAGAAGATCAACGCCTATCTCGCCGCCCATGCCGGCGAGATCGACGGCATCGTCACCACCGCCTGGGTGCCTGCCGTCGTGTCCGCCAACGCGCTGCGCAAGATCGGCGACAAGCGCATCAAGATGGTCGGCATCGACCATGACGAGGTGGTGCTGAAGGCGATCAAGGACGGGTTCGTGTCCGGCACCATGCTGCAGAACCCCTATGGGCAGGGCTATGTCGGCGCCTTCGCGCTCGACAAGCTGCGCAAGGGCTGCACCGTGAAGGCCGACGCGCCGTTCAAGTCCAACGCGCTGACCGCCAAGTTCATCGATTCCGGCACGATCTTCGTCGGAAGCGACAAGGTGGACACCTATGTCGACGCGATGCGCGACGAAACCAAGAAGCTGCTCGCCGGCTTCGACACCACCTATCTGACCTGCCCCTGAACAACGCGGGCCGGCGCGCGGTGGCGCGCCGGCCGACCCGCCCGAAATCCGACCCATCAGGAGCGCGTCATGGCCCTTGACGAAGCGCCCGCCAGCTCGAGCCCTCGAAGGGCGGCCCCCAGCGCCGGTCTCCTTCTGACCAACGAGTTCGGCCTCATCGTTCTCATCCTCCTCTTCGGTGCCGGTTTCGCGGCGCTTGCGGGCGGATTCCTGTCGCCCTTCAACCTCTTCACGCTGGGGCGCACGGTGGCGGTCAGCATCGTCATTGGCTTGTCGATGATGGCGGTGATCGCGACGGGAGGCTTGAACCTCGCGGTCGGCGCCATCGGCGTCTGCGCGGCCATGGCTTGCGGTTACGCCATCGAGGTGCTGGGCATGCCCTGGCCGCTCGGCGTCGTCGCCGGGCTCGCCGTCGGCGCGGCGCTCGGCTGGGTCAACGGCTGGATGGTGGTTCGCACGGGCCTGCACAGCTTCATCATCACGCTCGCGACGATGAGCATCTTCTTCGGCGCGATGATCTTTCTGACGCGCGCCGAATCCTACCGCGCGCTGCCCGCCGCCTTCACCACGATCGGCCGGGCCAAGATCGGCGGCGTCGTCTCGCCGCTGCTTCTCGTCACGCTCGTCGTCATGCTGGCGCTCGTCTATCTCTATCGCTTCACCGCGCTCGGCCGCGAAATGCTGGCCGCCGGCGCGCGGCCCGAGGCAGCCGAGCTTTCCGGCATCCGGGTCGATCGCATCTTTATCCTCTGCCACGTCCTGTCCGGCTTTCTGGCGGCGGTGGCGGCGGTCATGATGGTGGCGCGCAACGGCGCGGCCATTCCCTCCATGGCCGGGCAGCTCGGCCAGGATTGGCTCCTGCCGGCCTTTCTCGGCCCCGTGCTCGGCGGCACGCTTCTGAACGGCGGCAAGGTCTCGGTGCTCGGCACGGCGCTCGGCGCGCTGCTCGTCGCCCTTCTGACCAACGGTCTCCTGCTGCTGCAGCTCGGCGAGTTCTGGATCCAGTCCTTTCTCGGCCTGCTCCTGCTTCTGGCGGTGCTGATCGACAAGTCGCGCCGGTCGTTCCTGGCCCGGAGGAATCTCGCATGAGCCTCACCACACGAGCGCCCGCCGCCTCCGACAGCCTGACGACGCGCCTTCTGCGAAACGACTGGTTCGGCCCCTTCTCGGTCACTGTCGTCGCCATGACGGTCGCCGGAATCCTGTCGCCCTCGTTCCTTTCGCCGCTGAATCTCGAGGTTCTGGCGCTGGCGATCGCGGTCAACACGCTGATCGCCTTCTCGCAGATGATCATCATCGCGATCGGCCAGATGAACCTTTCGGTCGGCGCCATCGGCGGCCTGGCCGCCATCACCTTCGCCGGATTGATGCAGGGCTTCGGCCTGCCCGCTCCGGTGGCCGCCGTGGCAGCGCTCGCGCTGGGCGTCGCCTGCGGCATGCTGAACGGGCTCTTCATCGTCTGGACGGGCATTTCGGCCTTCGTCATCACGCTGGCCAGCCTTTCGATCTTCAAGGGCATCAATCTCGGCATCACCCGCGCCGAACCCTTCTACGGCATCGCCGACAGCGTGAAGGCCTTCGGGCAGGCGCAGGTTCTGGGGCCGCTGCCCTGGCTCGCGGTGCCGACGATCCTCGTCGCCATCGGCCTTTGGTACATGCTCTCGCGCATGCCGATCGGCCGCTTCATCCTGGCGGTCGGCGGCAATTCCCATGCGGCCGAACTGTCCGGCGTCTCGGTCGGCATGACGGTGGTCTTCGCCCACGCCCTGTCGGGGTTCCTGGCGAGTCTCGCCGGCATCCTTCTCGTGGCGCGGCTTCAGATCGGTCAGCCGACGATCGGCGACGACTGGCTGATCCTCTCCTTCGCCGCCCCGGTGATCGGCGGCGCGGTTCTGGCCGGCGGGCATGTCAGCGTCGCCGCGACCCTCTTCGGCGTCGCCGTGGTCGCCATCATCACGCAGCTTCTGGTGCTGTTCAACATCGATCCCTTCCTGGTGCAGATCGTGCTCGGCACGATGATCCTGGCGGCGGTCGGGCTCAACCGCCTGCGCGAGGCCCGTCTCGCGGCGGGCCGAAACGGAGCATGACGATGACCGCCATTTTCGAAGCGCGCGGCGTCGAGAAGTCCTTTCCCGGCGTGAAGGCCCTGAAGGGCGTCTCCCTGACGCTGGAGAGCCATTCCATCCACGCCCTTCTCGGCGAGAACGGCGCGGGCAAGTCGACGCTCATCAAGATCGTGACCGGCGTCCACCGTCCGGACGCGGGCACGCTCGCCCTCGAAGGCAAGCCGGTCTCGTTCAGCAATCCGCGCGAGGCGATCGCGCATCGGATCGGTGTGGTGCATCAGGAGCGCAACCTGATCCCGCGCTTTTCCGTGGCCGAGAACATTCATCTCGAACAGATCGCGGGATTTCTGGTGAAGCCGGTTGACTATGCCGCGCTGAACGAGCAGGCCGCGCGCTGGCTGGAAATGCTGGGCCTCGACATCGACCCCCGGACGCCGGTCTCGCGCCTCAGCGTCGCGCAGATGCAGATGGTCGAGATCGCGAAAGCGCTGTCGCTGCGCTCCAAGGTCCTGCTGCTGGACGAGCCGACGGCCTCGCTCACCTCCAACGAGACCGACCGGCTCTTCACCTTCCTCAAGCGCCTGCGCGATCAGGGCGCGAGCCTCCTCTTCGTCAGCCACAAGCTGGAGGAGGTGCAGGAGATCTGCGACCGCGTCACGGTTCTGCGCGACGGCGAGAACGCATCGCAAAGCCGCTCGATGGAAGGGCTCGGCCGCCAGGACCTCGTTCGCATGATGATCGGCCGGGCCGAAAGCGGCGCGTCGCGCGGCTTCGCGGCGCCCGTCGAGACGTCCCAGCCGCCGGCCCTTCGCCTTTCCGGCGTCGCGACGGCGCTGGGGCATCGCGACATCGACCTTGATGTTCGGGCGGGCGAGATCGTCGGCCTCTATGGCCTCGTCGGCGCGGGCCGCACGGAGCTGGCCCGCTGCATCATGGGCCAGTCCACCATCACGGCCGGAACGGTGGAAGTCGCCGGCGAAGCCGTGACGATCCGCAATGTTGCCGAGGCGATCCACCGCCACCGGATCGGCTATGTCAGCGAGGACCGCAAGGGCAACGGCCTCGTTCTCGCCCATTCCGTTCTCGACAACGCGGGCATCGCCGTGTGGCGCCCGCTCTCGGGGCTCTTCGGCTTCCTGACGGACGGGCGCGTGCGCCGCGCCGTCCAGCCCTTCATCTCCAAGCTGGAGGTGAAGACGCCGAGCCTGTCGCAGACGGTCGGCAACCTGTCCGGCGGCAATCAGCAGAAGATCAGCGTCGCCAAGTGGTTGGCGGCGGGGGTGAAGATCCTGATCGTGGACGAGCCTTCCGTCGGTATCGACATCAAGACCAAGGCCTATCTCCACGATCTTCTTCGCGAATTGGCCGATGCGGGCACGGCGGTGATCGTGATCACCAGCGACATGCCGGAGATGATCTCGCTCGCCGACCGCATCCTCGTCATGGACGGCTACCGGCTGCGCGGCGAAATCCGCAACGACGGCGTCTACGAGCACATGAGCGAGGCGATCATGGGCTTCATCCATCGCGCCGAGGCCGATGGCACGCACCATGGCGTGGCGGCGGAATAGGCGGGGATTGCCAGCGGAGGAGGAGAGCCGCGTCGCTGCAAGCATTGTGGGGTGTGTTGGCCGGTTCTCGGCGTATTTTCAGTCTTTCGAAACGCCGCAAGTTTTTGGAGGGCAGCGCTTGATGAGCGTGTCGTCTGAACGCCTTCCAGAAGACCTGCCCGCCCGCTGCTGACTTCGTGGACGCGCTTCACCGCCCCGCCGGACAACAGTCTTGGTCGGTGTCCCGCGTTTGAAGAACAACCGTTTGCAACACTCCGAAGGCCGCGTGGTTCGGGAGCAGGCAGGCTCGCAAGCGTCTCTCCACAAACCCCATCCCATCAGCCGGCTGCCTGCGTTCTCAGCGCTGAAGCCGCTCCCCAAACCCCGCCTCACGGCTTGAACTCCGAACCTTCCGTCCAGAATTGACAGGAGACAGATCGTCGTGACAAATGTCAAAAGTCGGTGACGGCGCTGGCTGGATGACGGGAGGGAGACCCGCTCCGGCCGCACAGGCGGTCCGCATCGGCCATGGGGAGGGTGCGACATGGGTTCCGGTGTCGATCGGCAGGGACTGGCGCTGGCCGGCTTGAACGTCGCCGTGCTGGCGGCGGGCGCGGTGCTGGCCGGGGCCAATTTCACCGACAGCTACAATCTCCAGTCCATGGCCGCGCAGGTTCCCGAACTCGGCCTTCTCGCGCTCGGCGTCATGCTGGCCATGAGCTCGGGCAATGGCGGCATCGACCTTTCGGGCATCGCGCTCGCCAATCTCGCCGGCATCACCGCCTTTCTCCTGGCCGGCGGGCTCGTCTCGGCCGAGGAGGCGCCGCTTCTCTTTTCCTTCGTCTTCGCCGCCTTCGCGCTCGTCGTCGGCTTGATCGGCGGGCTCGCCAACGGGCTGCTGATCGCCCACGCCAAGCTGACGCCGCTGATCGCGACGCTCGGCACCCAGCTTCTCTTCACCGGCTGCGCGGTGTTCCTGACCAATGGCTCGGCCATCAGCCTCGGTTACATCCCGCCGCTCGACGATTTCGGCAATTCGCCGGTGCTCGGCGTGCCGCTCTGCTTCGCGCTGTTCCTCCTGGTGGCGGGCGTTCTCGGCTTCGTCCTCCGGTTCACGCCCTTCGGCCTGAAGCTCATGCTGCTCGGCAGCAACGCCAAGGCCGCGCGCTACGGCGGCATCGCCGAGAACCGCATGATCACGCTGACCTACACGATCAGCGGCGTTCTTTCGGCGATTGCCGGCATCGTCATCGCCTCGCGCAACGCCTCGGTGAAATGGGACTATGGCGGCTCCTACGTCCTGATCGCGGTGCTGATCGCCGTGATGGGCGGGGTGAAGCCGGAAGGCGGCTACGGCAAGGTGAGCTGCGTGCTTCTCGCGGCGACGGCGCTGCAGATCCTGTCCAGCCTTTTCAACTTCATGGACATTTCGAACTTCTTCCGCGACCTCGCCTGGGGGGTGCTGCTTCTGGCGCTCCTGGCCTCGGCGCGGCTCGATTTCGGCCTTTGGCTGCGGCCCAGGGCCTGACGACACTCCGCGCGCCGGCTCGGGAGGAGCGGGCGACGCGGTGCGACGACTTCGACCATCTTGAGGGAGGATTTCATGAGCGCGATCTCGAAACTCTGCACATGCGCGGCCCTTGCCGCGACGCTCGCCGCCGGCACGGCGCTGGCAGCGGACAAGCCGACCATCACGACGGTGGTGAAGGTCACCGGCGAAAACTGGTTCATCCGCATGAACGAGGGCGTGAAGGCCTACGGGGCCGACCATCCCGGCGTGGCCGCCAGCCAGATCGGCCCGGCCAAGGCGGACGCCGCCCAGCAGTCCCGCATCATCGAGGACCTCGTCGCCAAGAACGTCTCGGCTATCGCCGTGGTGCCGATGGACCCGACGGCATTGGAGGGCGTCCTTCGCCGCGCCGGCCAGCGCGGCATCAAGGTCATCACCCACGAGGGCGACAGCCTGGTCAACACGGCGGTCGATATCGAGGCCTTCGACAACAAGGCCTTCGGCGCGCGGATCAACGAAAAGCTCGCCGCCTGCATGGGCCAGAGCGGCAAGTGGACGAGCTTCGTCGGTTCGCTCGGCAGCCTGACGCACAATCAGTGGGTCGATGCCGGCGCGGAGAACGCCAAGAAATATCCCGGCATGGAGCTGGTGGCGGCGAAGAACGAATCCTTCAACGACGCCAACCGCGCCTATGAGAAAGCCAAGGAAATTCTGCGCCGTTACCCCGACATCAAGGGCTTCCAGGGCTCCTCGGCCATCGACGTGATCGGCATCGGCCGCGCGGTGGAGGAAGCCGGGCTGCAGGACAAGACCTGCGTCTACGGCCTCGGCCTGCCCAAGGACACCGGCCCCTATCTCGAAAGCGGCGCGGTGGACGAGATCTTCTTCTGGGATCCGAAGGACGCCGGCTATGTCATGAACGTCGTCGCCAACATGGTGCTCGACGGCAAGGAGATCACCGACGGCATGGATCTCGGCGTGCCTGGCTACGACAAGGTCTCCGTCACCAAGGGCGCAGGTAAGGGCGTGATCGTGCAGGGCCAGGCCTGGGTGGACGTCGACAAGTCGAGCTACAAGAACTACCCGTTCTGATACCGGCTCTGAAGCGCTTTGGGCAGGCTCTTCGCCTGCCCGGCGCCATCGCGAGCTTGGCCCGCGCCCTCCAGGGGCGCCGGCCTTTTCGGCCTGCGAGCCGAACGCTTCCGGGCCGAACGCGGTCAAGGCCCAGCCCAATTCCCTCAGGAATGTCACCACGATGCAGGTCGATGCGTCCTTGCCGCCCCGCGCGGCGCCGCTTCTCGAAATCCGAAAGGTGCGAAAGTCCTTCGGCGGCGTCCATGCTTTGAAGGAGGTCGATCTCACGATCGAGGCCGGGCGCGTCTACCACCTCATGGGCGAGAACGGCTGCGGCAAGAGCACGCTGATCAAGATCATCTCCGGCGCGCAGACCGCCGATAGCGGCCAGATCCTGATCGACGGCGAGCCGACCGGCGAGCGCGCGGGCGATCTCGGCACGATCGGCGCGCTGAAGGCCGGGATCGAAACCGTCTATCAGGACCTCTCCCTCTTGCCCAATCTCTCCGTTGCCGAGAATGTCGCGCTGACCGGCCAGCTCGTCGCCGCCTCCGGCCGTCTGGCGCGCCGGCTCGACGTTGCCGCTCTTCACGAGACGGCCCGCCGGGCGTTGGAAAAGGTGCATCTCCCGACGACCCGCGCCTTCCTGACCCGGCGCACCGACACGCTGCCGCTCGCCACGCGCCAGCTCGTCGCCATCGCGCGCGGCATCGCGGCCGAGGCGCGCCTCGTCATCATGGACGAGCCGACCACCTCGCTGACGCGCCAGGAGGTCGAGAACCTTCTGGCCGTCGTGGAGCGGCTGCGGGCGGGGGGCGTCGCCGTTCTCTTCGTCACCCACAAGCTCGACGAGTGCAAGGCGATCGGCGGGCGGGCCATCATCCTGCGCGACGGGCTGAAGGTCGGCGAGCTCGATGTGGCCCAAACCACCAAGTCCGAATTCGCGGCATTGATGACGGGCCGGGAGATCAGCGAGGCGCGCTATCGCACCGATCCCAAGCTCGGCGCGCCGCTGCTCGAGGTCGAGGGTCTCGGCGCGGCGGGCTTTCGCGATCTCTCCTTCGGCATCCGGCGCGGCGAAATCCTCGGTTTTACCGGCCTGATGGACTCCGGGCGCAACGAGCTGGCGCTGGCGCTGGCCGGCGTCGCGCCCGCCACGCAAGGCTCGATCCGGCTGGACGGCCAGCCGATCCACCCGCGAACGCCTTCGGAGGCGATCGCTGCCGGCATCGGCTACGTGCCGGAGGACCGCCTGACCGAGGGCCTGTTTCTGGAAAAGCCGATCCAGGACAATATCGTGCTGCCCGTGCTGGACCGGCTGCGCGGCGCCTTCGGCATGGTCAGCGCCCGGCGCGCGCGGCGGCTGGCGGAGGCGAGCGTCGCCGATCTTCAGGTGGCGACGCCTGACGTTTCGCGCCGCGTCCAGTCGCTGTCGGGCGGCAACCAGCAGCGGGTGCTGATCGGGCGCTGGCTCACCATCGAGCCGCGTCTTCTCATCCTGCACGGGCCGACCGTGGGCGTCGATGTCGGCTCCAAGGACACGATCTTCCGCATCATCCAGCGCCTCGCCGACGGCGGCATGGCCGTGCTCATCATCAGCGACGACCTGCCCGAGCTCCTGCAGAACTGCGACCGGATCATGGTCATGCGCCAGGGCGCGATCGTCGCCGAGCGGGCCGCCGAGGCGTTCAGCGAAGACGCGATCTACCAGGCGATGGCCGGCACCGGGAAAGGCCCTTCTCTATGACCGACACGCTGTCCGCCCCCACCGCCGCGCGCTCCGGGCTCGGCGCGCGCCTGCGCGACCAGATGATCCGGCGGCCGGAGCTCTTCACGCTGGCGCTCGTCGTCCTCACCTGCCTCGTCGTGGTCGCCGCCAATCCCGACTTCCTGCAGATGAACAATCTCTTCGACATCCTGCGCGCCTCGGTGGTGCGCGGCCTCTTCGCCATGGGGGTGCTGGTGGTCCTGGCGGCAGGCGGCATCGACGTGTCGTTTACCGCCATCGCCGCCTTCGTCATGTATGCGCTGACCATGCTGGTGGTGGATGTCGTGCCGGGCATGCCCATGCCCGTCATCCTCGTTCTGGCCGCGCTCGGCGGGGCGGCGTTCGGCGCCGTGAACGGCGTTCTCGTCCACAAGCTGCAGGCGCCCTCGCTGATCGTGACGATCGGCACGCAATACATCATCCGCAGCTTCCTGCTGACCTTCGTCGGGACGGCGCTGTTCATGAACATTCCGACGGCGATGGACGCATTCGGCAAGGCGCCGCTCTATACCCATGTCGGGGCGAACGGCGCGGTTTCGATCCTGCCGGCGACCGTCTTGGTTCTCGTCGGCGCGGCTATCCTCACCTGGTTCATCCTGGAGCGCACCTTGATCGGGCGCGCGGTCTTCGCGGTGGGCGGCAATCCCGCGATCGCCGAACGGCTCGGCTTCAATCTCTTCCGCGTGCGCCTCTTCGTCTTCGCCTATGCCGGGCTGCTGGCGGGGGTCGCCGGCGTCGTCCACGTGTCCAGCAACCGGCTCGCCAATCCGTTCGATCTCGCCGGCATGGAGCTGGAGGTGATCGCCGCCGTGGTGCTGGGCGGGGCGCGCATCACCGGCGGGTCCGGCAGCGTCGTCGGCACCCTGCTCGGCGTCCTCCTCATCACGCTGGTGAGCAACGTCCTGATCTTCGTCGGCATTCCCAGCACGCTGCAACTCGCCATCGTCGGCGCCTTCATCCTCATCGCCGGCACGATCTTCACCCTCGGCCAGCGCGGCTGAGCGCACTGAGACTTCCCTCCACCCTTGCTTGGACCCACGTTTTCATGACCCACGACGCCTCGGTGATCGGCCTCTACATTCTCGACGTGCTCGGCCGACCGGTCGACGCCATCCCGCCCGGCGGGCAGGTGGACTTCATCGAGGAAATCCGCCTCACCGTCGCGGGAACGGCGGGCGGAACCGTGGTGGATCTGGCCAAGCTCGGGCTGAACTGCCTCGCCGTCGGGGCCGTGGGGGAGGACGAGAAGGCCGACTTCGTGCTGGCGATGCTGCAACGCTTCGGCGTCGATACCGCTGAGATGCAGCGCCTATCTGGCGTGCCGACCTCGGCCACCATCCTCAACATCCGCCGCGACGGCTCACGCCCTGCGCTGCATGCGCGCGGCGCCTCCGACCATTTCGAGGTCGCCGACGCGGCGCTCGACGCCGTGCTGGCGCCGCCCATCGTCCATCTCGGCGGCACGGGCCTCCTGGGCAAGCTCGACGGCGAGCCGAGCCGCCGCCTGCTGGCGGAGGCCAAGCGGCGCGGGCGCACCGTGACCTTCGATCTCCTCGGCGCCAACGAGGGCACGCTCGCGCTGATCGAGCCGCTTCTGCCGCATATCGACTATTTCATGCCCTCGATCGAAGAGGCGCAGGCGATCTCGGGCGTGTCCGACACTCGCGGCGCGGGCCGCTTCTTCTTGGATCGCGGCGTGAAGCACTGCGTCTTCACGCTGGGCGGGGAGGGGGTCTCGTTCATGGCGGCCTCCGGCGAGGCGGTGACCCGCCCGGCCTTCGCGATCGATGTCGTGGACACGACCGGTTGCGGCGACGCGTTCGACGCGGGCTTCATCGCCGCCCTGCATCACCGGATGGACTTGGCCACCGCGCTCGACTTCGCCCAGGCCTCCGCCGCCCTGGTAGCGACGGGCCTTGGCTCGGACGCCGGCATCCGCTCTTTTGCGGAGACGCTTGCCTTCATGAACGAGACGCCTCGGCATGCCGTCGCCTGATGCTGCGAGGTGAGGGCGTAAAGGTGCGGCTCGTTCAGCGTACCGCCCAGTCCTCCCGCTGAGCGAGAACGGTCGCCGCTTTTAGCGATGGCAAGCAGCCTCGGCTCGGACGCGAGCATTGCCTTCGACAGGCGGTGCGCCAAGCCACGAGACCTTTCAGTGAGGAGGGCGCCTGAAACCCGTCGGACCATGACGGCGTTCGCCAAGCCCCGACCGATGCCACCCCTCAGCGGAGACGCGCCACCAAGATCAGTGCCGCCAGCCCCAGCCTTCCGCCAGATCGAGGCAGGCGCGCCAGGATTCGACGCCGCCCGTCGTGCCGACATCGCGCAGCGAGGCTGCCGCGGAAGCGTGCGCAAGGCTAAGGGACTCGGACACCGGCCAGCTCTCGTGCAAGCCGTAGACGAAGCCGGCGGCAAAGGCGTCGCCCGCGCCGTTGGCGCCCATCACCGCCGCCTGCGGCACGCTGACGGAGGGCCGGTGCGTCACCGTTCCGTCCCGCTCGAAGGCGAGGGCGCCGAGCGGAAAGTGGATGGCGAGCACCTGCATGGACCCTTGTTCCATCACGCGCGCCCCGGCCCGCTGGCAGGCCTCCACATCCGTCGCCCCATTGCACGTCGTCGCCGTGCCGGTGATCGCGCCGACCTCGAAATCGTTGATGACGAGGAGGTCGAGCGCCCTGAGGCAGGGCTCCACGATGGCGCGCAGGCGCGCTGGCGCGATCTGCAGAAGCTCCAGATTGGTCTGGAGCCCGGCCCGGCGCGCCGCTTTCAGGACATGCAGCCAGCCGTTGGCCTCGCCGCCCCAGGGCCCATCCATCTTCTCGTGAATGCCGGGCAGGCCGAGATGGAGGATGCGCGCCGAGGAGCCGGCGAAGTCGAAATGCTCTGGCGAGAGCAGCGCGCTCGTGCCCTGGTGGAAGAGATGCGTGCGCCGCCCGCTGGAGCGCACGCTGTAGGCGTCGGTGAAGTTGGTGCGCCCGCCCGGCACGACATGGAGCCCGGCGACGCCGATGCCCGCCGCCTCGGCCTGCGCCCGCAGGACGGCGCCGTCCGCGTCGTCCCCCACCACGCCGATCGTGTCCACCGGCATGGCGGGGTCGAGCCGGCGGATGTCGATCCCGAAATTGCAGGCCGAGCCGCCGCCTTCCACACCCTCGGACAGGATCTCGACGACCATGTCCTCCTCCGGCCAGCGCTCCACCAGCTTGTTGTGGTCCGCGCACCAGGTTCCGGCCGTCAGGAACCCCCGTCTTGCCGTCTCCATTCCGCCTCAGGCTCCCATCTTGAGCGAGGGGTCGGTGATCTCGAGGTCCTCTTCCAGAGACTTCTTGGAGCGAATGCCCTTCTTGCCGAGGATGTCGTGATAGCGCTTTGTCGCCTCCTCGGACGAGACGTCCTCCTCGATCACCAGGCGCATGTGCCGGACGATCTCCTCGCAATCCTCCGCGAAGAAGATCTTGCGGCCGAAGAGCGCGACGCGCGCGCCGTATTTCTCGGCCTGCTTCACCATCTCCAGCGTGTCGCGCGTGGTGGACGAGGCCCCGCCCAGGATGCCGACGATGAGATGGCCGGGGTCGTAGGAGGCGAGTTCTTCCGTCGCGCGCGGCCCGTTGTAGACGACCTTCAGGAACTCCGGCCGATCCAGCGAGGACACGCCGGCGAGGCACCTTGCGATCGCGTCGTTGTTGTAGGTGGCGAAGTCCGAGCCCGCCGTCTTCACCTCGAACTGCGGATTGAAGACTTCGAGGAAGTGCCTGACGCCCGCCGCCGTCGCCTCGTCGCGAAACGCAGCATAGGCGTCCAGCGAGCGCCGGTCCTGGTCGAGATCGTTGAAGAAGGTGAGGGCGTAGAGGCCGAGATCGGACACCGGCTTCACGCGGTCGAGCCGCGCGGTGCGGAAGGGCACGGTCGGCAGGTGCTTGTAGTTGGCGCCGCGCCAATGCCAGATGTCGCTGCCGTCGTTGAGCCGCACCGCCGGGGTCACGTCCGATCCGTCGTAGACGCCCTTCTTCGTCAGCACCTCGGCCGAGGAGAGCGAGGTCAGCATGATGTCGATGAGGCCGGAGGCCACCATGCGCTCCATGCCGTCGCGGTACACCTGAAGCGGGCGCATGCGCCCGGTCGGCTTGCCGTCCGCGCCGAAGTCCGGCCCGGCCGTCCCGGTGCCCAGCGCCATGTCGCCGTCCTTGGCGTCGGCGATGATGAAATCTTTCGGGGAATACTGGCCCGAGCGGATGCGGGCGAGCTTGTGGTCCATGCGCTTGGCGGCGAACATTGCGTGCCTTTCTGATCGAGAAGGGGAAGCCGGCCGTCAGGCGGCGAGGGCTTCCGGGGGAGGAACCGCCGCGCCCGTCATGAAGGCGACGACGTCGGACATGGTGAAGTCGCGCGGCCGGATCACCGCGAGCCGGCGGCCGAGCCGGTGGATGTGGATGCGATCCGCCACCTCGAAAATGTGCGGCATGTTGTGGGACACGAGAACCACCGGCAGGCCGCGCCGCTTCACGTCGAGGATGAGGTCGAGCACGCGCCGGCTTTCCTTGACGCCGAGCGCGGCGGTCGGCTCGTCCATGATCACGACGCGCCCGCCGAAGGCGCAGGCCCGCGCCACGGCGACCCCCTGCCGCTGGCCGCCCGACAGGGTCTCCACCTTCTGGTGGATGTCCTGAACCGTGGTGAGGCCGAGCCCGGCGAGCTGGCGCCGCGCTTCCGCTTCCATATGGGCGAGATCGAGATGGCCGAAGAGCCGGCCCGCCAGACCCTTCTGGCGCACCTCGCGGCCGAGAAACAGGTTCTCGGCTATCGACAGGGCGGGCGAAAGCGCAAGGTTCTGGAACACGCTTTCGATGCCCGCGCGCCGCGCGTCCATGGGCGTGCGGAAGGACACGGGCTCGCCGTCGATCAGAATGCGCCCGGTGTCCGGCCGAACCGCACCGGCGAGGGCTCGGATCATGGTGGACTTGCCGGCGCCGTTGTCGCCGATCACCGCCAGGATCTCGTCCCGCTTCAGGTCGAAATCCACCCCGTCCATCGCGACCACGCGGCCATAGCGTTTGCGAAGCCCCTCGGCCTGGAGAACGAAGGCGCTCATGCCGACACCCGCCGGATCCACTGGTCGAGGCCGACCGCGACGATGATGAGAAGACCGACGGTGAATTCCTGCCAGAGCGCATCGAGCCCGGCGAGTGCCAGCCCGTTGCGGAAGACGCCGACGATCAAGGCCCCGACCAGGGTTCCGACGATCGAGCCGCGCCCGCCGAAGAGCGAGGTTCCGCCGATCACCACGGCGGTGATGGAGTCGAGATTGGCCGAACCGCCCGAGGTCGGGCTGATGGCCCCGATGCGCCCGATCAGCACCCAGGCGGCGATGGCGCAGATGAGGCCCGACAGCGCGTAGACGGACAGAAGCGTGCGCTTGGCGTCGATGCCGGAGAGCCGCGCCGCCTCCGCGTCGTCGCCCACGGCATAGACATGGCGGCCGAAGGCGGTGCGGTTCAGCATGTACCAGACGGCCGCCGCGACCAGAAGCATGACGAGCGTTCCGGCGGTGAAGCGCGCCCCGCCGAGCGAGGTCGCCGCGCCCATCCATTGCAGAAGCGGCGCCTCGGCGGCCACGACCTGCGAGCGGATGGTCTGGCTGCCGGAATAATAGAGGAACAGGGCGCCGAAGACGCTCCATGTGCCGAGCGTGACGATGAAGGGCGGCAGTCTGAGATAGGTGACGAGCACGCCGTTGATCGCGCCGCAGCCGAGGCCCACCAGCAGCGCCGCCGCGAAGGCCGCCTCCTGCGGCAGCCCCGCCGAGACGGCGAGATGCCCCATGACGATGGTGCACAGGATCATGATCGCGCCGACCGACAGATCGATGCCGGCGGTGAGGATCACCAGCGTCTGCGCCACGCCCAGAACCGCGATGATCGTCACCTGCTGGAGGATCAGCGACAGGTTGAAGGGCTGGAAGAAGCGCGCGCCGACGATGAGGCTGAACACCGCGAGGCCCAGGGCCAGAACCACGAAGGGCACGATCGTGGGGTAGCGGTGGAGCAAATGCTGCAGCCGGCGGAGCGGCGAGCGCCGCCCCTCCTCGAACTGCGCGAACCCGTCGCCGGAGGCGCCGGCGACGGAAGAACCCTCGGAAGCGGTCATCGCTGGGGTCTCCTGGAACGGGGGAAAGGAGCCGGGCGGCCGTCGAGGGGGCCGCCCGGCCGCCGGTCTGCGCCTTGGTCGCTGGGAGCCGGGCAAGGCGCGCCGGCAGGGCGAAGGCGGCGGGATGCTGATGGACGTGCGATATCCGATGGATCGCGCGGGAGCGGAGACGCCAGACGGCTCAGCTCGGATTCAGAGCGTGAAGGTCTGGCCCCCGCGCTGGAGCAGCGACCGGGGTCCGCGTTCGCGGCCCCGACGGGGCGCCCCCGGTCAGCCCGCCAAATTCGGGCCTCTCGGGCGAACGCTTCAGTCCGATGGTCGGGAGCGGCGCCGGGCGCTCCTTGGCGGGAGCGTGGTGCCCGGCGCGCTCAGGCCGATCTCAGCCCCAGCACTTCTTCAGCGCTTCGGCGGAGGTGATGGACTCGATCCCCGACACCGGCTTGTCGGTGACGAGCGTCACGCCCGTGTTGAAGAAGTCGAGACCCGGCGTCGGCTCGGGTTTCTTGCCCGACTTCTTGAACTCGACGATCGCCTCGACGCCCTTGGAGGCCATGAGGAGGGGGTACTGCATGGAGGTAGCGCCGATCACGCCGGCCTTCACGTTCTCGACGCCGGGGCATCCGCCGTCCACGGAGGTGATGAGAACGCCGCTTTCCTTGCCGGCCGCCTTCAGCGCCTCGTAGGCGCCCGCCGCCGTCGGCTCGTTGATGGTGTAGACGACCGAGAGGTCGGGCTCCTTCTGGAGCAGGGTTTCCATGCCCGTGCGCCCGCCCTCTTCCGAACCGTTGCCCCAGAAATGGCCAACGATGCGCTTGTCGTCCTCGTCGAGGTAGCGGCTGGGGTCCTTCACGTCGATGCCGAAGCCCTTCATGAAGCCCTGGTCGCGCGCGACGTCCACGGTCGGCTGGCTTTCGATCGCGTCGAGAAAGGCGACCTTGGCTGTGCTTGGGTCCTTCACCGTCTTGGCGGCCCATTGGCCGATCAGCTCGCCCGCCTTCACGTTGTCGGTGGCGAAGGTCGCGTCGGCGGCGTTGGCGGGGTCGAGCGGTGTGTCGAGCGCGATCACCAGGATGCCGGCTTGGCGCGCCTGTTCCACCACGGGTGTGATCGCCTTGGTGTCGCTGGCGGCGAGCAGGATGCCGCTGACGCCCGACGAAATGAGGTTCTCGATCGCGGTGACCTGCGTGTCGTTGTCGCCGTCGAACTTGCCGGCGAAGCTCTGCAGCTCGACGCCGAGTTCCTTGGCCTTGGCCTCCGCGCCTTCCTTCATCTTGGCGAAGAACGGGTTGGCGTCGGTCTTGGTGACGATGCCGATCTTGATCGGGTCCGCCGCGCTGGCGCCTGCTGTCAGGCCGAGCCCGATCAGCGCCGCGCCGGCCAGGAGCGCGCCCAGGCGACGCGTGGAGAATGCGTTGGAAGATTGCGCGTTCGAAGAATGCACCGAGTTTCCCTCCCAGGAAGCGGAGGCCGCACGAGGCCGCGGGGCCGGATGCGACGCCCTGACCTGCCCTTGTCCGGCGGGCAGACTGCCGACTGCTCATAGTGCGGGATCGCCCGCCGCTCGCGGGCGCCGCTGTATCGTTTCCCCGGCGGCGATGGATCTCGCCGCTCATGGCCGGGCCGTTCTGGAAGGCCGGGCTCGTTGTGCCGGCGTTGGTTCGCCGGCTGGTATGACGAGATCGTAGGGCCGTGCGGCCCGATCTGGCAAGCGCCTTTTGTCTAAAAAAAGACAAAAGCATGGTGCGGCGCACGCGGGCTGGTGGAACGCAGGCGAGCCGTGCCTATTTCTCCGGTTCGGCGGAATGGTTCGCCGGCCCCGTCTCGCGAGTCGATCCCTGAGCCTTGCCCTTCCCCCAGCCGAGCCTGCTCTTTCCGCGCTGATGGCGGCGGCGTCCGTGCTCGCGCAGATCGTTGCCTCGGGCGAGGGCGTGTCGCGCGCGGCGCTGGGTCAGGCGACCAACCTGTCGCGCATGACGCTGGCGCAGCGGCTTCTGGCGCTCCAGACCGCCGGCCTCGTGCGCGAGGGGGACAGCGCGGTGCCGAGCGGCGGGCGGCCGACGCGTCTTCTGGCGCTCGACCCCACCGGCGCCGTGCTGCTGACGGCGGACATGGGCGAAACGCATATGCGCCTCGCCGTCACCGACCTTGCCCCTGCCGTACTGCGGCAGGAACTCGTGCCCTTTCGCATCGCGGACGGGCCGGAAGCCGCGATGGAGCGGCTGGCCATGGGCTTCGGGCGGCTCCTGTCGGATCTCGGCGGGCGCCGCTTCGTGGCCGCGCTCGGGCTCAGCCTGCCAGCACCAGTGGACCACCGGCTCGGCCGCGTCTACGGCCCCTCGATCCTGGAAGGCTGGGACGATTTTCCCTTGGGGGACTGGCTCCGCGCACGTTATGGCGCGCCCGTGGCCGTGGAGAACGACGTCAATCTCATGGCGATCTTCGAGCATCGCCGCCTTGCACCGCGCCCGGACGATTTCCTGTTCGTGAAGATGGGGACCGGCATCGGCTCGGGCATCGTCGCCAACGGGCGGCTGCAGCGCGGGGCGCGCGGCGCCTCGGGCGATATCGGCCATATGCAGTTTCTGGAGCCGGGCGCGCCGCTTTGCCGCTGCGGCAAGCGCGGCTGCTTCGAGGCGCGGGCGGCAGGCTGGGCCCTGGCGCGCGACCTGTCAAACCAGGGCCTGCCGGCACGCAACGCGCGTGACGTGATCGCCCTGTTCGAGGCCGGCCAGCCGGAGGCGCAGGCGCTGATCCTGGCCGCCGGGCGGGCGGCGGGCGAGGCGCTCGGCCATGCCGTGGCGTTGCTCAACCCGGAGCGGATCGTGATCGGAGGTACGCTCGCCCATGCCGGCGAGGCGCTGGTCGCGCCGATCCGCGAGGTGCTGCGCCTGCGCTGCCTGCCCTTGGCGACGGCCGACCTCGCCGTCTCGGCCGCCCCGCCGGTGGACGAGGCCTGCCTGATCGGCGCGGCCCATTGCGCGCGCGAACTCGCCTTCGGCCCGGAGGGCACGGAGGCGTTTCTCCTGCGCTACCGCGTTTGGTTGGAGGCGGCCTGAGGGCCGAGCCGCCCTCCAGCCGGTCCGCTGGCGGCGGAGCGATGCCGGCAGGCGTGCCCCTGAGGTCAGCCTTCGAGGAACAGCGTCTCCAGCGAGGGGTAGAGCTCCGGCGAGGCGGCGATCAGCACATTGCCGTTCCACAGCCCGTCGCCGGCCAGGAAGTCGCTCGAGCGCCCGCCGGCCGCCTCGATCACCGCCAGCGCGCCGAGGCAGTCCCAGGCGTTGATATGCGGCTCGACATAGCCGACCAGCCGACCCGCCGCGAGATAGGCCAACGACAAAGCGCCCGACCCGTCGCGGTAGAACATGCCGCCGGCCTTCAGCAGCCGCTCGAAGGCGGGAAGAAAGCGCTCCGGCGGCAGGCGGGTGGAATAGCCGGCGGCCACCAGCCCTTCCCTGACGGACGCGGCGCTCTTTACCCGGATCGGGCGCCCGTTGAGCGTCGCCGGATGCCCGTCACCGCCGGTGAACAGCTCCTCGCGCGCCGGCGCATAGACGAAGCCCATGCGGTTGCGCCCGCCTTGCACGAAGGCGATCGAGACGCACCAGCTCGACATTCCGCTGACGAAGGGCTGCGTGCCGTCGATGGGATCGACCACCCAGATGCCCTGTTCGCCGCCGAACTCGGTGCGCCCGGTTTCCTCACCGAGAAACGCGTCCTCCGGAAAGGCCTGCGCGATGCGCTCGCGGATCATGGTCTCGACGTCGAGATCGGCCTCGCTCGCCATGTCCTGCAGGCCCTTGGAGCGCACGGTCAGGCTGTCGAGCCGGCGGAAATAGGTCAGCGCGAGCGCGCCGGCCTCGCGCACCAGCGCTTCGGCGAAGCGGAAACGCGCGTCGAGTTCGGAAGGCGTCATGAAAGATCCAAGTCCGTTTGCGGGAGAAGGGAGGGGAAGGCTCAACCGTCCTTCCAGAGCCAGGCGGCGCCGCGCACGCCGCTGGAATCGCCGTGCCGCGACTTCACGATCGGCGTATGGAAGACGGTGGAGAACGTGTAGCGCGCGATCAGCGGGGAGAGATCGTCGTAGAGTTCGGGCACGTTGGACATGCCCCCGCCCATCACGAAGATGTCGGGGTCGAGCGCGTTGACCACGACCGACAGGCCGCGCGCCACGCGGTCGACATAGCGGCTCCAGAGAAGGCCCGCGAGCCTGTCGCCGCCGCGCTTCATCTCCATGATCTCGGCGGCTTTGCGCTCCGTGCCGGTGTGAAGGGCGAACTCCGCCTCGAAGGCGCGGCCCGAGACCCAGGTTTCCAGGCAGCCATGCTTGCCGCAATAGCAGGGACGGCCGGTCAGCTCCGACTGGTTGGGAAAGGGCAGGGGATTGTGACCCCACTCGCCGCCCGAATTGTTGGGCCCGTGATGGGCGCGCCCGCCCACGGCGATGCCCGCGCCCGCGCCGCTGCCGAGGATCACCGCGAAGACGACATTGTGCCCCGCGCCGGCCCCGTCCACCGCTTCCGACGCGGCGAGACAGTCGGCGTCGTTCTCGACGCGCACCTCGCGGCCCAGCCGCTCCACGAGGTCGGTTTCCACCGGGCGGCCGAGAAGCCAGGTGGAACTCGCGCCCTTGCCGAGGCGGGACTTGGGCTCCAGCGAGCCGGGAATGCCGATGCCGATCGTGCCCCGGCCCCCGGTCTTGGCCTCCATGTCCGCGATGATGGAGCCGATCATGTCGATGCAGCCGAAATAGTCGTGGCGCGGGGTGTCGCGCCGCTCGCGCGCCAGCTCCGTCCCGTCCGGCAGAAGGGCGATGCCCTCGATCTTGGTGCCGCCCCAGTCGATGCCGATCAGCATGCGCGTGTCCCGCCTCCCCCTTGCCTTGCCGGGCCTCACTGGATGCCGCGCCCCTCCCAAGGCGCGGCGCGAGACCCGATTCGCCGACGCGAGCCTATGCGAGCCGCCGCGCCGGGGAAAGCGTGGCGTCTGTCTGTTTGCGCGCTTGGAGTGGGTGCAAGTCCTTCTCGCGAGAGATCGCGTCCGCTCGCGGAAAACCGGTCGCGCGCCGGCCGTGCGGATGCTTAGATGCGGGCAACCGATGCCGGGAGGAAAGCGCATCGGCGCGCGCCGGCCGCTCCATGGGGGCGGGGCCGCAGCTTGCCTGGGAGGAAGAATGACCACGATCGGCCTCGGCGTTGTCGGCTGCGGCAACATCGCCATGACCTATATGCGCAACGCCAAGCTCTTCGGCGGCGTCGAGCTGCGGGGCTGCGCGGACCTGTCGGCCGACATGGCCGCGACGCGCGCCCGCGAATACGGCGTTCGCGCCATGACCCTGGACGAGCTCTACGCCGCGCCCGAGATCGACATCGTTCTCAACCTGACCATCCCCGCCGCGCATTTCGATGTGACGATGTCGGCGCTCTCGGCCGGAAAGCATGTCTTCACCGAGAAGCCGCTCGGCGTGACGGCGGCGGAGGGGCGGCGCATCGTGGCGGAGGCGCGCGAGCGCGGCCTGAAGCTCGGCTCGGCGCCCGATACGTTTCTGGGCGCGGCCGGGCGGCGCGCGCGGCGGTTGATGGACGAGGGGGCGATCGGCAAGCCGGTGGCCGGAACGGCCTTCATGTTCGGCCGGGGCATGGAGCACTGGCACCCCAATCCGCAATTCTACTACCAGCCCGGCGCCGGGCCGATGCTCGACATGGGTCCCTATTACCTCACCATGCTGGTGAACCTTCTCGGGCCTGTGCGCCGGGTCATGGCGCTGACCTCGATGGGAGAGGCCGAGCGCCTGATTACAGCCGAGGGGCCGTTCCAGAACACGCGCTTTGCCGTCGGCACGCCGACGACGGTGCTGACGCTCCTGGAGTTTTCGTCGGGCGCGCAGGTCACCTTCGGCACGTCCTGGGACGTGTTCCGCCATTCCAACCACCCGATCGAGCTGCACGGAACGCAGGGCTCGCTCCGCCTGCCGGACCCCGACACGTTCGGCGGCACGGTGTCGCTCTCCGAGCGCGGGGCCGCGTGGCGCGACTTCCCGAGCGAGGGCGAACTCTACGGCGCCATCAATTGGCCCTTCGCGGCGCCGGAACGGGCGAACTACCGGATGCTCGGCGTCTGCGACCTCGCTCGCTCCATCGCGACGGGGCAGGCGCCGCGCGCGTCCGGCGATCTGGCGCTCCATGTTCTCGAAGTGATGGAGGCGGCGCTTCGATCCGGCGAGACGGGCGAGGCCGTGCACATCGAGGGCACGGTCGCGCAGCCCGCGCCGCTCGGCGAGGCCGAGGCGCGCTCGCTGCTGGCGCCCGAGGCCGAAGCCGCATGAGCGCGCTCGATCCCGGCGCGGCGCGCGTTCTGGACTTGGGGCGCGAGTCCGGCGGCAAGCCCTTCGAGGAGGGGACGGCCGCCGAGGCGCGCGTGGCCTATCGCCGGTCCTATCTCGCCCTGCAGGGCGAGAAGGAGCCCGTAGGCGCGGTGGAGGAGCGCGTGATCGAGGGGCTGCGCGGGCCGATCGCGGCTCGGCTCTACCGCGGCGCGGGTGCGCCGACGACGGGCGCGCCGGGGCTTCTGTATTGCCATGGCGGCGGCTGGGTGATCGGCGATCTCGACTCGCATGACGATATCTGCCGCTGGTTCGCCAACCGTATCGGCGGCGTCGTCCTCTGCCCGGACTATCGCCTCGCGCCCGAACATCCCTTTCCGGCCGGGCTGGAGGATGCGGCGGCAGCTCTGCGTTTCTTGGGTGCGTCTGCCGAGGCACTGGGTCTCGACCCCGCGCGCCTTGCCGTCGCGGGAGACAGCGCTGGCGGAAATCTCGCTGCCGTGCTGGCGCTGATGAGCGGCCGGGACGGGCTGCCGACGCTCGCCGCGCAGCTGCTGATCTATCCCAACACCGACGCGCGGCAGGGATCGGCCAGCATGCGGCGCTACGGCGAGGGTTTCGGCCTCACTGCCCGCACCATGGCGTGGTTTCGCGACCAGTATGTCGGCGGCGACGCCCATCTTGCCTCGGACTGGCGCGTGTCGCCGCTCCTGGCGCCTGAACTTGCGGGCGCGCCGCCGGCCTTCGTGGCGCTGGCGGGGCTCGACATTCTGTTGGACGAGGGCGCAGCCTATGCCGAGCGGTTGCGCGAGGCCGGCGTGCCGCTGCGCCTCGCGCACTGGCCGGACCAGATCCACGGCTTCGTCTCCGCCGGGCGCTTCATTCCGCAGGCTCGCGAGGCGGTGGACCAGGCGGTGGCCGCCTGGCGCGAATTCGAGACGCGCTGACGGCGCGCGTCAGGCCAGGGGGTGGCGTGCGAGATGGGGCAGCGCCGCCTCCGATCCGTCGAAGACATGGCAGGCCGCGGCGTCGATCGACAGCCGCACGGCGGCATGGGCCGGGGTCGGGTTGTTGCCGTCGAGCTGCACGACGGCCGTGCCGCCGTCCGTCAGATCGACATGCAGCACGGTCATGTTGCCGAGCCGCTCGGCCACCAGCGTCGTGCCGCTCAACTCGCCCTCCGTGGAGAGATGCAGATGCTCGGGCCGCACGCCGAGCGTGACCGCCTCGCCGACCGTCACCCCCCGCCCGTCCACCGGCACCAGAAGCTCGGCGCCCGACGCGAGGCGAAGGCGCAGCCCGTTTCCGGCCACCGCCGCGACGCGGGCGGGCATCGTGTTCATCTTGGGCGAGCCGATGAAGCCGGCGACGAAGAGGTTGCGCGGATGGTGATAGAGGTCGAGCGGCGTGCCGACCTGCTCGATCCGCCCGGCGCTGAGAACGACGATCTTGTCGGCCATGGTCATGGCCTCGGTCTGGTCGTGCGTGACATAGATCATGGTGGCGTCGAGCCGCTCGTGCAGGCGCATGAGTTCCAGCCGCATCTGGACGCGCAGCGCCGCGTCGAGATTGGACAGGGGCTCGTCGAACAGGAAGATCTTCGGGCTTCGCACGATGGCGCGCCCGATCGCGACGCGCTGGCGCTGTCCGCCTGAAAGCTCGCGCGGGCGCCGCTCCAGAAGCGGCCCGAGCTGCAGCACCTCGCCGGCCATGCGCACCTTTTCCTCCCGTTCGGCCCGGCCGAGCCCGGCGAGCTTGAGCGCGAAACCCATGTTCTCGGCCACGGTCATGTGCGGGTAAAGCGCGTAGGACTGGAACACCATGGCCAGCCCTCTGTCGGACGGGCCGATTTCGTTCATTCGCTGGCCGTCGATGCGGATTTCGCCGCCGCTGATCTTCTCCAACCCCGCGATCATGCGCAGCAGCGTGGACTTGCCGCAGCCGGACGGGCCGACGAAGACCACGAATTCGCGGTCCTCCACATCGAGGTCGACACCCTTGATAGCCTCGAAGGCGCCATATCGCTTGCGAACGTCCTGAAGGTGCAGCGTCGCCATTCGTCCGGCCTCCCGATTTCAGGTTTCAGGCGCCGTAGCGGCGCATCGTCTCGCGATTGGCGGCGACCGCCGCTTCGGGCGCGGCGCCGGCCTCCTCCGACTCCTCCTCCAGCACCAGCCAGCCGCTGAAACGCGGCGCGCCGCGCACCGCCTCGATCACCGCCGGCGTGTCGCAGACGCCCTTGCCGAGCATCGCCCACTCTCCGGCTCCGTCCACGTCCTTGAGGTGGACGTAGCGGATGCGGTCGCGATGGGCGCGCAGCGTGTCCAAGAGATCGTCGTGGCCGCGCAGAATATGGCCGGTGTCGGGCACCCAGCCGACCCGCTCGGGGTCGAGAAGCGAGAAGATCGTGTCGTAGTCCGCCCGGTCGAACAAAAGCGTGTTGTGATGCGAGCTGGGATGCACCGCGACCTCGACGCCCGCGCCGTGCCCTAGTTCGGCCGCGCGGTTGTAGATCTCGGCGGCGACGCGGAACTTCTCCTCGCGCGGCCCGTCGCTCATGATCGTCGCCGACCCCATGGAAAGAACCGCGCCGGGAAAGCGGGCGGTGAAATCGAGCCAGCGGCGCGCCGCTTCCAGATCGCTCTCCACCTCGTTCAGCTCGGTGAAGCCGCTGGGCGAGCCGATGGCGAAGGCGACGAGCGCGAGCCCGAGATCGTCCAGCGCGCGGGCGAACTCGTCGGGTTTGCCGGCGTAGAAGCCGATCATCTTGTCGGTGATCTCGATGCCGGCATAGCCGGCGCCGGCCACCGCGCGCAGAAGATCGTCCGGCCCTCCCCGGAAGCCTTCGCCCAGCATTTCCCAGGTGAAGGTCTGGCAGCCCAGCTTGATGGATCGATCCGGCATGATGCTCATTTCTTGGTGCTCATTCCTTGACGCCGCCTTGGGTCAGGCCTTCGATGATGTGGCGCTGGAAGACCAGCACGAGGAGGATGAGGGGCACCGTGACGACGACGGACGCGGCCGCGATGTCGCCCCAGGGCACGTAATAAAGGTTGGTGAAGTTCGCGATGCCGACCGGGATGGTCTGGTGCTCGATCGTGGAGGTGAAGGCGAGCGCGAACATGAACTCGTTCCACGCCGCGATGAAGGCGAGAAGCCCGGTGGTCACGAGGCTAGGGAGCGACATGGGCAGGATGATGCGGAACAGAAGACCCAGCGTCGACACGCCGTCCATGCGCGCGGCCTCGTCGATCTCGCGCGGCAGCGTTTCGAAATAGCCGAACAGAACCCAGGTCACGAGCGGCAGGCCGAGCGCGACATAGGTGATGACGAGCCCGGTGAACGTGTCGAGAAGGCCGAACTCGGACGCCACGAGATAGAGCGGGCCAACCAGCGCGATCTGCGGAAACATCGAGATCGAAAGCACGAGCCCGAGCACGCCGAAGCGGTTCTTGATGTCGAGCCGCGACAGGGCGAAGGCCGCGAGCGCGCCGATCAAAAGGCAGACGAGGGTGGTCAGGCTCGCCACGATCAGCGAGTTCACGACATAGTCCTGAAACTGCTTCTCCACGAAGATATTGCGATAGTGCTCCAGCGTGGCGGGCGAGGGCAGGAAACGCGGCGTGTCCGCCGTCAGCTCGCGGTCGAGCTGGAACGAGGTCGAAAGCTGCCAGAGAAACGGGCCGCCCGACCAGAGAAGAATGAGCGAGCCGCCGAGATAGAGCACGAGGCTCTGGACGAGGGGCCGATCGTCGTTCATCCCGCCCTCCGCATCTGGCGCATCACGAACAGGCCGAAGCCGACCGCGATGATGGCTTCCGTCACGAACATGGCGGTGGAGATCGCCGAGCCGTATCCGAACTGAAGCGTGGAAAAGAAGATCTTGTAGGACAGGGTGGACAGGGTCTCGGTGGAATCCGCCGGGCCGCCGCCGGTCAGGACATAGACGAGATCGAACACCCGAAACGCGTCCAGCGCGCGGAACAGGCCGGCGATCAGGAGCGTCGGCAGAAGCAGCGGCAGGCGCACGTACCAGAAGATCGCGAAGGCCTTGCCCCCGTCCATACGCGCGGCCTCCACCAGCGAGGCGGGAATGGTGTGCAGGCCGGCTAGAAGGAGCAGCGCCATGAAGGGCGTCGTCTTCCAGACATCGGCGAAGATGATCGTGCCCAGCGCGTTGTCGACCGAGCCGTACCAGTTGACGTTGGCGTCGATCAGCCCGACCTGGAGGAGGAGATAGTTCACCAGCCCGTGCTGCCCGTCGAAGAGCCAGCCGAACATCTTGGAGGTGACGACGGTGGGCATGGCCCAAGGCACCAGCATGGCCGCGCGCACCACGGCGCGCCCGCTGAAGGGCTCGTAGAGGAGAAGCGCCATGGCAAGGCCGATCAGCGTCTCGGCCAGCGTCGAGACGAGGGTGAAGATCAGCGTGTGCCGCCAGGCGTTCCAGAAGGTCGGGTCGTCCCAGAGCAGGGCGTAGTTCGCCAGCCCCACGAAGTCGTGCTCCTGCGTCACGAGCGAGGTGTTGGTGAGCGACAGCCAGAGCCCGTTGACGATGGGATAGACCGAGACCGACCCCAGCGAGACGAAGGCCGGCACGAGCAGGAGCCAGGGGGGCAGCGCGCGGCGCGGAAAGAGCCCAGCCCCCTTTCGGGCGCTGGACAGGCCGGCCGGAGCGGCGAGCACGGAGGGCATCAGGCGACGATTTTGTCGATGCGGCTGGCTGCGGCGTCGAGCTCCTTCTTCACCTCGCCGCTGACGAGGGCGCGCGACACGGCGGACTGGATGGCGAGCGTGACCTGCGCGTATTTCGGCGTCACGGGCCGGGGCGTCGCGCCGGTGAACACGGTCTCCAGCTGCTGCATGAAGGGCTGCTCCTGGCCGAGCTTCTGCTCCTTGAAGACGGCGGGGCGCGTCGGCGCGAGGCCGAGCTGCAGCGCGAACCAGAGCTGGGTTTCGGGCGAGGACATCCAGCGCACGAACTCCACCGCCGCCTCGCGGTGCTTGGTGTTGGCGTTGACGCCGTACTGGTAGCCGCCGAGGCACGCCGCGCTCTTGCCGCCGGCAAAATGCGGCAGCGGCGCGACGCCCACCTTGTCCACCACGGAGGAACCGCTCGGGTCCTGCGCGATGGCGTAGACATAGGACCAGTTGCGCAGGAAGGCCGCCTTGCCGCCGGTGAAGGGTAGGCGCGAGGGCTCCTCGTCCCAGGACAGGACGTCGCTCGGCGAAATCTTGCTCTTGTTGATCGTGTCGTAGAGAAACTGCACGGCCTCGACCGCCTTGTCGGAGCCGATCGCGGCGGACTTGCCATCGGGGGCGAGGATCGCGCCGCCGTTCGTGGCGATGGCCTCCACCGCGTCGCAGACCAGGACCTCGGCCTGCTTGCCCTGCCAGAGATAGCCGAAATCGACCTTCTTGCTCTTCTGCATCTCGCTGGCGATGGTGGTCAGCTCGTCCCAGGTCTGCGGCGCCTTGGCGCCCGCCGCCTCCAAGAGGTCCTTGCGGTAAAAGAGCATGCCGCCGTCCACGATCCAGGGCAGCGCGGTCAGCTTGCCCCCATAGGTGCAGGCGTCGATCAGGCCGGGGAAATACTGCTGCCGGTCGGCGGCGGGCACGTATTCGTCGAGCGGCAAGGCCCATCCGGCGCCGGCGAACTCGGCGATCCAGATGACGTCCTGGGTGAACACGTCGGGCGTGCCGGAGCGGCGGGCCAGCTGCTGCACCAGCGCCTGATGCACCTCGGTGGAGGAGCTTGGCGGGGGCAGTTCGAGGAACTTGACGAGGATCTTGGACTGGGACTGGTTGAACATCTCGACCGCCTGCCCGATCGACTGCTTGCCGTAGAACTTGGCGCTGGCGAAGGTGATCTCGGTGCGCGACTGGGCGCTGGCACGCGAGGAGGCCGAGGCGAGGAGGCCCCCGCCGGCGAGCGCACCGCCCGCTACCGAGAGGGCGAGGAGGCCGGTGCCCTGGAGGAAGCGGCGCCGGCTCGGCGCGAGACCCTGTGCGGGTTCGCTCGGCGCGGAAGCGGGCGCGGCCTCCGGCGTCTGGGCGCGAGGTGTCGGTCCGACGGCGGCATCGGTGTCGAGTTTGGCCATGGTTCCCTCCGTGAGGCTCCGCGATGCATCGCCGCGGATGTCCGTCAGGGGAAAGCAAACGCCGACTCGCCCTTGGCGTCAAGCAGAATCACGCAATAAAATGCATATGCAATGCAGCATTCTTCGTGCGTTGCGGCATCGATCGATCAGCCGGGGGTGACGACGCTGACGTCCGCGCCCCGCAGCGCCTCCGCCAGAGCGCCGTCCGGCGCGCGGTCGGTGACGAGAATGTCGATCGCCGACAGGGGCGCGATGGTCGCGAAGGCGTATTGGCCGAATTTCGAGGCGTCCGCGACGACGATGGTGCGCCGGGCGAGCGCCATCATGTCTGCGATCATCGAGGCTTCCGCGAGATCGCTGGTCAGGATGCCGTTGTCGGCATGGATGGCGCGCACGCCGATGATCGCCGTGTCGATGTTGATGCGCTCCGAATTGGCGAACAGGAGCGGGCCGACCGACACGCGGGTGAGCGCGCGGTACTCTCCGCCGAGCACGTGCAGCGCGGCGAAGTGCCCCGGCGCCAGGCTGGCGGGCAGGGCGAGATTGTTGGTGAAGACCACGGTCTGCGCATGATCCGCCAGCGCCTCGGCCACGAGAAGCGTGGTGGAGCCGCCGTTCAGCATCAGCGTTTCGCCGTTGCGCACCTGTTTCGCGCAGAGCTTGGCAATCGCCGCCTTCTCGCTGGACTGGTCGAGAACCCGGTCCGCCAGGGGCTTCAGCGGATCGCCCTGCGACACGCGCAGCGCGCCGCCATGCGCGCGCACCAGCGCGCCGCTGCGGGCCAGATGGTCGAGATCGCGCCGCACCGTGTCCAGCGAAACCGCGAAGCGCTCGGCCAGATCCGGCACGCTGACGCTGCCGTCCCGGCCGATCAGCTCCAGCATGTTGGCGCGCCGCCGCGCGGGAAGGGAACTGGCGTTCTTGGCCATCGGGACTCCTGTGTCTCACGCTCGAAATTGCAAAGAGCCTTACGATCTCTCGCTTGACTTGCGCAATGTAGAAGCGATACCTAGCACATAACAGCAAAAAAACGCATATACGGGAGGCGAAGATGCGGAGCGGCGAGGCCGACTTCTGGCGGGACGCCTATGGCGAACTCGCCTTGCGCCTGCCCGGACGGGCGGCGGAGGCCGCGCCGGTGCTGCTCGGCTTTTCCGCCTTCGTGGACGCCGTCGTGCCGCTGCACGAGGCCGCCGCGCTTTTCGCCGGCGATGCGCCCCCCGGCGCCTGGGCCTTGTCGGACGAGCTGCGGCGGCGCGTCGAGGACGGCATCGGCGGCGAGATCGCGCTGGACTGGCCGGAGGGCGACGCCTGGATGGCGGAGAGCCTGCCGCATCGGCTTCGCGCCGGCGGCACCTCGCTGCAGATCGCCAATGTCCTGGCGCTTCTCGGCACCCCGGCGCTGCTGGCGCTCAGTGACCGCTCGCCCGACCAGCTCGCCCTCGTTCACCCCGACGTGCGGCTGGCCGCGCCGGGCGGCTGGCGGCCCAAGCACCGGATCAATGTCGAGCCCGGCGCGGGCAAGGCGCGGCACTGGATCTTCGAAACGCAACTCGGCACCACGATCGGCGGCGTGCCCGTGCGCCGCGCGACGCGGGTCATCGTTCGACTGGCGGCCGACGGGCCGGAGCGCGACGCCGCGTTCGAAGCGCAAAGCGCGATCTTTGCCCATGCGGCGGGCGCGGGGGCCATTTCCAGCCTCGTCGCGACGCCCGACGAGGCGATCGAGGAAACGCTCGCCCATGTCGGGGCGCAGGCGCTTCTCTGGCGCCGGGCGGGGTTGCCCTTCCTGCATCTCGAACTTGCCGACTACGGCGCGCGGGCCCATCTGCCCCAGCGCATCCTCGCGGCCCTGCGGGGCTCGCTGACCTCGGTCGGCATGAGCTGGTCGGAATGGTGCGGCATCAGTGGCGGCGATCTCGGGCCGGAGCTCAAGCTCTTCGCGCTGGCGCACGATCTGGAGCGCGTCTGCGTCCATGCCGACGAGTGGGCCGCCGCGCTGACGCGGGCCGACCCGGCGCGCGAGCGGCAGGCGCTGATGACCGGCTGCCTTCTCGCCGCCTGCCGGGCGCGGGCGGGCGAGCCCGTTCTTCCCGACACCTGCCCGCCGGGCGCGGCCTTCACCGACGCCGGGCCGGACCAGGATCTCGGGCAGGGCTGGCGCCTCGTGCGCTGCCCCAGCCCCTATACCAACCGCCCCCGCAGCACGATCGGGCTCGGCGACACGTTTCTCGCCGGCTGCCTGCTCGTCCACGCGGCGGCGCGCTCCCCATCCCGACACTTGACCCCAGGAGAACTCGCGTGACCGTCCATCCCCGCATCGAGCAGCCTGCCTCCACCGTTGACCTCGATCCCGGAAAGCTGCGCGGCCTGCAGCGGATCACGACGCCGGACGGCTTCTTCGCGATCCTGGCGCTCGACCATCTCATCAGCTTCAAGGACCTTCTGGCCGAGGACCGCAACACCGTGTCCTACGAGCAGGCGGTGGAGGCCAAGCTCGAACTGGTGCGCCACATCGCGCCTGTCGCGAGCGCCTTTCTGCTGGAAGCGCAGTTCAGCTTGGCGCAGGTGATCGCCTCCCGCGCGCTGCCGGGCGCGGTCGGCCTCATCTCCAGCATCGAGGGCGAGGGGTTCGACGTGGTGAACGGCGAGCGGCGCACGCGCTGGCGGCAGGGCTGGACGGTGCGCAAGATCAAGATGCTGGGCGCCGACATGGTGAAGCTGCTCTGGTTCTACCGGCCGGAAGCGGAGACGGCCGAGGCGCAGCGGCAGGTGGTGCGCGATCTCGTGGTGGACTGCCGCGCCTTCTCCATTCCGCTCGTGGTGGAGCCGATCTGGTACGCCCTGCCGGGCGAGGACACCAAGAGCGCCGCCTGGGCCGCGCGCCGCGTGGAAGGCATCATCGAATCCGCCCATCTCGCGGCCGAGTTCGGCGCCGACATGCTGAAGGTGGAGTTTCCCGGCGACGTCTCGACGCCCGAGGGGCGGGACGCGTCGGTCGATGCCTGCCGGCGCCTCGACGCCGGCATGAGCCAGCCCTGGGTCATCCTGTCGGCGGGCGTCGGCTACGAGGAGTTCCGCGATCAGGTCGAGGTCGCCTGCCGGGCGGGCGCGTCGGGCTTCCTGGGCGGGCGCTCGATCTGGCAGGACGCGGCGGCGACGCGCGACCCCGCCCAGCGCGCCGAGGCCGCCGCCGCCGCCGCCGGGCGCCTGTCCGAACTCACCGACATCGCCCGCCGCCATGGCCGCCCCTACCGGCCGGAACTCACCGGCAGCGAGCTCACCCGCGCCTATCCCGACGGCTGGTATGCCGGCTGGCAGGAAGCGTGAGCGGCCAGATGAGCGGAACGGGGGAGGGGCGCATGGGCAGGTTCGAAGGGCAGACGGTGTTCGTCACGGGCGGCGCGTCCGGCATCGGCCGCGCGGTGGTGGAGGGCTTCGCGCGCGAGGGCGCGCGGGTCGCCTTCACCTACGCCGCGAGCGGCGAGGCGGCGCGAGAGATGGTGGAGGCCGCCCCGCAGGGCGCGCTTCTCGCCATCGAGTGCGACGCGACACGGGAAGAGGCGGTGACGGACGCGGTGCGCCGGGCCAACGAGGCGCTGGGGCCGATCTCGGTCGGCGTCGCCAACGCGGGCGGCCTCCTGCGTCGCTGCAAGGTCGTGGACTTCCCGCTCGATCTTTGGAACGAGGTCATGGCCGTCAATCTGACGAGCACCTTTCTCACCGCCCGCGCGCTGCTTCCGCAGATGATCGAGGCCGGGCGGGGCGCGCTGGTGCTCATGAGCTCGCTCGCCGCCCATGACGGCGGCGGCATGGGCGCCTCGGCCTATGCCGCCTCGAAGGGCGGCGTGATGACCTTCGCCAAGGCGCTGGCCAAGGAGGTTGGCGGGCAAGGCATCCGCGTCAACGGCGTCGCGCCCGGCCTGATCGGCACGCAGTTCCACGACCGGTTCTCGACCCGCGAAGGGCGCGACGCGACGGTGGCGCGCACGCCGCTCGGCCGCGAAGGGCGGCCGGAGGACGTGGCGGGCGCCGTTCTCTACCTCGCGTCGGAGGAGGCCTCGTTCCTGACGGGCGAGATCATCGAGATCAATGGCGGGCTCGCGATGTTCTGATCGACGCGCGGAGAAGGGGGAAGCCCATGGAACGAGCCATCTATCCCAGCCTGCACGGCCGCTCCGTCTTCGTCACGGGCGGGGCGTCCGGCATCGGCGCGGAGATCGTCGGCGCCTTCGCGGAGCAGGAGGCCCGCGTCGGCTTCGTGGATATCGACGGGGCGGCGGGCGAAGCACTCGTGACGCGCTGGCGCGAGGCGGGCGCCGAGGTCCGCTTCGAGCGCTGCGACGTGACCGATATCGAGGGGCTTCGGTCGGGTTTCGCAAGCCTTGCCGCGACGCTCGGCCCGGCCGAAATCCTCGTCAACAATGCCGCGCTGGACGATCGGCACGACTGGCGCGAGGTGACGCCGGAGCGCTACGATCGGCTGTCGGCGATCAATCTGCGCCATCTGTTCTTCGCCATCCAGGCCGTCGCGCCCGGCATGATCGCGCGCGGGGGCGGCGCGATCGTCAATATGGGCTCGGCCTCGTGGATGGAGGGGGTCGGCGGGATGCCGGTCTACACCAGCGCCAAGGCCGGCATCCATGGATTGACACGTTCCTTCGCGCGCGATCTCGGCCCGCATCGCATCCGCGTCAACACGGTGGTGCCGAGCTGGGTCATGACCGAGCGACAGTTGACGCTCTGGGCCAGCCCCGAAGGGCTGGAGGCCCATCGCGCCCGGCAGTGCCTGCCCGATCTGAACACGCCAGCCTTCGTCGCGGCGATGGTTCTGTTTCTGGCGTCCGACAATGCCGCCATGTGCACCGCCGGCTGGTATCCCGTGGATGCCGGCTCGATCTGATCGGGGATTGCCGAGAGCACCGCGAAGGGCGCCCCGGGAACCGCTCAGGCCGCGAGCCGGCGCAGCGAGGAGGCGGGCGCCGCCGTTGTCTCGCCCGGCGGGGTCCCGGTGGTTTCGGACCCGGACATGTCGCTGTTCGCGGCGGCCGTCTCCTCGGCCACCTTGAAGAAGCTGACATAGTCGCTGAGATTGGCGGCTTCAGTGGAGAGCTGCTCGGCCGTCGCCGCCATCTCGTTGGCCGCGCTGGCATTGCTCTGCGTCACCTGATCCAGCTGCTGGATCGCCTGATTGATCTGCTCGATTCCGACCGACTGCTCGCGGCAGGCGGCCGAGATTTCGCTCACCAGATCGGCCGTGCGTCGAATGTCGGGCACGAGCTGGCTCAGCATTTCGCCGGCTTCCTCGGAGCGTGTGAGCGTCGAGTTCGAGAGCTCGCTGATCTCCGTCGCGGCCTCCTGGCTCCGTTCGGCCAGCTTCCGCACTTCGGAGGCGACCACGGCGAAGCCCTTGCCGTGCTGCCCCGCGCGCGCCGCCTCGATCGCCGCGTTCAAGGCGAGAAGATCGGTCTGGCGCGCGATCTCGCGGATGATCGCGATCTTCTCCACGATGATGCGCATCGCTTCCATTGATTCCACCACGGCCGTGCCGGTGCGCTCGGCGCTGACATTGGCTTGGACGGCGATCTTCTCGGTCTGCGCGGCGTTGTCGGCGTTCTGCCGGACATTGCCCGCCATCTCTTCCACGGCGGCGGAGGCCTGTTCGGACGCTGCCGCCTGTTCGCTGGAGCCGGCGGACAATTGCTCGGCCGTCGCGGCCGACTGCATCGAGCCGCCGGAAACGCTGGAGGCGGACATCTGCGCGGCCTGCAATGTCTTGACCAGATTGGCGCGCATGCGCTCGGTCAGGATCTGCAACTCGCCGCTCAGGCGCCGCGCGCCGTTCGAGCGAGCGGGCCGCAGATCGCCCTCGGCGAAACGGCCGATCTCGGCGGAGACGAAGCGCAGTGGCGCGATGGCCTTTCGATTGAAGAAAAGGAGGCCGCCCAGGAAGAGAATGAGGGACGTGGCGGAAACGAGGCTGGAGACGATGAGAAGCAGGCGTGTCGTCTCCGTCGCCGTCTGCTCCTCCGCTTCGGCATAGGCGGTGGACGCTTTGACGAGACTATCGACGGCGGCCGCGTGCTGGCTGAACGCTTGTCCGAGAGCCCCGAACGCGGTGTCGATCCCGGCCGCGTCGCCCGACTTGATGGCGGGCAGAGCCTGAGAGTCCAGAACCGACCAGAATTCGCGGGACGTGGCCTGGACTGGCCCGAGCAGCGCGCTCTTCAACTGGTCCGCAAGTTCGTGCGAACTCCAATAGGCAATCCGTTCCGCGTAGCTGGCATGCGCGGCCTTGATCGACTTCAGGATCGGATCGAGATCGTCGTGGGAAAATCGCGCCTGAAACGCCAGCCGATAGGCCTCCGACAGAAAAAGCGGGGGCGGTAGAATGTCGGCCTGGAGATCGCGCCCGGCAATGATGCGTTCATAGCTCTCGCCGCCGATCCGCAAAGTCAGGAATGCGTATGTCTGCGTTCCGAGTGCCGCGACGAAAAGAACTGTCACAAACGCTCCGAAGAGGAGAAGCATTCTGGAGGCGGACAATTTAACCATACCTTATATCGAGAGGTCAGGCGTACTGCGCATCTTACGTTCTGGTAAGATAAGAGTGTTAAGGAGCGATTGAATGAGCGATTCAAATCATCGATGGGATAAGATTGATGTGAATGCCTCATTGCCGGATCATTCGACATAACGCTTGAGGATATGAGCGCGTCTTTGGACGGATTTCTGTCGTCGCGACTGGATCGCGCGAGGCTTCCATTGCCGCGCCGACGTTGAAAGCGGCAACACCCGCCTCGCTCTGGCTTCTCGATCGCTGAACGGCTCTCGGCGAAAACGCTTCCGCAGTCTCGTTTTCATCGCATCATCCGACGGCCGAGCCTGTTCGCTCAACCGGCAGATGCTCTAGCGAGGGCTGCGGCGTAGGATGCCGAGAAACAGCGGCACACCGACCAGCGCCGTCACGATGCCGACCGGCACTTCGTAGGGCGCCAGCACGGCGCGCCCCACCGCATCGGCCAGCATGGTGACCGCCGCGCCCATTCCCATCGCGGCCGGCAGGAGAACGCCGTGCCTCGAGCCGCCGAGCATGCGCACCGCATGGGGCGCGAGAAGGCCGATGAAGCCGACGGCGCCCACGGTCGAGACCGCAAGCCCCGTCGCCAGGGTCGCGGCTCCGAGCGCGAGCCGCCGCGTGGCGGGAACGGCGAGGCCGAGGGAGCGGGCCGTCTCGTCCCCCTGCGCCAGAACGTCGAAGGATCGCCGTGCCAGCCAGAGCACCAGAAGCAGGATCGCGGCGAAGGGGATCGGCACGGCGGCCTGCGTGAGGCTCCGGCCATGCGTCGACCCCGCGAGCCAGGACAGGGCTTCCGTCATCTGGAACTGCGCGTTCACCACGAAAAGCGTGGACAGCGCGCCGAAGCCCGCCGCAAGGGCGACGCCGCACAGAACCAGCTTGAGCGGATCTCGCTCGGCCTTCAGCGCGGCGAGCACGAGAACCACCACGCCGCCGCCCGCCGAGGTGGCAGCAAAGAAGCCGAGCGAGCCCGGCACGGCGCCGAAGCCGATCGCCACGAGGCTGAACAAGGCCGCCCCTTGCAGAATGCCGAGCGTCTCGGGGCCGGCCAGCGGGTTTCGCGTCAGCGTCTGGAGAAGCGTTCCGGCAAGGCCCAGCAGCGCACCCGCGCCGGCGGCGGCGAGGAGCCTCGGCAGTCGCATCGCGGCGGTGTCGAGGAAAGGGCCGTTTGCAAAGGCCCATCCGTCCCCCGCCGCCAGCCCGGCGAGGCCGGCGCACAGAAGAAGAGCCAGGAGAAGCGCGGCCAGCCGGGCAGGAGGCAGAAGCGCCCGGGGCGACGGGGCGCGATCGCCGCCGCCCTGCCGGGCTCCACCCCGCATGCGCAAGACCAGGAACAGCATGGCGGGCGCGCCGACGCAGGCGACGAGCGCCCCGGTCGGCAGCGCGCCGTTGGCACCGAGAGCCTGCGCGGCGATATCGGCCCAAAGCAGCACGAGCGCGCCGCCCACAGCGGAGAGCGGCAGCACATGCCGGTGCCGCGACCCCACCGCCATGCGCGCGAGATTGGGCACGGCCAAGCCGACGAAGCCGATCGGCCCCGCCAGCGAGACCGCCGCGCCCGACAGGAGGACGGCGACGCCGAGGCTCAAGAAAGGAACGGCGCGGCCGAGCCCGAGATTGCCGGCCGTTTCCTCCCCAAGGCTCGCGATGTCGAGGCTTCGGGCAAGAAGAAGCGCCAAGACGAGACCGAGGCCGAGACCGGGCGCGACCTGTCGGAGCCGATCCCAGCCGGTCTGATCGAGGAAGCCCGCGCTCCAGAGAACGAGGCCGGACGCGCGGTCGTCGGCAAACAGAACGATAGCCGAGGACAGGGCGCCGAGCCCTAGGGACACCGCGACGCCGGCCAGCGCCAGCCGGGCCGGCGCCACGCGGGCGCCGCCTGCCACCGCCAGCGACAGGAGGCAACCGGCGAGGCCGCCGAGCGAGGTCGCCGCCAGGTCGGGCACCGCTGCCGAGAACAGGAGATGGTTGGCGACGAGCGCCAGCTGCGCGGCGCTGGTGACGCCGACGATGTCGGGCGCGGCCAGACTGTTGCGAAGCACGCTCTGCATGAGGGCGCCGGCCGTGCCGAGCGCCGCGCCGATCAGGATCGCCACGAGAAGGCGAGGAAGCCGCAGCGTCTCCAGAACGGCCTGTTGGATCCCCGGCCGAGGCTGAAACAGCCGCGTGAGATCGCCCCACCCCAAAAGGTCGGTGCCGACGATGAGGGCCGGCGGACAGCTGGCGAGCACCAGAAGCGCGCAGCACAGGAGAAGACGCCAGGGATGGGCGGCCGGACGGCGCCCCAGAGCCGCCCGCTTCGGACCATGCCGTGCGGGCGCGCGGTGTCTCTCGCGTCCTGCCGAACCCTCAAACCGCTCCGAAATGTCTGTCTTCATGGTCTGCGAAGCGCCTGGCGGGATGTCTGAGCGGAGGATGATCGAGGGTTTTCGTTCGGTGTCGCAGGCAGCCAGAAAGGCGGGCGCTCTAGGGCAGCGCCTCGCGCAGAGCGGCGCGCAGCGCCGAGACGCTGCGATAGCCCACGCGTTCCGCGATGTCCTCCAGCCGCTCGCCCTCCGCCTTGAGGCGCATGACATGGGCGACCCGGAGCCTGCGGCGCCATTCCACGAAGCTCATGCCCGTCTCGGTGCGGAACCGCCGCGTCAGGGTGCGCCGGCTCATGCCGAGCCGATCCGCCCAGGCGTCGATGTCGAGATCCGTGGCGGGCTGGGCGGAGAGCTCCCGGCACAGGCTCTGGATGCGCCGCTCGGCGGGCTCGGGAAGCGCCAGGCGCCCCGGTTCGGCGGCGGCGATCTCTCCCAGCACAAGCGCCGAGAGATGGTCGGCCCGCTCGGACCCGCCCTCCGCCGGCTCCTTCACAAGCGCTTCCAGGCAGGCGCAAAGGAGCCTCGACGCCTGGACGACCCGCGCCCCGTCCCAGGCCGGCTCTCCGCATGCCTCCGGCTCGGCATAGACCGACCACATTCGCACCGGCCCATGCGCCTTCACCGCATGGGGCAGATCGGGCGCGATGACGAGACCGTGGCCGCTTGGGATGATGAAGGACGTGCCGGGAACCCGGGCCGTCATGAAGCCCTGCACGCAATGGAGGAACTGCGCCCGGCGATGGCTGTGCCAGCCGAAATCCATGGCGCCGGGATAGAACCGTTCCATCGCGGCGACGGGCCGGGCGGCGCTCTGGAGATCGAGCGCGGTGACGCGCGTCACCGTCGCCCGTGCCGGTTCGCTCACAGCTTGCTCCATCCCTGACGCCTGGTCCGCCTGCCGCATGAAAGCCTCTTCGCGTTCGGATTGGATCGCTCTCGTCGCGCTGTCAAAACCCGATCCTGGCCCGAAATCGGACCTCGAACCGAGACGGCGCCTCCGGGCCGGATCATGGCCCGATGCAGCCGTTTTTTGACCTGACAAAGTTGAGTTGTAAAGTCTAGTTATCCCGCCCGAACGGTCTCCTTCCATCAGGAGACGACGATGCGAGGGGATTACGAGCCGTGGGTCTGTCCGAAACCAACAAGCGCTGCGGCAACGGGCCGGCGGCGCGTCGCCACGGGTTTTCCGCGATCCTGAAGGTCTCGACCGCCGCGCTCGCGGTCTGCGCCGCGCCCGCCGTCTCGCTGGCCGAGGAGATGGAAGCGATCCAGCTCGACACCGTGACGGTGACGGGCGTCGGCGGGCAAGGCCCGCGCTCCAATCCCCCCGGCTATGTCGCGCGCGACAGCGCTTCCGCGACCAAGACCGCGACGCCGATCAACGAGACGCCGCAGTCGATCTCCGTCGTCACGCGCGACAACATGGACGACCGGGCGGTGCAGACCGTGTCGGAAAGCCTTCTCTACAGCGCGGGCGTCAACGGGCAGCGCTACGGAAACGACCCGCGCTCGGACTATTTCACCGTGCGCGGATTTCCCGCCGATCTTTATCTCGACGGCTTGCGCGTGCCGCAGATCGCCAACCAGACGGGCGGCTATGCCGGCTTCCGCATCGAGCCCTTCTTCCTGAACCGGGTCGAAATCCTGCGTGGTCCGAGCTCGGCCCTGTTCGGGCAGGCCAATGTCGGCGGCGTCGTCAACATGGTGTCGAAGGACCCGCAGACCGAGGCGGGCGGCGAGATCTACACGCGCATCGGCAGCCACCGGCAGAAGGAGGTCGGCGTCGATCTCACCGGGCCGCTGAACGCCGACAAGACCCTGTCCTATCGCCTCATGGGCGTCTGGCGCGACGCCGACACCGACATCTATCTCGGCCGCAACGACCACATCGCGGTAAGCCCCGTCCTGCGATGGGAGCCGGACGCGGCGACGAATTTCACGATCTACGGGGCCTATGCCCGCGACGAGCTGGGGCAGGTCGGCGCCATCGTGCCGGCGCTCGGCAGCGTGTATCCCAATAGTCGCGGCCAGCGGATCGCGCGCGACTTCTCCGACGGCGATCCGCGCTGGGCGACCTACGACAAGGAGTCGGGCTATGCCGGCTATCGCTTCGAGCATGCGTTCGACGGCGGCGTCACGATCCGCCAGAACTTCCGCTATTCCCATCTCGACCTCGCCTACGAGAATCTCTTCACGCGTGGCATCGCGAGGGACGAGCGCACCATCACGCGGCTGAACTACGCCGCCTATCCCACGCTCGACGCCCTGGCGCTGGACACCAACGGGGAAGTCCGCTTCGAAACGGGCGCGGTGTCCCACACCCTCCTCGGCGGCGTCGATCTGCAATGGCAGAGCCTCGACAACGACACGGGCTCGGCGAACGGTCCGACGCAGGACCTTTATCGCCCCGTCTACGACAAGCCCTACAGCCCGCCGTCCGTGACGGCCCGCCTCCAGCAGACGCAGCGCCAGGCCGGGCTCTATGTCCAGGACCAGATGGAATGGGGGCGCCTGCGCGTGACCGGCGGCCTGCGGCACGACTTCGTCGAGATCGACTCGGATTCCACCACGCTCGCGACGGGCGTCACCTCGACCTATCGCCAGGACCCCGGCCAGACGACCGGCCGTCTCGGGCTCGCCTATGCGTTCGACAACGGGCTGACGCCCTATGCGCTCTACTCGACCTCGTTCCAGCCGGTGCTGACGCTGACCGACACGGCGCTGAAGCCGACGACGGGCGAGCTGATCGAGGCCGGCATCAAGTTCTCGCCCGATGCCGCGCCGTATTCGGTGACCCTTTCGGCCTTCGAGGCGACGCAGCAGAACGTCGTCAACCGCACCGCGGGCGTCTACTATCAGACCGACGAGGTGCGGGTGCGCGGCGTCGAACTGGAGGCGACGGCGCGCGTCTTCGACGGGCTCGATCTCGTGGCGGCCTTGAGCGTTCAGGACCCGGAAATTTCCAGGAGCAAGACGGCCGCCAATGTCGGAAACAGGCCCTACACCGTGCCGAAGCAGCAGCAGAGCCTCTTCCTGTCCTACGACGTTCCCATGCCCGACGCCCTGCCGGGCACATTGAAGATCGGCGGCGGCGTGCGGCGGATCGGCGCCACGGCGGGCGACGATGCCAACACGTTCTTCGTGCCGAGCTATGTCCTGGCCGACGCCTTCGTGCGCTACGACGTTCACAATTGGGCTTTGCAGGTCAACGCGACCAATCTCGGCGACAAGACCTATGTCGCCGGCTGCAACATCTCGACCCAGTGCTATTTCGGGCAGGGCCGCAGCGTGGTCGCGACGGCGAGCGTCAAATGGTGATGCCGCTTTCGCGGCGAAGCGTTCTGGCGGGCGGCCTCGCGTCGCTCGCCCTGCCTGGGCCTCTTTGGGCCGGGGAGCGGGCGCGCAAGGTCGTGGCGCTCGAATGGAACTCGACGGAGATCCTGCTTCTTCTGGGGCTCGTGCCGGCGGGCGTCGCGGAGCGCGAGGGTTATGCGAGCTGGGTGAGCATCGCGTCCGACGAACTTGCCGCCGTGCCCGATCTCGGACGGCGCCAGCAGCCGAGCTTGGAGGCGATCTCGCGCTTGCGGCCGGACCTGATCCTCGCCAGCGCGTTTCGCCACCGGTCGATCGAGGCGGAACTCTCCGCGATCGCGCCGACAACGCTGATCGCCGACAATCCCGCCGATCTCGACATGCTCGCCGCGCTGCGAGCGGCGACGCGGGAGATCGGCGCTCTGGTGGGCCGGGCGGGGGAGGCCGACCGCATCCTCGCCGATGTCGAGACGCGGTTGGCCGGGCTTGCGGAGCGCCATGGCGCGGCGGCGGCCTCGCGCCCGCTTCTCGTCGCGCAGCCACTGCCGGGCGTTGCGCGCCTTCGCGTCTTCACCTCGAACGCGGCGCTCGCGCAATGTCTCGCGCGCGTCGGCTTTCCCCCGCCGCCCTTCGCGGAGCCGCAGCCCTTCGGTTTCACCACGCTCGGCCTCGAGCAACTGGCCGCGCTGCCGGCCGAGACGCATCTCGTTCTTCTCGACGCCGAGCTGCCGCCCGCACTGACCGCAAGCCCGCTCTGGCCCCTGCTTCCCATGGTGGCCGCCGGCCATGTCGCGCCGACAGGGGGTAAGCCCTGGCCGTTCGGCGCCTTCGGTTCGCTGATGCGGAGCGTCGAAAGCGTCGTCGGCGCGCTGCGCTGACCCCAGCCGTCAGACGCGGCATAAGCCCGCAAGGGTCGAAAAATCGGACGCCCAACATAGGGCGCGCCTGTATCGTGGGCAAATTGTTTACCGCGGCGGCCCAGGGTGACAGGCGATGGGGAAGCGCATGGCCAAGAAGTCGATCACCTCCGAACTGATGTACCGTCTGCTCGTTCAAAGCGTGAAGGATTACGCGATCTACCTTCTCGCCGAGGACGGCACCGTTCTGAACTGGAACGCCGGGGCGCAGCGGGCCAAGGGCTACAAGGCCGAGGAGATCGTCGGCAAGAACTACGAGTGCTTCTACTCGAAGAAGGACCGCGAGCAGGGCGTGCCGCGGCGCAATCTCGAGCTGGCCCGGCGCTACGGCCATTTCGCGACGGAAGGCTGGCGCTACCGCCAGGACGGGACCGCCTTCTGGGCCAGCGTCGCGCTGGACGCCATCCACGACGAGGACGGCGACTTCATCGGCTTTGCCAAGGTAACGCGCGACCTAACCGATCAGCGCAGCTCCGAACAGCGCTTCCGGTTCCAGGCGCTGCATGACGGGCTGACCGGGCTTCCCAACCGTGTCGGCCTCGGCGAACATTTCGAGATCCAGTTTCCGCAGATCACCTACGGCTCGCGCATCGCGCTTCACTATGTCGATCTCGACCGCTTCAAACCCGTGAACGACATGTTCGGCCATCTCGTCGGCGACGAGGTCCTATGCGAGGTCGCCCGGCGGCTTGAGACGGTCGCGGGGCTTCATGGCGTGGCGGGCCGGCTGGGAGGCGACGAGTTCGCCATTCTCCAGTTCAACTCGCCCAGCCAGAGCGACATCGCCGCCATGGCGAACGACATCGTCGCGGCGATGAACCGCCCGATCGAGATCGGGGCGCACACGGCCAATATCGGCGCGAGCGTCGGCGTCGCTATCGCTCCGCAGGACGGCGACGAGATTCCCGCGCTCTACCGCAGCGCCGACCAGGCGCTTTACCGCGCCAAGAGCGAAGGCCGGAACTGCGTTCGGTTCTACGACATGTCGATGAACGAGGTCGCGCTCGCCCGCTCGCTGCTCGAACTCAAGCTGCGCCATGCCGCCTCGACATGCGATTTCCAGCTCGCCTACCAGCCACTTGTGGATGGGCGCAGCCAGGAAATCCTGGGCTACGAGGCGCTCCTGCGCTGGGTCGACCAGACGGGCGTCTCCGTTTCGCCCGCCGAGTTCGTGCCTGTGGCGGAGAAGCTCGGCCTCATGCCGCAGATCGGCGAATGGGTGCTGCGAACGGCTTGCCGCGACGCCGCCGCCTGGGCGCCGCATCTGACGATTGCCGTCAACCTTTCGGCGACCCAGCTGCGCGGCGAGGGGCTGGCCGATCTCGTCGGCTCGATCCTCGCGTCCACTGGTCTTGCGGCGCATCGGCTGGAACTGGAGATCACCGAGACCGCGATCCTCGAAGATCTGGAAAGCGCCAGCGGGACGCTTCGCTCGGTGCGCGATCTCGGCGTCGGCATCGCGCTCGATGATTTCGGCACGGGATTCTCGTCCCTCGCCCTGGTGCGCGCCCTGCCTTTGACCCGCATCAAGATCGACCGCAGCTTCGTTGCCGATCTCGACGGCGAGGACGGCTGCGCCGCCGTGGTGCAGTCGGTCATCGCGCTGTGTCGGGGCTACAATCTGACGGCCGTGGCCGAAGGGATCGAGACCGAGCGCCAGCGCGAGGTGCTTCTCGCCAGCGACTGCCTGATCCATCAGGGCTTCCTCTACGGGCGACCGGGGCCGGTCGAGATCGAGGACTTTCAGCGCACGGCCTGACCCCGGAGAGACCAGCTTCTCACGGCGTCAGCGTGCGCTTCACGGCGGAGGCCCAGCCGGCGAGCTTGCGGCCGCGTTCCACCGGAGACATGCCCGGTTCGAAGCGGCGCTCCAGGTGCCAGCTGGCGGAAAATCCGTCCTGGTCGGGCCAGACGCCGGCCTGAAAGCCGGCGAGCCAGGCTGCGCCGAGCGCCGTGGTTTCCAACACGACAGGCCGGTCCACCGGTGCGTCGAGAAGATCGGCGAGGCGCTGCATGGTCCAGTCGCTGGACACCATGCCGCCGTCGACGCGCAGGACGCGGTCTCCCTCGCCCTGCCAATCCCGCCCCATGGCGCCGAGCAGGTCGCCCGTCTGGAAGCAGACCGATTCCAGCGCGGCGCGGGCGAATTCGTTCGGGCCGGTGTTGCGGGTCAGCCCGTAGATCGCGCCGCGCGCTTCCGCGTCCCACCAGGGCGCGCCCAGCCCGACGAAGGCGGGCACGAGATAGACGTCCTCCCCCTCGCTGGCCTTCGCGGCCATGGGGCCGGACTGCTCGGCCCGCTCGATCAGCTTCAGCCCGTCGCGCAGCCATTGCACCGCCGCGCCGGCAACGAAGATCGAGCCCTCCAAGGCGAAGGTCGTTTGGCCGCCGAGGCGATAGCCGACGGTGGAGAGGAGCCGGTTCTGCGAATGGCAGCGCGTCCCGCCCGTGTTCAGAACGGCGAAACAGCCGGTGCCGTAGGTCGACTTGGTCATGCCCGGCCGGAAACAGGCATTGCCGAGCAGGGCGGCGTGCTGATCCCCCGCCATGCCGAGAATGGGAATGGCGGCGCCGAACAGGGCGGGATCGGTCGTGCCGAAATCGCTGGCGCAGTCCCGCACCTCCGGCAGAAGGGCGCGGGGCACGCGCAGGAGCCTCAGGAGCTCGTCGTCCCAGCTATTGGCTTCGATGTCGAACAGAAGCGTGCGGCTGGCGTTGGTCGCGTCCGTTGCGTGGACGCGCCCGCCCGTCAGGCGCCAGAGAAGAAAGCTGTCCACCGTGCCGAAGGCGAGCTTGCCGGCTTCGGCGCGCGCTCTCGCGCCCGAGACATTGTCGAGAATCCAGCTGATCTTGGTGCCGGAGAAATAGGGATCGATCACGAGGCCGGTCTTGCCCGTCACCTCGGCCTCGACTCCGTCCTCACGCAGCTGCCCGCAGGTCTCGGCGGTGCGCCGGTCCTGCCAGACGATGGCGTTGTGGATCGGCGCGCCGCTGTCGCGGTCCCAGATCACGGTCGTTTCGCGCTGGTTGGTGATGCCGAGCGCCGCGATGTCGCCGGCCGAAAGCGAGGCGGCGGCGAGCGCCGTGCGCACCGTCGCGACGGTGGAGCGCCAGATGTCCTCCGGATCGTGCTCGACCCAGCCGGAGCGCGGGAAATGCTGCGGGAACTCCTCCTGCCCGACGCCGAGAATGCGGAAGGCATCGTCGAAGACGATGGCGCGGGTGGACGTCGTGCCCTGGTCGATCGCAAGCACATAGCCGGCCATGGAAACTCCCGAAACGAAAGGCGGTAGAGGTCGGTGTAACAGGGAAAGGGCCGGCGAACCGGCCCTTTCGTCAAGATGCGAGAGGGGCCAGGCTTACTTCGCCGGGGCCGAGACGGGGGTCGCCCCCGGCTGGGCCGCAGCGGCATCGGCGTCGGACCAGCTCTTCACCAGCTCGTCGTAATTGACGGTGACGGGCTTTTCCTTCTCGTTCTCTTTCTTGGGCTGGGGCGCGATCGTGCCGTTCTTCTTGGCCTCCTCGACCCAATAGGCCATGTCCTGCTCCTTGTTGAGCACGGGGCCCTTGTCGCCCTGGACCTTGGCCCGCTCCAGGCGCGCCATCACCTTTTCCTGCTCGGCGCAGAGCGTGTCCATCGCCTGCTGCGGGGTCTTGTTGCCGGCCGCCGCATCGCCGATCGCCTGCCACCAGAGCTGAGCGAGCTTGGGATAGTCGGGAACGTTGGTGCCGGTCGGCGACCACTGCTTGCGGGCGGGCGAGCGGTAGAACTCGACCAGACCGCCGAGATCCTTGGCGCGCTCGGTGAAGCTCTTGTCGCGGATCGTGGATTCGCGAACGAAGGTCAGGCCGTGATGGGCCTTCTTCACGTCCACCGTCTTGGAGGTGACGAACTGGGCGTAGAGCCAGGCGGCCTTGGCGCGGTCGGTGGGCGTGGACTGCATCAGCGTCCACGAGCCGACGTCCTGATAGCCGAGCTTCATGCCGTCCACCCAGTAGACGCCGTGCGGCGAGGGGGCCATGCGCCATTTCGGCGTGCCGTCCTCGTTGACGACCGGCAGACCCGGCTTCACGGCGTCGGCGGTGAAGGCGGTGTACCAGAAGATCTGCTGGGCGACTTCGCCCTGCGCCGGCACCGGGCCGCTTTCGGAGAAGTTCATGCCCTGCGCCACCGGCGGGGCGTATTTCTTCAGCCATTCGAGATATTTCTCGATGGAGTAGACGGCCGCCGGGCCGTTGGTGTCGCCGCCGCGCGCCACGCACGAGCCGACCGGCTGCGACTTGTCGTTGACGCGAATGCCCCATTCGTCCACGGGCAGGCCGTTGGGCAGGCCCTTGTCGCCGTTGCCGGCCATGGAGAGCCAGGCGTCGGTGAAGCGCCAGCCGAGCGAAGGGTCCTTCTTGCCGTAGTCCATGTGGCCATAGACCTTCTTGCCCCCGATCTCGCGACCGGTGAAGAATTCGGCGATGTCCTCGTAGGCCGACCAGTTGACCGGAACGCCGAGATCGTAGCCGTACTTGGCCTTGAAGTCGGCCTTGTTCTTCGCGTCGTTGAACCAGTCGTACCGGAACCAGTAGAGATTGGCGAACTGCTGGTCGGGCAGCTGGTAGAGCTTCTTGTCGGGCGCGGTGGTGAAGCTCGTGCCGATGAAGTCGGCGATGTCGAGCGTCGGGCTGGTCACGTCCTTGCCGTCGCCGGCCATCCAGTCGGTCAGGTTGCGGACCTGCTGGTAGCGCCAATGCGTGCCGATCAGGTCGGAATCGTTGACATAGGCGTCGTAGATGTTCTCGCCCGACTGCATCTGCGTCTGCAGCTTTTCGATGACGTCGCCTTCGCCGATCAGGTCGTGCGTGACCTTGATGCCGGTGATGGCGGTGAAGGCCGGGGCCAGCACCTTCGACTCGTATTCATGCGTCGTCAGCGTTTCCGAGACGACCTTGATGTCCATGCCCTGGAAGGGCTTGGCGGCGTCGATGAACCACTGCATCTCCTTTTCCTGGTCGCCGCGCGACAGGCTGGAGAGGTCCTTGACCTCGGTGTCGAGGAACGACTTGGCCGCGCCCATGTCGGCATGGGCCGGACCGGCGAGCGCAAGGGCGGCAAGCGCTACTGAAGCCAACCAATGATGTTTCTGCATGATGCTCCTCCCAGAGAGACGTAAGGGCCGATCGAGAAGACGGGTCCGCGTCGATCGGCCGGTGACGCGAAGACCTGTTGTGCCGCTTCACGCCTTTCGCCCCGCGCCCTCCCCGACATGGGGCGCGAAGGCGTCAGACGAAGCGGAAGACGAGAAGGAACCAGACCAGGCACACGCCGAGGCCGATCCAGAGATTGGCGTCCTCGCCGCCGAGCCCGACGAAGCCGAGGCAGATGAAGGCCGAGCCGAGCAGCGACAGGAACAAACGGTCGCCGCGCGTCGTCTCGAAGCGGAGCAAGCCGTAGCGCGGCCCCCCGCCCGGCGACACGGCCTCCCAGACGCCCATCAGGGCGATGAGGCCGGCGATGGCCACGAAGAAGATGGCGGTCGGCAGCGTCCAGGCCATCCAGGAAAAATCGGGCATGTCAGATCCTCCCGGAGAGGTTGGGGATGGTGTTGCGGGCGAACTCGGACAGTCGTGCCATGTCACACCCGCCCCAGGGCGAAGCCCTTGGCGATGTAGTTGCGCACGAACCAGATCACGATCGCGCCGGGGATAATGGTGAGGACGCCCGCCGCTGCCAGCACGCCCCAGTCCATGCCGGCGGCCGAGACGGTGCGCGTCATGATGGCGGAGATGGGCTTGGCCTCGGTCACCGTCAGCGTGCGCGCGATCAGGAGTTCGACCCAGGAGAACATGAAGCAGAAGAAGGCGGCGACGCCGATGCCGCTCGCGATCAGGGGCATGAAGATCTTCACGAAGAAGCGTGGGAAGGAATAGCCGTCGATATAGGCGGTCTCGTCGATCTCCTTCGGCACGCCCGACATGAAGCCTTCCAGAATCCAGACCGCCAGCGGCACGTTGAACAGGCAGTGCGCGAGCGCCACGGCGATATGCGTGTCGATCAGCCCGAAGGCGGAATAGAGCTGGAAGAAGGGCAGGGCGAAGACCGCCGGCGGCGCCATGCGATTGGTCAGCAGCCAGAAGAAGAGGTGCTTGTCGCCCAGGAACCGGTAGCGCGAGAAGGCGTAGGCGGCGGGCAGTGCGGCCGCCACCGAGATCACCATGTTCAGGACGACATAGGTGATGGAATTGACGTAGCCCATGTACCAGGACGGGTCGGTGAAGATCGTCCGGTAGTTGGCGAGCGTCGGCTCGGCGGGGAACAGCGAGAAGGCGCCGATGATCTCGCTGTTGGTCTTGAAGCTCATGTTGACGAGCCAATAGATCGGCACGAGCAGGAACAGGATGTAGACGATCGGGATCAGCGCCTTGGGCCGGAAGCCGCCCGAGGCCATGCGCGAGCGCGCCTTGATCGCGGCTTCCGAATGCAGCGCCGGCGGCAGCGCGGGCGCGCCGGCTTGTCCGAGGTCGGTCGCGCTCATCTCAAGCGTCTCCCTTGGAGGTGGGGCGATCCACGCCGGCATTGGTCATGACGGTGTAGAAGATCCAGGACAGGAGGAGGATGATGAGGAAGTAGACGAGGCTCATGGCCGCCGCCGGGCCGAGGTCGAACTGGCCCACCGCCATCTTCACCAGATCGATCGACAGGAAGGTGGTGGAGTTGCCGGGGCCGCCGCCGGTGACCACGAAAGGCTCGGTGTAGATCATGAAACTGTCCATGAAGCGCAGCAGCACGGCGATCAGCAGCACCCGTCCCATCTTCGGCAGCTGGATGTAGCGGAACACGGCCCAGCGCGAGGCGCCGTCGATCTTGGCGGCCTGATAATAAGCGTCGGGGATCGAGACGAGGCCGGCATAGCAAAGGAGCACGACGAGGCTCGTCCAGTGCCAGACATCCATGACGATCAGCGTCACCCAGGCGTCGAAGGAATTCTGCACGTAGTTGTAGGGAATGCCGAGGCTGGCCAGCGTGTGGCCGAGAAGGCCGATGTCGGAGCGCCCGAAGACCTGCCAGATCGTGCCCACGACGTTCCACGGAATGAGGAGCGGCAGCGCCATCAGCACGAGGCAGACCGGCACCCAGATGCCCTTCTTGGGCATGGCGAGCGCCACGAGAATACCGAGCGGCACCTCGATGGCGAGGATGATGGCGGAGAAGAGAAGGTTGCGCCAGAGCGCGTCGTGGAAGCGCGGCGAGGTCAGGATCTCGGTGAACCATTCCGTGCCGGCCCAGAAGAACTCGTTGTTTCCGAACGAGTCCTGAACGGAGTAGTTCACCACGGTCATCAGCGGGATCACCGCCGAGAAGGCGACCAGAACGAGAACCGGCAGGACCATGAGCCAGGCGCGGTTGTCATAGGTCTTGTTCATGTCAGGCCCTCCCTTCGACGAGCCAGGAATCGGCGTAGAGATGCAGGGCCTCCGGCGCGAAGGCGACGTCCGCCTCAGTGGGAACGGCCACCCCTTCCGGCACGATCGAGACGATCTTCTGCCCGTCCAACTCGGCGCGTACGACCCGCTCGGCGCCGAGATCCTCCACCCGGCGGACCTGCACCGGCAGACCTTGCCCGCGCGGCACGAGCCGCACGAATTCGGGCCGGATGCCGAGTTCGGTGCGCGCGCCGCTGGCCACCCGCGCGCCGCCGCCCAGGCGAACCCGCCCGCCGGCCAGAACAGCGTCCTCGCCCTCAAGCCGGCAGGGCAGGACGTTCATGCCCGGCGAGCCGATGAAATAGCCGACGAACGTGTGGCGCGGGCGCTCGAACAGCTCCTCGGGCGTGCCGATCTGCACGACCTGCCCCTCGGTCATCACCACGACCTTCTCGGCGAAGGTCAGCGCCTCGGTCTGGTCGTGGGTGACGTAGATCATCGTGGTGCGGAACTGGCGGTGCAGCTCCTTCAGCTGCGAGCGCAGCTGCCATTTCATGTGCGGGTCGATGACGGTCAGCGGCTCGTCGAACAGAATGGCGTTCACATCCGAGCGCACGAGGCCGCGCCCCAGCGAGATCTTCTGCTTCTCGTCGGCGGTGAGCCCCTGCGCCTTGCGCCCGGCCTTGGCCTCGAGCCCCAGCCGGCGCAGCATGTCGCCGACGCGCCGCTCGATCTCGGGCTTGGGGACCTTCCGGTTGCGCAAGGGGAAGGCGAGATTGTCCGCCACGCTCATCGTGTCGTAGATCACCGGAAACTGGAAGACCTGCGCGATGTTGCGCGCTTCCGGCGAGAGCGTCGTCACGTCCCGCTCGTCGAAGCGCAGCGTGCCTTCGGAGGGCGTCAAGAGGCCGGAAATAATGTTGAGAAGCGTCGTCTTCCCGCAGCCCGAGGGGCCGAGCAGCGCATAGGCGCCGCCGTCCTCGAACAGATGGTCGACCTCGCGCAGCGCGTAGGTGCCGGCCCTGGCGAGTTCGGGCGTGTAGGCGTGGCGAATATGGTCCAGGCGGATCGCGGCCATGGTCTGTCTCCTCAGGCCGCCAACCGGGCGGGTTCGCCGACCGCGCGCCCGCTCGCATCGAAGACGAGAAGCGCGGCGGGGTCGAAGTGAAGCGTGACCGCCTCGCCCGGCTCCACGCGCTGGATGCCGGGCAGAAGCGCGACGAGCCTTTGCCCCGCGACCTCGGCATGAACGAAGGTTTCCGAGCCCGTCACCTCGGCGATGACGGCCGTGCCCTGCATAGCGACCGAGCCGGGGCGGTTTGTCAGCGAAAGATGATGTGGGCGAAGGCCGATCTGGCAGGGCCCGTCCGGCAGCATCCGCGCCACGGGCGGCAGCGGCACGGAGAAACCGAGCGAAGAGGCCAGACCCTCCGCGCCCTTCACGGCGGAGGCGACGTTGAGCGGGGGATCGGAAAAGGTGCGGGCGGTGACGAGATCGGCCGGGCGTCGATAGACATTGGCCGTTGGCCCGAACTGGGTGATGCGGCCCTGGCTCATCGTCGCCGTGTTGCCGCCGAGCAGAAGCGCCTCGGTCGGCTCGGTCGTGGCATAGACGAAGACGGCGCCCGTTTCGGCGAAGATGCGCGGCAGTTCCTCGCGCAGTTCCTCGCGCAGCTTGTAGTCGAGATTGGCGAGCGGCTCGTCGAGCAGCACGAGATCGGCGCCCTTGACCAGGGCGCGCGCCAGCGCCGTGCGCTGCTGCTGGCCGCCGGAGAGGTTGAGCGGCGTGCGCTGGAGATAGGGCTCCAGCTTCATCAACTTGGCGGCGCGCGAAACGGCGGCGTCGATCTCCGCCTGCGAGCGACCGGCGACGCGCAGCGGCGAGGCGATGTTCTCGTAGACCGTGAAGGCGGGATAATTGATGAACTGCTGGTAGACCATCGCGACGTTGCGCCGGCGCACGGGCACGCCCGTCACGTCCACTCCATCGGCCAGGATGCGGCCCGATGTCGGCCGGTCGAGCCCGGCCATCAGGCGCATGAGGCTGGTCTTGCCCGCGAGCGTCGGCCCGAGAAGCACGTTCAGCGAGCCGCGTTCGAGGCGCAGCGACACGCGGTCGATATGCGTCTCGGCTCCGACCATGCGCGTCACGTCGATCAGTTCCAGCATCGAACCCTCCCAGGCCCACCCGTCGCGTTCGAGCCCTTTGGGTGCGCACAAGGGCACCGGGAAGGCTCGATCTGTCTGTTCTCAACCCTCGTCCAACACGGGAGCGATCTCGCTCCGGCCGGACATGTCCTCAGGCTCCCGCGCCTCCTGCCGCGCGTCGGAGCCTCGTTGTCCTCAAGCGGCGGCGGTCTTTCGGATCGCCACCAAACCTTCGATGGCCCGTTCCAGCGCCTCGACCTCCGTGGCCGAGAACCGCAGGCCGAGCTTGGATCGCCGCCAGAGCACGTCCTCGGCCGTGCGCGCCCATTCGCGCTCCACCAGCCAGCCGAGCTCGGCCTCGAAGAGGCCATGCCCGAGATCGCGGCCAAGACCGTTGCCTGCGATACCCAGCGCGTCCCGCCCATAGGCCGAGACCATGCGCGAGACCGTCGCCTGGTCCAGCGCGGGGGCGAGACGCGAAAGCTCCGCCTCGATCGCGCCGACGCCGTCGGTGGCGAAGTCGCCGCCGGGCAGGGGGCGGCTGCCTGTCCAGGGCGCGCCCTTGGCGCCGATGCGCTCGCCGATGCGCTCCAGCGCGTCTTCGGCCAGCTTGCGATAGGTGGTGATCTTGCCGCCGAAGCCGTTCAAAAGCCCCGCCTCGCCGCGCGCCGCATCGCCCTCGACCTTGAGGACATAGTCGCGCGTCGCCTCCTGCGCCTTGGAGGCGCCGTCGTCGAAGAGCGGGCGAACGCCGGAATAGGTCCAGACGATGTCGGCCCGCGTCACCGGGCGCTCGAAATAGTCCGAGGCGGCGCGGCAGAGATAGTCGGATTCCTCGTCCGTGATGGCGACCTTGGCCGGGTCGCCGTCATAGTCCCGGTCCGTCGTGCCGATCAGCGTGAAGTCGCGCTCGTAGGGAATGGCGAAGACGATGCGCTGGTCGGCGTTCTGGAAGATATAGGCGCGGTCGTGGTGGAAGAGCTTGCGCGTGACGATGTGCGAGCCCTGCACGAGGCGCACGTGCCGCGCCTCGCTCTGGCCGAGCGCGCGCTGGATCACGCGATCCACCCACGGCCCCGCCATGTTGACGAGGAAGCGCGCGGTGACCACCCGCTCAGTGCCGCCCGCGCGCCGGTCCCGCAGCCGGATGCGCCAGAGCGCGCCTTCGCGCCGGGCTTCGGTGACTTCCGTCCCGACCATGATCTCGGCGCCGCGCGCCTCGGCGTCCCGCGCGTTGAGCACCACCAGCCGCGCGTCGTCCACCCGCGCGTCGGAATATTCGAAGCCCTTGGTGAAGCCGGTCTTCAGCGGCGCGCCGAGCGGGCCGGCGAGATCGACGCCGCTCGTGGCCGGCAACTGCCGCCGCCCGCCGATATGATCGTAGAGAAACAGGCCGAGCCGCAGCAGCCAAGCCGGGCGCAGGCCCTTGTGATAGGGCAGCACGAAGCGCAGCGGGCGCACGATATGGGGCGCGATGCGCCAGAGCACCTCGCGCTCGGCCAGCGCCTCGCGCACCAGTCGGAACTCGTAGTGTTCGAGATAGCGCAATCCGCCATGGATCAGCTTGGTGGACCAGGAGGACGTGCCGGAGGCGAGGTCGTTCATCTCGGCGAGACCGACGCTGTAGCCGCGCCCGGCGGCGTCGCGCGCGATGCCGCAGCCGTTGATGCCCCCGCCGATAATGAAGACGTCGAACTGCGCCATGTCCGGTCCCGCTCACTTTCGCATCGCAGCATGTATTCGCCGGTTGCGAAATCTGATGCGACGATATCGAAAGGAAAACGAAAGTCAATCGCTCGTGATGGACGGAGTCTTGTCCCGCGACGCCACTTCGATCAGCCGGACCTGGGCGGCTTTGCAGACCTGCCGGAACTCCTCCACCGGGCAATGATCGGTCACGAACGTGCCGATCTCGCGGATATTGCCGATTCGCACCGAGGCCGTGCGCTCGAACTTGGTGGCGTCGGACACGAGGATCGTGTGGCGCGCATTGGCGATGATGGCCTGGGCGACGCGCACTTCGCGATAGTCGTAGTCGAGCAGCGTGCCGTCCGCCTCGATCGCGGACACGCCGATCACCGCGAAATCGACCCGAAACTGCTGGATGAAATCCACCGCCGCCTCGCCCACGATGCCGCCATCGGAGCGTCGCACCGTACCGCCCGCGATCACGACCTCGATCTCGGGGCAGGGGCGCAGCGTGGTTGCGACATTGATGTTGTTGGTCACCACCATCAGACCCTGGTGGCGCGACAAGGCCGTCGCGACGGCCTCCGTCGTGGTGCCGATATTGATGGTGAGCGAGGCGCCGTTGGGCACGAGATCGGCGACCGCCCTGCCGATCGCGGCCTTTTCACCGGCGGCGATCAGGCGGCGCGCGTCGTAGCCGACATTCTCCGCCCCGAAGGAGACCACCGCGCCGCCATGAATGCGGGACAGGAGGCGCCCGTCGCACAGGTCGTTGAGATCCTTGCGGATGGTCTGGACGCTGACCTCGAAGCGTTGCGACAGCTCGTCCACCTGCACGCGGCCCTGCCGGCGCGCGAGGTCCAGAATCTGGCTTTGGCGATCGGACAGCATGCGGGCCTCCGAAGAGTTGCGACCCTTCGGTCATAAACGAAAGTCCGCGCAGATAAAGCGAAACCGCCGAACGAAAGAGTGCGCATCGGGCCGGGGATGGAGTCTGACAATGAAGCGGAATGGGCGATCGCCTATGTCGAACAGCGATCGAACACCTTCACCGCATCGCTCGGCAGGCTGGGGGACGCCTGTGTGCGTGAACCGAACACTCTCTGCCGCACAAGGAGAGACGAGGCCCGCAAAGGCGTTGGACGCAGGAGATTACGAAGGCTTCGAAGGGGCGAGGAACCGGCAATTTCCAATGTAGCACCGCGCGGCTTGGGAATGCCTAAAGGCTGGGCCGGCGCCGCCGCCCGGCAAGCGGGTCGAGACGCGGTTCCGGCTGGAGGACGCTTGGCTTTTCGACCCGGCGGGCGCGCGCCTGCGGCCCTGACGGCCGCTCGGTTCAATCAGGCGACCACTCGGTGAGGGTGTTGTCCTCGTGGCGGAGCCTGAGGTTGAGGAGGCGCTCCAGCCCTTCCACACGCAGGCGCTCGCCCGCCGCGTCGCCGGCCAGATTACGCCGCTCTTCCGGGTCGCTCGCCAGATCGTAGATCGCAGGGGGCAGGCCGGGGAAGTGGACGTATTTCAGGCGCTCGGTGCGGACCACGTGCAGCGAAGCGAGTCGGTCCGTCAGCCCTTGCGGGGCCTCCGGCCGCCCCCGGACGAGATCGCGGAAGTCGAAGCTCCAATGGGCCGCGTCGCGCCAGCCGGCGGGCCGCTCGCCCCGGCAGAAGGGCCGGAGGCTTTCGCCGTCGACATTGGCGGGTGGGCGAAGGCCGGCGAAATCGAGAAGGGTCGGCAGGAGATCGATCGACTGGGTGACGGCGTCCACCACGCTGCCGCGCGCGGCGTCGGCCTCGGGCCGGGGGTCGCGCAGGATCAGCGGGATATGGGCCGACTGGTCGAAATAGCCGAGCTTGCCGAGGAGCCCGTGGTCGAACAATTGCTCGCCATGGTCGCCCGACAGGACGAGGAGCGTGCGCTCCCAGCGGCCCGCGGCCTTCAGCGCCGCGACGATGCGGCCGAGATGATGGTCCACCTCCGCCGCCATCCCGGCATAGGTGGCGCGAATGCGCCGAACGCTCGCCTCGTCGGCGGCGACCGCCGGGCCGGCAAGGCCGGGCGCGAAGTTGGACATATTTGTTCGCGCTTGATGGAAGGCGATCAGCGGATGCTGCGCTCCCTCTCGCGCGAAGGCGCCCCAGCCGATCGGCAGCGCGACGTCGGCGGGATCGACCAGCGAATGGAAGGGCTCGGCCACCGCGAAGGGCGGATGGGGCGCGATGAAGGAAAGATGCGCGAAGAAGGGCTCGGGGCCGGCGACCGAGAACCAGTCGAGAAAACGGTCCGTCAGAAAGGCGGTTTCGGAATCCTCCGCGTCGAACAGGGCCGGCGCGCCGAAGGGCCGCGCGGCGAAGATGGCGTCGCGCCCCCGCTCGGGATGCGGCACGGCGGCGCCACGCCGCTTGAGATGGGCGAGCCAGGGCGTCGCGCGCTCGGTCAGAAGCGTGTCCACTTCCAGGCCGGGGGCGACGCCCTCATAGTCGCCGATCGCGGGGTCGCCGGGCGGTAGCAGGCGCGGGTCGGCGGTCGTGTCGGTGTAGCCGAAAAGGCGCGGCCGGACGCCGGCGCGGCGCATCAGCGAGAACACGGTCGGGTGGCGCGCGTCGAGCGGCGTGCCGTTGAGGATCGAACGGTGCTTGTGCGGGTAGAGCCCGGTGTGCAGGCCCGCGCGGGCGGGGCCGCACGGATAGGCCTGCGTGTAATGGCGCCGAAACAAGACGCTGCCCTGCAGCAGCGCTTCGAGGTTCGGTAGCGCGACAGGCGCGCGGCCGGGCAAATGGTCGGCGCGCCATTGGTCGGCGGTGATGAAGAGAATGTCGTAGGTCAAAACGGGGCCCTCACAGCGGGAAGACATGGGCCTCCGCCGGGTCGATCGCCACATGAACCCGGTCGCCGGGATGAAAGTCGCCGACCGCGCGGCTCGGCCAGTCCACCTTCAAGCGAAGCGGGCCGTCCTCGCCGGGCAGCGAGAGACAGAAGCGCGTCGTCTGCCCCTGGAACAGACGGGCTTCGACGGTCGCCGCCTCGCCGTCGCCCCTCCGCGCTTCGGCGGACATCCTCAGCGCACACGAAGACGCCGGCGCGGCTCGCCCCCGAGGGCGCGGGGAAGCGGATCGCGCCGAGGCGCGCTTCGCCGTTCTCGGCGGCCAAGTCGAACCGGTTGCGCCCGCCGATGAAGCCGGCGCTGAAGGCGCTGGTGGGCCGGTCGTAGAGCTCGGCCGGGGCGGCGACCTGTTCGATACGCCCCGCGCGCATGACGACGACCCGGTCGGCCACGGCCAGCGCTTCGGCCTGATCGTGCGTGACGAGGATCGCGGTGATGCCGATGCTCTGCTGGATGCGCCGGATCTCGTCTCGCAGATGGTCGCGCACCACGGCGTCGAGCGCCGAAAGCGGCTCGTCCAGAAGTAGAACGGCCGGATCGGCCGCGAGCGCGCGGGCCAGCGCCGTGCGCTGCTGCTGGCCACCGGATAGCTGGTTGGGAGGGTGGTCGGCGCGCTCGGTGAGGCCCACCATTTCCAGAAGCTCGTCCGCCCGCTGGCGGATGCGCTGCGCGCTTGCGCCGCGCAGCTTCAGGGGAGAGCCGAACGTGCCCTGCGCGGCGGGGAGATCATCGCCCGTCGCGCGCAGGAGACCGAAGGCGATCACGAGAAGCGGCATGGCGAAGGGAATGGCGGCAAGTGTTTCGAGAACCGGGCGGATCGCCGGGTTGCGCACGCGCTGCCAATAGACCACCGGGGCGACAAGCAGGATCTCGATCACCGCCACGAGCACCGCGAGCCAGAGGGAGCGCCAGAGCACCTCGCGAAAGCGCGGATCGGCAAAGCCCTGTGCCCAATGGGAGAGCGTGTAGCCGTCCGGCAGGACGTTGGACGTCCAACGCGTCGCCAGACTGTAGAGCACCAAGGTCGCCATCGGCACGAGGATAGAGAGGGTCGCGACGAGCAGGAGCGGCCAGGCACCCCAGCTCGTGCCGCGCGCGGCGCCGGGCGCACTGCGCGTCAGCCGCAGGCGGCGGGATGGGGCGGGAAGGGTCACGTCAGCCATTTCAACCCCCGAGGGACGACGACGCGACAGAGCGTGAGGCTGATCATGGCGCAGAGCATGAGGATCACGGCCATGGCCGGCATGCGCTGGCTGCCGAAGAGCGAGCCCTGCAAAGTGCGGCTCATGCCGATCATGCCGACCGACCATGTGAAGATCAAAAGCCAGGAGGCGAGGAGAAAGGGCCGCAGCACCGGCCAACCGACATGACGCCAGAACTGGACGCCGATCGACAGGCGCCGCGCGGCCTACGCCTGCCGCTCGGTGAGGTCATGCTCCACCTCGTCGAAGGAGCTCAGCGCGATGCGGATCTTCGCCATCAGGCCTTCCGCCTCGGGCGCGACGCGCAAGGAGTGCCCGTCGCGCAGGAAGAGGCGCATCGGCGTGGCGGCCTCGAAGGCCTGAACCTGCGCCGAGACGGTCGGATCGCTGACGCCGATCTCCCGCGCCGCGCGCGAGAACTGCCCGGTGCGGGCCAAGGCCTCCACCCCGTGCAATTGCGGAATGGAAATGGCCATCTGCCGCTGATCCTCTTGCCGCCGAACAGGGCGACTTATGGGGGCAAGGCGAGGCGAAGAGCAAGCCGCGCGCCTCGCCGGACCCCGGACGGGAAGGGTCCTTTCGGAGCGAAGGCGCGAGTTCGAAGATCGAGCCGGCGGGCTCTTGACCGGAAAAGTTTACACGTGTAGCAATTTGCGGGCGTCGAAGGGAGAGCGGCGCTGACCGGTGGGTGAGGACCGAAGCTGGATCGACGAGGCGCCGGGCATGTCCGGTCTCGCGACGAGGCCGGTGCGACCGGCTCGCGCTTGCAGCAGTTCGGCGACGGATCGTTGTTTGGGAGGAAGGCATGAACCTGCAATCATGGGCTCTGGGCTGCGTCGCGGCTCTCGCGATCGTCTTGCCCGCACAGGCGCAGACGGTGCTTACCGTCGGGACCGTCAACAACAACGACATGATCCGCATGCAGCGGCTCACGCCGGAGTTCGAGGCGAAGCACCCCGACATCAAGATCAACTGGGTGACGCTCGAAGAGAACGTGCTGCGCCAGCGCGTGACCACCGACATCGCCACCAAGGGCGGCCAGTTCGACGTTCTGACGATCGGCAATTACGAGGCGCCGATCTGGGCCCGCAAGGACTGGCTCGCGCCGCTCGACAATCTGGGCGCGGCTTTCGACATCGACGGGCTCCTGCCGCCCGTGCGCGACGCGCTGTCGGTGAACGGCAAGCTCTTCGCCTCGCCCTTCTACGGCGAAAGCGTGCTGACGGCCTATCGCACGGACCTGATGCAGAAGGCCGGGCTGACCATGCCCGAGAAGCCTACCTGGAGCTTCATCACCCAGGCCGCCGAGAAGATGACCGACAAGTCGGCCGGGGTCTACGGCATCTGCCTTCGCGGCAAGCCGGGCTGGGGCGAGAACATGGCGTTCCTCGGAAGCCTCGCCCGCTCCTTCGGCGCCAACTATTTCGACGCCGCCTGGAAGCCGCAGTTCGAGTCGGAAGGCTGGAAGAAGGCGGTCGCCAGCTATGTCGAGACCATGCAGAAGTTCGGCCCGCCGGGCGCGGCGTCGAACGGCTTCAACGAGAATCTGTCGCTGTTCGCGCAGGGCAAGTGCGGCATGTGGATCGACGCCACGAGCCTTGGCTCCTTCGTGACCAACCCGCAGCAGAGCCAGGTCTCCGACAAGGTCGGCTTCACGGCCGCGCCCTGCGGCGTCGACAATTGCCCGAACGGCGGCGCGAACTGGCTCTGGGCCTGGTCGCTGGCGATCCCGGCTTCTTCGCAGAAGAAGGAAGCCGCCGAGACCTTCATCGCCTGGGCGACCGACAGCGACTATTCCAAGCTCGTCGCCGAGAAGGAAGGCTGGGGCAACGTTCCTCCGGGCACGCGGACCTCGCTCTACCAGAACGAAAACTACCTGAAGGCCGCGCCCTTCGCCGCCGAGACGCTGCGCTCCATGAACGCCGCCGACCCCTCGACCGGCCCCGACAAGCCCTATGTCGGCCTTCAGTTCGCCGCCATCCCCGAGTTCCAGGGGCTCGGCACGGCGGTGGGCCAGCAGATTGCCTCGGCGCTGTCGGGCACCATCACGGTGGATCAGGCGCTGGCCGCGGCCCAGTCGCAGGCCACGCGCGAGATGACCCGCGCGGGCTACATCAAGTAACGGCTTCGGGCGCCGGACATTTAGGTCCGGCGCCCGTTTCCCCCCAAACCGGCGCCGCAGCCGCAAGGCCGCCGGAACCCCTTTCCCGATCAGGATCGAACCAATGAAACTCGAGGGTAAGACCGCACTCGTCACGGGCGGAGCCCGGGGCATCGGGCTCGGCTTCGCGCAGGCCTTCGTTCGCGAAGGCGCCCGCGTCGTGATCGCCGACGTCAATATCGAGCGCGCCACGCAGGCGGCCGGGGAGATCGGCCCGCAGGCCCATGCCGTGCGGCTCGACGTCACCGATCTCGCCTCGATCGAGCGCGTCGTGGCCGAGGTGGACGAGGCCCATGGCGGCATCGACATCCTCGTGAACAACGCGGCGATCTTCGACATGGCGCCGATCACCGACATCACGCCCGAGAGCTACGAGCGGGTCCTGTCGGTCAACCTGAGAGGGCCGCTCTTCATGATGAAGGCGGTGTCCAACGCCATGATCGCGCGCAAGCGCGGCGGCAAGATCATCAACATGGCGAGCCAGGCCGGGCGCCGGGGCGAGGCGCTGGTTCTGCTCTACTGCGCCTCCAAGGCCGCCATCATCTCGGCCACGCAGTCCGCCGCGCTGGGCCTCGTGAAGCACGGCATCCAGGTCAACGCTATCGCCCCCGGCGTGGTGGACGGCGAGCATTGGGAGCAGGTGGACGCCGCCTTCGCCAAATGGGAGGGCCTCGCCCCCGGCGAGAAGAAGGCGGCGGTGGCGAAAAGCGTTCCGATCGGCCGCTTCGCCAAGCCCGAGGACATCGCGGGTCTCGCCGTCTTTCTCGCCTCCAGCGACAGCGACTACATCCTGGCGCAGACCTACAATGTCGACGGCGGCAACTGGATGAGCTGATCCCTTGGGGGTCCGCGCCATCCACCCTCTCTCGGGAGCCCAAGCATGAAGGCCGTTCAGTTCCAGTCCGAAGGCGTGGCCGTCGTCACCGATCTGCCGGTGGCCGCGATCCGGCCTCGACATGCCCTGGTGCGCATCAAGGCGTCGGGCCTCTGCCACACGGACATCGACATCCTGCATGGCCGATACGGGGCGGGCGCGTTTCCCATCGTTCCCGGCCACGAGTTCGCGGGTGTGGTGGAAGCGGTGGCCGACGACGTCTCGACGCTCGAAGTCGGCGCCCGCGTGGTGGCGGACCCCAACATCGCCTGCGGCCACTGCGCGTCCTGCCGCAAGGGGCTCGCCAATCTCTGCGAGCGGCTGGAAGCCTATGGGGTGACGCGGGACGGCGGCTTTGCCGAATATTGCCTCGTCGATGTCAGCCATCTCCACGACATCGGCGATCTCGCCTTCGACACGGCGGCGCTGGCCGAGCCCTTGGCTTGCGTGCTCAACGGGCTCGACGCGTCGGGCGTCACCGCGCCCGGCGGCCGCCGCCCTGAGGCGGCGCTGGTGATCGGCGCCGGGCCCATCGGCCTGCTTTTGGCCCTCGCGCTGAAAAGCGCCGGCGCCGGGCGCGTCGTCGTCGCCGACATCAACGAGCATCGTCTGGTCTTCGCGCAGTCGCTCGGCCTCGAGGCCATGGCGCCGGGGTCCTCCGCGCTGGAGGCGATGAAGCGCGGCTTCGACTTCGCGGCGGACGCGACGGGGGTCGCCAGCGTGGCCGCGACGCTGCCGAGCTATGCCGCCGATGGCGGCACGGTTCTTTTCTTCGGCGTCTGCGCGCCCGATGCGCGCATCGAAATCGCGCCGTTCGAAATCTTTCGCCGACAGCTGCGCCTCTGCGGCGCGCATTCGTTGAACGGGCAGATCGAGCGCGCCCTCGCGCTGTTGCGCAGCGATGTCGGCGGCATGAGCCGGCTCGTGTCGCACCGGCTTCCCTTGGACGAGGTCGGCCCCTTCTTTCGCAAGGGCGGAGCGGGTCCCGATACGATGAAGGTCCAGTTTTCGGCTTGAGAGATCGTTTGACAAGTTGCCGAACCGACCCCACCGGGTTGTCGAACGATCTCTGGGGAGGATGGCCGTGACGCCCAGGCAGCGGGTTCTCGAAACGCCGGTTCGCACGATGGAGGAGTTCTCCCTGTTCGTCGGCCTGTCGCGGCCGACCGTCTCGAAGTTCTTCAACGATCCGTCGAGCCTGAAGGACACGACGCGCCGGCGCATAGAGGCGGCGCTGACGACCTCGGGCTTTCATCCCAACATGCTGGCCGCCAACCTCGTGCGCCGCCGCTCCAACATCGTCGGCGTCATCGTTCCCGACCCCTCGGACCCGTTCTACGCGGCGCTGACGCGGCGCATGCAGACCATCGCCGGTGATGCGGGGTTTCAGGCCTTCGTGCTGTCGTCGGACGGCGATCAGGCCAAGGAGGTCCAGGCGGTGCGCACCCTGTCCTCCATGAGCGTGGCCGGCGCGGTGGTGGCGCCGTTGGGCGCCGCCCAGGCCGGCGGGTCGCAGGCACTGGAGCGGCTGGAGACGGACATCCCGCTCGTCTATGTCGATTCCGCGCCGTCCCATCCCGCAAGCTTCGTGGGGACGGACAATCGACGGTCCTTCGGTCTGATCGTCGACCATCTCTGCCGGACCGGCACGCCGCCCTGGTTTCTCGGCATGCCGGCGGTGAACGCCAACGCCTCGGACCGCGCCCGCGCCTATGAGGCCGCGATGCGCTCGCAAGGGTTGGAGCCGAAGTCGCTCGACCTGCCCGCGGCGCGGGACTGGGATTTCGAGCGCTTCGGGTTCGAGACCATGCGCATGGCGATCGAGGCCGGCTCCGTGAAGGGACGCACGATCCTGTGCGCCAACGACCGGCTGGCCTTTGGCGCGCTGGCCGCCGCCTGGCAGGCGGGCCTGAGGGTCGGCAGGGGCGAGGATTACCATCTGCGGATCGCCGGCCACGACGACCACCCGCTGTCGCGCTACACCTGCCCGCCGCTGACCACCGTGGCGCAGAACTACGACGAGATCGGCCGCCGGGCGATGGATATCCTGCTGCGGCGCATGGGCGGCGAGGTAGCGGACGACGCGGCCGAGGAGACGGTGCTTCTCGACGCTGAGATCGTCGAACGCCAGTCCGCCTGAACGAAATCACCCAAGGAGAAACGCGATGGATCCGAAGGGATCGAAGATGCTGGTGACCGCCGGGGAGATCCTGGTCGAGATCATGGCCACCCGGATCGGCCAGACCTTTCTGGAGCCGGGGCCGCTCGTCGGGCCGTTTCCCTCCGGCGCGCCGGCGATCTTCATCGATCAAGCGGCCCGGCTCGGGCAGGCCTGCGGCATGATCGCGGCGGTGGGCGCCGACGATTTCGGCACGCTCAATGTGGAGCGGCTTAAGGCGAGCGGCGTCGACACGTCCGCCATCGCGATGCTGTCGGGCGTGCCCACCGGCACCGCCTTCGTGCGCTACGCGGCGGACGGAAGCCGGGCCTTCGTCTACAATATCCCGCTCAGCGCCTCCGGCCACATCTCGACCACGCCGGAAGCGCGCGCGCTTCTGGACAGGGCCGACCATTTCCACGTCATGGGCTCCTCGCTCTTTTCCCCAGTGGTGATCGAGGTGGTGGAGGACGCGATACGGGCCGTGAAGGCGAAGGGCGGGACCGTGTCCTTCGACCCCAATATCCGGCGCGAGATGCTGGACCTGCCCGGCATGCGCGAGGCGCTTGCGAGCGTCCTGGCATCCTGCGACCTGTTTCTGCCGTCCGGCTCGGAACTCTTCCTGTTCGCCAAGGCCGAGGACGAGGCCGGCGCGGTGGCCGAGCTTCTGGATCGCGGCGTTTCGACGATCGTGTTGAAGAAGGGCGCGGACGGGGCCGTCCATTACGACCGCGACGGTCGCACGGCCATGCCCGCCTTCGCCGCCGAAGAGATCGACCCGACCGGCGCGGGGGATTGTTTCGGCGCGGGCTTCGTCTGCGCCTGGCTTCGCGGCGCCGGCCCCGCCGAGGCGTTGCGCGTCGCCAATGCCTGCGGCGCCCTGGCCGTCCGCGCCAAGGGGCCGATGGCGGGCACGGGGACCCTGGCGGAAATCCAGTCCCTGATCGAAACCAGCCAGCGGGAGAGCGGACGATGAGCGCGGCGGCAACCACGGCGAGCGAGCGCTTCGCCGCGATCGCGCAGCGCTTTGCCGCCGGCGAGGCCGCCGGCATCTGCTCGGTCTGCTCGGCCCATCCGCTGGTGATCGAGGCCGCGCTTCGCCATGGGCTGGCGCATGGCACGGACGTCCTCATCGAGGCGACCTGCAATCAGGTAAACCAGGACGGCGGCTATACCGGCATGACGCCAGCGGATTTCCGGCGCTTCGTGGAGGGGATCGCCGCCGATCTCGGATTCCCGCTCGACCGGCTGGTGCTCGGCGGCGACCATCTGGGGCCCAATCCCTGGAAGGCGCTGCCGGCGGACGAGGCCATGCGAAAGGCCGAGATCATGATCGAGGCCTTCACGGAGGCCGGCTTCACGAAGCTGCATCTCGACACGTCCATGGGCTGCGCGGGCGAACCTGCGGCGCTCGCCGACGAGGTGGTGGCCGAGCGCGCCGCCCGGCTGGCGGCGCGGGCCGAAGGCGCCGCGCGCGGCGAGAGCAGCCCGCTCCCCGTCTATGTCGTGGGCACGGAAGTGCCGGTGCCGGGTGGCGCCTTCGAGGCGCTGGACCATCTTCAGATTACGACGCCGGACGCCGCGCGGCGCACGATCGAGGTGCATCGCGAGGCTTTCGCGAAGGCCGGTCTTTCGGAGGCGTTCGGCCGCGCAGTGGGCGCCGTCGTGCAGCCGGGCGTCGAGTTCGGCAATGCCGAGCTCGTGGTCTACGAGCCGGACAAGGCGCGAACCCTGTCGGCCAGTTTGCAAGACCTGCCGGGCTTCGTGTTCGAGGCCCATTCCACCGACTATCAGCCGGCGGTGGCCCTGCGGGCGCTGGTGCGCGACGGGTTCGCCATCCTGAAAGTCGGCCCCTGGCTCACCTTCGCGCTGCGCGAGGCGCTCTACGGCCTTTCCGCCATCGCCGACATTCTCGTGCCGGCCAAGGGCGAGGAGACCCTGCCCGAGACCATGGAACGGGTGATGCTCGCCGCGCCGGGCAATTGGCTGAAATACTATCCCGGCGACGAAAGCGAGCAGCGGCTCCAGCGCCACTACTCGTTCAGCGACCGCATCCGCTACTACTGGCCGGAGCCGGAGGCGAAGGCGGCGGTGGAGCGTCTTCTCGAAAGGCTCGGCGACAGAGCCCTCCCGCTGCCGCTCGTCAGCCAGCATCTCGGGCAGCTCTATCCGCTGGTGGAAGCCGGCGAGGTCGAGCCCCGGCCAAGAGCGCTTCTTCTGGCCAGCGTGACGCGCGTTCTCGACATCTACGCCGAGGCGATCCGGCCCTGACGAAGCGCGGCGGCGCGCGTCAGTCCTCCACGACCTGCGCGAGCGCGGCGTCGAGCCGCTCGCCCTTCATCACCAGCTTGGGCCGCAGCTTCGCGGCCCGGCTTTTGACATCCTCGATATTGCCGGCTCGTCCCACCTGAACGGCGCCGAGCATCGACATCATGAGATGCGGCGGGCAGACATAGAGATAGACGCCCTCCTACTCCAAGAGGACCGAAAACCGCTCGTCCACGGTGCTTTTCCAAGCCTTCGCGCCGTCCGGCACGGCATAGGACTGGACGAAATGGCCGCTATTTCCGGGCACGAAGGTCACCGTGTCGCCCGGCTCGGCCTGCAGGAAGGCCGGCTCGAACACCATTCCGCCGTCCTTCCCATAGTTCAGCATCCGCACCTCGTGCTCGGCGGCCTGTCCCGGCGCGGCGAGGAGAAGCACGGCGATCGCGGCGGCGAGAGCGGGTTTCACTTTTGCGGTTCCTTCTGAGGAGAGGAGCAGGATCGACGCACGTTTCCGAGCGGCTGAACCATGGGCGAGCCCCCGCGATCGTGCAGAATCTCGACCTCGACGCCGTAGACGGCGCCGATGAGATCGGCGGTGACGAGGCTTCGCGGCGGGCCGCAGGCCCGCAACGTTCCGTCCGCCACGACGAGGAGCGTGTCGGCATATTGGCAGGCGAGATTGAGATCGTGCAGCACCACGACGGTCACCCAGCCTTTGGCCCGCGTTTCGCGGCGCACGAGGTCGAGAAGCGCGATCTGGTGCTTGAGATCGAGGGCGCTGACCGGCTCGTCCAGCAGCATCGCGGCGGGCTCGCGCATGAGAACCTGCGCGAACATGGCCATCTGGCGCTGGCCGCCGCTGAGCGAGCCGATCGAGCGGTTGGCGAGAGCGGCGATGCCGCAATCCTCCAGCCGCGCCATGGCGTCGTGCAACGTCTCGTCGTCGACATGGAACTGGAGGCGGCCCAGCCGACCGAGCACCACGACCTCCAGAACCGTCATCGCGACATCGGCGGCGCTGTCCTGCGGCATGTAGGCGAAGGCGTGGCGCCAGGCTTTCAGCGCCGCGCCCGGCCGACCGGGGCCGAGACGGAGCCTACCAAGTTCGATCTGCCCCGTCGCCAGCGGCAGATCCGCGAAGAGCGCGCGCAGCAGCGTCGTCTTGCCCGCGCCGTTCGGGCCGATCACGGCATGGATGCGACCGGGCTCCAGCGACGCGCTGACGCCTTGCAGGATCGTGCGCCCGCCGCGCGACACGTCGACGGCATCGAGCCGCATCATCGGCCCGTGCCCCTTGGTGCGAAGATCAGCCAGAGAAGAAAGGGCACGCCGACGATGGCGGTGACGATGCCCACCGGAAACAGGGCGCCGGGCACGATCGACTTCGACAGGACGGAGGCGGCCGACAGGATCAAGGCGCCGCAGAGCATCGACATGGGCAGGAGAAAGCGCTGATCCTCGCCGACGCTCATCCGCGCGATATGCGGCGCGACGAGACCGACGAAGCCGATCACGCCGACGAAGCTGGTGGCGGTCGCCGTCATCACCGCGACGATCACCAAGGTCTTCATGCGGAGCCGCCGGACATCGACGCCAAGACTCGCCGCCCGCGTTTCGCCCATGCGCAGCGCCGCGAGCTTCCAGGAATCGCGCAGGAGCAGGGCGCCGCAGAGGGCGGTGACGGCGGTTGTCAGCCAGAAGGTCGGCCAGGTCGCCTTGGTCAGGCTGCCGAAGAGCCAGAAGAGGATTTGCTGGGAGAGCTCGGGCGAAGACAGGAACTGGATCAGCGAAAGGAGCGACTGGAAGAGGAACAACAGCGCGATGCCGCCGAGAATGATCGTGTCGCCCCGCATCCGCCGCATGGAGGCGAGCGCGAAGAGAAACAGGGCGGCCAGCATGGAGAAGACGAAGGCGCCGATGGGCACGGCGATCATCGCGTCGAGCCCGAAACCGCCGAGCGCCAGGACGAGTGCGGCGCCGAAGCCTGCGGCCGCCGCCATGCCGAGCGTGTAGGGACTGGCCATCGGATTGTCGAGGATCGTCTGCATCTGGGCGCCGCCCGCGCCCAGCGCCGCGCCGACGCTGAGCGCCATCAGCGCCATGGGCAGGCGCAGCTGCCGGACGATGGAATCCGTCATCTCCGCCCGCTCGCCGAGTCCGGTCAGCGAGCGCAGCACCTCGCCGGGCGGCAGCAGCGACGGCCCGGTCGCCACGTCGAGAACGAGACTGACCGAGGTGGCGAGCGCGAAGAGCGCCAGCGCACGCCAGCGCCGTCGCTCGCGGCGTCGGTGGTCGGCGATCGCGCCGGCATGCTTGGAAGCGGATGTCATGGAATGTCCGTTGCAATACGCGGGAGGCGTCAGCCCCAGCGCCGCGCCTCGCTCTGGCGGCTTCAGCCCTTCACGTCGATCGCGAACGTGCCCTTCGGCACGACAGGCAGATACTTGGCGTAGTAGCCGAGATAGTTCGCCACCGGATCGACGTCGGCGAAGGCGGCGGGGTAAAGCTGCTTGGCGATGAACTGCACCATCGCGAAGTCGGAATTGGTGCGCGAGGCGCCCTGGTAGACGCCGAAGAGCTGGCCGTTCTTCACGGCGGGAAGCTGCGCCCAGCCGGGACGGCTCTCGAAGGCCTTCAGCTTCTCCCGCGCCACGGCGGGCTCCACACCCTGGCCCATCGGAAGGGCGGCGGGGTTCTTGTTGTTCTCGCGGCCGGACAGAAAAATCGCGTCCGGCTTGGACGCCAGCACCTGTTCGGGGTTGATCGGCCCCCACCATTCCACGAAGGGCGCGGCGATGTTGTCGCCGCCGCCGGCGGTCGCCATCGCGCCCCACATGTTCTTGCCGTAGGTGAACGAGTATTCCGCCGGGCCCTTGTTGCCGAACTCGACATAGACCTTCGGCTTGAGCAGCCCGGACTTGGCCACCCGGTCGGCCACGTCCTTCAGCGCGCCCTCGTAGAAGGAGGCGATCTCGCCGGCCCGTGCCTCCTCGCCCGTCAGCGTGCCGAGAAGCCGCGTCGAGGCGGCGTGGCGCTCCACGGTCTGGGCGTTGTAGTCCACCACGACGATGGGAATGCCGTTTTCCTCGATGCGATCGGCATCGAGCCCCAGCGCCTTGTACTGCCAGTCCGCCAGAACCAGGAGATCGGGCTTGAGCGCCAAGACCTTCTCGACGGAGAAGGTCTGCGCCTCGACCTCGCCGACATCGGCGATGTCGGTCAGGGACGGGCGATGGGCCGTGTGCATGGCCCAGTTGGCGGGCACCCAGCCTTCCCAGGCCTCGCGCGACAGGCCGACGACGCGATCGAAGGCCTTCTCCCCGCCGACCGCCATATAGTCCTCGAAGTAGAAACCGAGAACGACGCGCTGGGCGGGCAGGTCGACCTTCACCTCGCGTCCGATCACGTCGGTCACCGAGCGCGGCTCGGCGGCCGCGAGCGTCGTCGCAGCCAAGGCCAGAAAAGGGGCGATCAAGCTCGCCGCCGCGATGCGGCGCAGGGTCATGGACACGATGGTCTCCTGAAGAGGAACGTAAGCAGAAAGCCGCCTACCACCCACGGATACCATCGGCAACAAGTTTAGTTTGGAAGTATTTTAGAATAGAACGCTTCTATTCGACGTTCAGTAATATCGCCTTATCATTGCAGTTGCTTTTCATGAAAATCCATCTGCGCTCGCGGCCGCGTTCCGTTGCTTACGGGCGAGACCTCATGGGCGCCGGTCCGGTCGAGGCCCGCAGGTCGAGCTCGTTGCGAAGGACGTGCCGGATCGGCTCCTGCGGCGTGTCGGCCGCGATCGCCTCGATCAGCATGCGCGCGCCCGTCCGCCCGAGTTCGAAACGGGGCTGGCGGATCGTGGACAGGGCGGGGCGGCAGAAATCGGCGAATTCGATGCCGTCGAAGCCCAGCACCGAGACCTCGCCCGGCACGTTGACGCCGGCCTCCTGGATCGTGGTCATGAAGCCGATGGCGTTCTCGTCGGACACCGCGATCACCGCGCTCGCACGTCGCTCGCCGGCAGCCAGAAACTCGTGCGCGGCCTCCACCCCGCTTTCCATCGAGAAGTCGCCCTGGCTCGCCCGTGTCAGCGTCAGCCCGGGGCCCGCCGCTTCGAAGGCGGCGGACAGGGCCTGCCAGCGCACGATCTCGTTGTAGTTCCCGGCCGGTCCGCAGAGGTAGAGAAAGTCGCGATGCCCGAGCGCTATGAGCTCGTGCAGGGCCCGCGCCATGCAGGCGTCCTCATCCGTCAGGATCGTGTGCGTTCCCTCGATCGCGGCGCAGAGCGAAACGAGGGGGAGCCCGGTGTCGAACATGGTGCGGCCGTCCACCGAGGCGACGAGCCCCGACAGGAGCACGGTGCCGTCGATCGTGCCGGAAAACATCAGGTCCATGAGCTGGCGGCTGCGCTCGCCCTCGACGGAGTCCACATTGCCGAGCACCATGGCGTAGCCCGCAGCCGCGAACTCGGCGTCGAGCCCGCGCAGAACCTCGGCGAAGAAGGGCGCGCTCCAGCGCTTGCGCGTGACGACCAGCACGGTGCGGCTGCGTTTGACGCGAAGCTGGCGCGCCGCCGCATTGGGCGTGTAGCCAAGCTTGGCGACGGCGGCGTGGACCCGGGCGCGCAACTCGGGCCGAACCTGATCCGGGCTGGCCAGCGCCCGGCTGACCGTGGCGGTGGAGACGCCGGCCTCCAACGCCACGTCGCCGATCCGCACCCCTTGCGCTGCACCGCCAACCCTGTTTTTCGCCAATGCCATGCTGCTCCGCAAGAACGATTTCAAGATCATCTTACTTGTAATCGATTGCAGTGTCGAATAGCATTAGTTTTGTAATCGATTACATCAGTCGAACGAGTCGTCTCTGGGAGGAGAGTCCATGTTGAAGCTGATGCGAGGTGCCCTTTTGGGCGCCACGATGTCTTGCGCTATCTTGTCTGGCGCCGTCTTGTCGGGTGCCTCGGCGCAGGAGCCGTTGCGGGCCGAAGTGATGCACTGGTGGACATCGGGCGGCGAGGCGGCGGGCGTGCGCGTCTTCGCCGATGCCTACGAGAAGGCCGGCGGAACCTGGGTCGATGCCGCGATCGGCGGCGGCCAGAACGCCCGTGCGGCGGCCATCAACCGCATCGTCGGCGGCAATCCGCCCACGTCCTCGCAGTTCAACACCGGCCGACAGTTCGACGATCTCGTCGGCCAGGGTCTGCTGGTGGATCTCGACGCCGTCGCCGCCGAGCAGAAATGGCGCGACGTCATCCCCGCGCCGATCGTCCAGGCGGCCTCGCGCGAGGGCAAGTTCTACGCCGTGCCGGTCAATATCCACGGCCACAACTGGATGTTCTACAACACCGAGACCTTCCAGAAAGCCGGGATCAGCGAAGCGCCCAAGACGTTCGACGCGTTCTTCGCCGACATGGACAAGCTGAAGGCGGCGGGTGTCACGCCCATCGCCTGGGGCGGCCAGCCCTGGCAGGAGGCGCTGGTGTTCGACGCCGTGCTGCTGGGCCAAGGCGGCAAGGACCTGTTCTACAAGGTCTATCGCGACAAGGACGAGGCGGCGATCAAGTCCGAGGCCTTCCAGCGCGTCGCCGCGACCTTCCACCGTATGCGCGACTATATCGACGCGGGCGCGCCGGGTCGCAACTGGAACGACGCCACCAGCATGGTCATCACCGGCCAGGCCGGCATCCAGATCATGGGCGACTGGGCCAAGGGCGACTTCATCGCCGCCGGAAAGACGCCGGGCAAGGAAGCGGGCTGCGCCCTCGTGCCGGGCGAGGCCGGCTATCTCATGGGCGGCGACGTCTTCGTGTTTCCCAAGATCGGCGGCGGCGCGGCGACCGAGGCTCAGACGCTTCTCGCCAAGACCCTGCTCGACCCCGCAACGCAGATCGCCTTCAACGAGAAGAAGGGCTCGATCCCCGTGCGCACCGATGTCGATGTCTCCAGCATGGACGCCTGCGCGCGCCGGGGCGCCGAACTGGTGAAGGACCCGGCCAACCAGATCCCGTCCGTCAACTTCCACGTTTCGGCCGACACGGTCGGCGCGTTGCAGGACACGATCACCTCCTACTTCAACGATCCCTCGGCGACGGCGGAAGATTTCGCGGCGGACTTCGCCTCCGTCATGACGGCCGCCCGCTGAGCGCGTCGGGGTCGCCTCCGGCGCGGCCCCGCACCGTCCCGAACGCTGAAAGGAAGCCCGCCCATGGCGACGCGCATCCGGCGCTCGGCCGTCCCGGTCGTCGCGCTGTCTCCCACGATCCTCATCGTTCTCTTCGCCTATGTCGGGACGATGGGATGGACGGTCTGGATGTCCTTCACCGGCTCCCGGCTGCTCCCGGTCAACACGTTCGTCGGCACCGAGCAATATCAGCGCCTGTTCGGCGATCCGCGCTGGCTGGTCTCGGTGCAGAACATGGCGCTGTTCGGCGTCCTGTTCATCGGCTTCTGCCTGGTTCTCGGCTTTCTGCTCGCGGTGGCGATCGACCAGCGCGTGCGCGGCGAGGACGGGCTGCGGACCATCTTCCTTTATCCGCACGCCATGTCCTTCATCGTTACCGGCCTCGTCTGGCAATGGATGATGAACCCGACGCTCGGCATTCAGGAGGCCGTGCAGTCCATGGGCTGGGCGAGCTTCCGCTTCGACTGGGTCGTGCGGCGCGACATGGCGCTCTATGCCGTGGTGATCGCCGGCGTCTGGCAGTCGGCCGGGCTGGTCATGGCGCTGATGCTGGCGGGCCTGCGCGGCGTCGACGAGGAATTGTGGAAGGCCGCCCGCGTCGACGGCATTCCGACTTGGCGCGTCTATGTCTCGATCGTGCTGCCGCTGCTCAAGCCGATGATCATCACCTCCGTGGTGCTGCTCTCGATCGCGGTGGTGAAGGTCTACGATCTCGTGGTCGCGCTGACCAACGGCGGCCCCGGCACGTCCACCGCCGTGCCCGCCAAATACGTGATGGACTACCTGTTCGAGCGCCAGAATATCGGCTTGGCCGCTGCCGCCTCGACGGTTCTTCTCGTCACCGTCCTCTGCGTCCTGGCGCCCTGGATCTATGCCGAATACTTCCGCAAGGAGAGGGGAGGCGCCTGATGACCACGATCGATACGATCTCGCCCGCGACCCTCGACCGCGCCGCCACCCATCGCGGCGCCCGGCCCCGGCGCCTCACGGCGGGCCGGGTCGGGCTCTACGCCTTCCTCGCCCTGTCGGCGGCCTTCTTCCTGCTGCCGCTCTACATCATGATCGTCACCTCGCTGAAGACCATGGACGAGGTGCGCCTCGCCAACATCTTCGCCTGGCCCGCCGATCCCGGCTTCCAGGCCTGGGTCGCGGCATGGTCCACGGCCTGCACCGGGCTCGACTGCTCCGGCATCCAGGTCGGTTTCCTGAACTCGGTGAAGATCCTCGTGCCGTCCGTGATCGCCTCGATCGCGCTCGGCTCGGTCACCGGCTACGCCCTGTCGCTCTGGCGGGTGCGCGGGGCCAATGTGCTCTTCGTGGTTCTGCTGCTCGGGGCCTTCATCCCCTATCAGGTCTTCATCTATCCCTTGGTGCGCATCTTCTCGACGCTCGGCATCTACGGCTCGCTGCCGGGCATCGTGCTCGTCCACGTCATTTTCGGCCTGCCGGTGATGACGCTCCTGTTCCGCAACTTCTATGCCGGCCTTCCGCCCGAGCTGTTCAAGGCGGCGCGCATCGACGGCGGCGGCTTCTGGCGCATCTTCGCCCATGTGATGCTGCCCATGTCGACGCCCATGCTGGTGGTCGCCGTCATTCTTCAGGTCACCGGCATCTGGAACGACTTCATTCTCGGCCTCGTCTTCGCGGGCCGCGAGAACCTGCCGATGACGGTGCAGCTCAACAACATCGTCAACGCCGCGCAGGGCGAGAAACTCCACAACGTCAACATGGCGGCGACGATCCTCACGGCCCTCGTGCCGCTCGTCGTCTATCTCCTGTCCGGCCGCTGGTTCGTGCGGGGCATTGCAGCGGGGAGCGTGAAGGGATGATGATGTCCAGCGTTCAGGCTATGAGCGTCGCGGTTCGCGAGCTCGACATCCACTACGGCGCGCTGCGCGCGATCGACAAGCTCGATCTGGAGGTGCGGCAGGGCGAGTTCCTCGTGCTGCTGGGGCCGTCGGGCTGCGGCAAGTCCACGCTGCTCAACGCCATCGCCGGGCTTCTCGACATCACCGACGGGGAGATCTGGATTTCCGGGCGCAACGTCACCTGGGCCGAGCCGAAGGATCGCGGCATCGGCATGGTGTTCCAGTCCTACGCGCTTTATCCGCGCATGAGCGTGGAGGAGAACCTGTCCTTCGGCCTGCGCATGAACGGCACGCCGCGCGCCGACATCGCGGCGCGCATCGCCAAGGCGGCGAAGATGCTGCAGCTCGAACCCTATCTCAAGCGCAAGCCGGCGGAACTGTCCGGCGGCCAGCGCCAGCGCGTCGCCATCGGCCGCGCCCTGGTGCGCGAGGTCGACGTGTTCCTGTTCGACGAGCCCTTGTCCAATCTCGACGCCAAGCTGCGGGCCGAGCTGCGGGTGGAGATCAAGCGCCTGCACCAGAGCCTCGGCAACACGATGATCTACGTCACCCACGACCAGATCGAGGCGCTGACGCTGGCGGACCGGATCGTCGTCATGAAGGGCGGCGTCATCCAGCAGCTCGGGCCGCCCGCGGAGGTCTATCGCCGCCCGGTGAACCGGTTCGTTGCCGGCTTCATCGGCTCGCCCGCAATGAACTTCATCGAAGGGCGCCTGGAGAACGGCCGGTTTCGCGCCGGGTCGCAGGACCTGCCGCTCAGTGGCTACGAATTCGCGGGCACGGGCGCGCCGCCGCCCGGCGAGGCCAGCCTCGGCTTGCGCCCCGAGCATATCCGTTTGAGGGGCGGGGAGGGCCCCGGCCTCGTTCCGGCCGAAGGGCGCATCGAGGTCGTGGAGCCGATGGGCGCCGACACGCTGCTCTGGACCAGCCTCGGCGGCCAGCCTCTGGCGATCCGCACCGACGGCGAAAGCGGCCACCGCGTCGGCGAAACGCTGCGCTTCGCGCTCGACATGCCCAAGGCCTCGCTCTTCGGACCGGACGGCGAACGGCTCTAGCCCAGCCACCCTTCCGCCCAGCGCCCGGCCCCAGCGAGACGGGCCGGACACCCCATCGTCCACCGCCGGCCCCGGCCTTCCCGCGCGACCACGGGGAAGGACGGCCGACGCGCGGCCTCCCGCCTTCCCCTTCGTCGCTTCACAAGGAGTTCGTCATGACCACCTTCTCCATGCAGCTTTATTCCGCCCGCAACGCTCCGCCGCTGGCGGACCGGCTGCGGGACCTCGCCGCCCTCGGCTACACCGATGTCGAATGCTTTCGCGGGCTCTACGACGACGTGCCGGCTCTCAAGGCGGCGCTGGACGCCAACGGCCTTTCGGCGCGCAGCGGCCATTTCAGCGTCGAGCTTCTGGAAAGCGATTTCGCCCGCTGCATGGAGATCGCCCGCACGCTCGGCAACGAGATCGTTGTTCTGCCCTATCTCCTGCCGGACGCGCGCCCGAGCGACGCGGCGGGCTGGCAGGCCTTCGGCGAGCGCGTGGCCACGATCGCCCGGCGCGTGAAGGCGGAGGGCCTGCGCGCCGCCTGGCACAATCATGATTTCGAGATGCGCGAGGTCGAGGGCGGCGGTCGGCCGCTGAGCTACATTCTCGACGCCGATCCCGCGATCGAATGGGAGGCGGATCTCGCCTGGGTCGTGCGCGGCGAAGAGGACCCCGCCGCCTGGCTCCAGCGCTATTCCGGCCGCGTCGCGTCCCTGCACGTCAAGGACATCGCGCCTGCCGGCACCAAGACGGACGAGGACGGCTGGGCCGATGTCGGCGAAGGCGTGCTCGACTGGGAAGCGCTGTGGAAGGCGGGCAAGGCGGCTGGGGCCGATCTGATGATCGCCGAACACGACAATCCCAGCGATTTCACCCGCTTCGCGCGCACGTCGCTCGCAGCTTTCCGGCGTTTCGAAGAAAGGAGCTGACCCGATGGTGCAGCGTATCGGCCTTGTCGGATGCGGCGTCATTTCCGACATCTATCTCAGAAACGCGGCGCTGTTTCGCGACATCCGCTTTACCGCCTGCGCCGACATGCGGCGCGAGGCGGCCGAGACGAGGGCGGGGCAGTATGGGTTGAAAGCCCTGTCGCTGGACGAACTCTACGCCAGCGACGACGTGGACATCGTCCTCAACCTCACCAACCCGGACGCCCATGCCGAGGTCTCGCTGCGGGCGCTGGCAGCTGGCAAGCATGTCTATACCGAGAAGCCGCTCGCGACGTCGCTGGAGGACGGCCGCGCCATCGTGGCCTCCGCCAGGGAAAGGGGGCTGCAGGTCGGCTCGGCGCCCGACACGATCCTCGGCCCCGGCCTTCAGACCTGCCGCCGTCTGATCGACGAGGGCGTGACCGGCCCCGTCGTCTCCGGCATCGCCACCATCATGTCGCGCGGCATGGAGCACTGGCACCCCGCGCCGGCCTATTATTTCCAGCCTGGCGGCGGCCCCGTTCTCGACATGGGACCCTATTACATCGGCGCGCTGGTGACGCTGCTGGGGCCGGTGGCGAAGGTTACCGCCGTCGGCCGGATCGGCCTGCCTGAGCGCGTCGTCACGGCCGAGGGGCCGAATGTCGGCCAGCGCATCCGCGTCGAGGTGCCGACCACCGTCCACGCCGTCCTGTCCTTCGAGAGCGGCGCGCAGGTCACGCTTCTGGCGAGCTGGGACGTCTGGAAGCACGCGCATCTGCCGATCGAGCTGCATGGCGAAACGGCCTCGCTGCGCGTGCCCGACCCCAACTTCTTCGGTGGGCGGATCGAGCGGGCCGAAGACCGCGACGACTGGCGGCCGAGCGACACGAGCGAGCGCTTCTTCGGCCGGGTGAACTACCCCCTCGCCAAGCCGCTCTACGCCAATTATCGCGGCCTCGGCCTGGCCGAGATGGCGCGGGCGATCGAGAGCGGGCGCACCTGCCGCGTCAACGGCGACTGGGCGTTCCACATTCTCGACGTCATGCTGTCCATCCTTCGCTCCGCCGAGGAGGAACGCGGCGTCGCGGTCGCGTCCCGCTGCGAGCGCCCCGAGCCGCTGACGGACGAGGAGGCGCTGTCGCTCTTGGGCGAGGCGTCGATGCGCGAGGCCGGCTGAACGGACGGCCCGCCGACCGGCTTCACCTCGCGATGCGCGTGGAAAGAATGATCGAGGATTGCGTGCGCTCCACGCCCTCGATCGCGCCGATCTCGTCGATCCGCTGGTCGAGTTCGGCGATGGACGGCGCGGCGATGATCGCGATCAGATCGAACGCGCCGCTGATCGAGTGAAGCTCGGTGACGGCCTGCACCTTGCCCATCGCGGCCGTCACCTCACTGAGCGACTTCGGCGCGATGGTGACGAGGATATGCGCCCGCACCAGACTGGACGCATAGGCCTCCGACAGCCTGACGCCGTAGCCCGCGATCACGCCGATCCGCTCCAGGCGCTCCAGCCGCGCCTGCGCCGTGGTGCGGGACACCCCCAGCCGCTTGGCCAGCGTCGCCACCGGCATCCGAGCATTCTCGCCAAGAAGTGCCAAGAGCTCTCGGTCCTTCACCGTCAGGTCGATCATACCGGGCATTCCGTCAAAACGCGTCGTCATATTGTCTAATCGGAAGCGTCGATTGAAGCAAACCGACGCTATGATCCACCCGCTCCGTCTTTATGCTGCCTTTATGTGAGTTCGACAGCGGGAGTGGGACATGAACGAGATCGTGGTGGTCGGCGCTGGGAAGATCGGGGGCGCCATCGCGCTCATGCTGGCGCAGACCGGCGACTACCGGGTTGTTTTGGCCGATCGCAGTGACGAGCAGCTGCGCAAGATCGAGGCGCATCCGGCCGTCCCCACCCAAGCCGTCGACATTTGCGACGAGCGCGACCTCGCCGCCGCTCTCCAGGGCAAGTTCGCGGTTCTCTCGGCCGCGCCCTTCCATCTGACGGGCCGGATCGCCAAGGCCGCGCGCGAGGCCGGCGTTCACTATCTCGACCTGACCGAGGATGTCGCAACGACCCGGATGGTGGAGGCGCTGGCGGAGGGCGCGGGGAGCGCCTTCATTCCGCAATGCGGCCTGGCGCCCGGCTTCATCTCGATCGTCGCCAACGATCTTGCCAAGCGCTTCGAGCGTCTCGACAGCGTTCGCATGCGCGTCGGCGCCCTGCCGCAATATCCCTCGAACGCGCTGAACTACAACCTGACCTGGAGCACGGACGGGCTCATCAACGAATATATCGAGCCCTGCGAAGCCATCGTGGAAGGTAGGCTGATCGCCGTTCCCGCGATGGAGGAGCGCGAGGAGTTCTCGCTGGACGGCGTGACCTACGAGGCCTTCAACACGTCCGGCGGGCTCGGCACCCTGGCCAAGACGCTGGAAGGCCGCGTGCGGACGATGAACTACCGCACCATTCGCTATCCCGGCCACCAAGCCATCATCAAGGCCTTGCTCAACGACTTCAACCTGAAGAACCGGCGCGAGGTGCTGAAGGACCTGTTCGAGCACGCCTTGCCGGCGACGCTTCAGGACGTGGTCATCGTCTTCGTGACCGTCTGCGGCTGGCGCGAGGGCCGCTACCTGCAGGAGACCTACGCCAACAAGGTCTATGCCGGCGTGGTGGCCGGGCGGCGGATGAGCGCCATTCAGATCACCACCGCCGCCGGCATCTGCACGGTTCTCGATCTCCTGGCCGAGGGCGCGCTGCCCGCGCAGGGCTTCATTCGGCAAGAGGAGATCGAGCTTGCCGCCTTCCTCGCCAATCGCTTCGGCCGGGTCTACGGGCAGGACGCGTTCGACCAGAGAAAGGCCGGGTGATCCGCCTCACGGGTCCGGCCGCGAGCCCTCCGCCGGGCGGCGGCTCTCAGGAATTGGTCTCCAGCCGGTAGCGGCTTCCGGGGTAGAGCAGCCGCACCGTGGAGACGAGCCCGGCCTCGCACCATGTGCGGCGCCGGACCAGAAGGCAGGGCTCGGTCTTGCCGATGCCGAGAAGCTTGCATTCCCAGGGGTAGGCGGCGATCGCCTCGATGAACTGCTGCGCCCGCACGATGGGCGCGACGGCCGAGAGATAGCTGTTGGGCGTGATCGCGGTGAAGTCCTGGGTGAGATAGTCCGGCGCGAGGCGGGGATTGACGAACCGGTCCTCGATCTGGATCGGCAGGTCGTCTTCCCTGTGAAGGATCACGGAGTGGACGACGCGCGCGCCGATCTCCAGCTCCAGAACGTCGGCCAGTTCGGGGCCGCAGATCTCCTCCTGCAAGAGGACGACCTGGGGCGAATGCGCGCCGCCACGCGCGCCGATCTCGTCGGCGATGTTGGGCACGCCCTGGAACAGCGAGCTGCGCTTCTTCGGAGCGACGAAGGAGCCCTTGCCGCGAATGCGCACGACGACGCCCTCCGCCGCCAGCTCGCGCAATGCACGGTTCACGGTCATCCGGCTGATGCCGAGCATGTCGACGAACTCGTTCTCGGAGGGCACACGATGGTCCGTCTGCCATTCGCCCGTGTCCACGCGGCTTCGGACATAGTCCTTCAGCTTCTCGTAGAGCGGGACCTGCTGCTCCGACTGGTTTTCACGCGCCCCTTCCGTCGACAGATCGATGTCCTCCCCGCGCCTCATGCGTCGATTCATATAGAGACAAGTCGGCAGGTTTTGACCAGCGCCCGCTTGCGACGGACATCGAAATGCGCAATGTTGTATAGGCAACTTCTCCTGGCGCTGGAGCTTTCATGCCTTCACCGACCTCGCGCTTCCATTGTCCGATCGCCCTCCTGCCGGGAGGCTGGGCGCGCGATGTCGCGATCGAGGTGGGCGCGGACGGGCGGATCGCCTCGGTGTCGTCGGGATCGACTGCCGAAGGGGGCGAGCGCCTGCGCGGGCCCGTGGTTCCCGCCCTCGCCAACCTGCATTCCCATGCCTTCCAGCGCGCCATGGCGGGTCTGGCCGAGCGGGCAGGGCGGGGCGACGACAGTTTCTGGACCTGGCGCGCCGAGATGTATCGAACGCTTGGGCTGATGACGCCGGACGACATCGGGGCCATCGCCGCCAAGCTCTATGTCGAGATGCTGAAGGGCGGCTTCTCGCGCGTCGCGGAGTTTCATTACCTCCATCACGGGGTCGACGGCGCGCCCTATGCCGATCCCGCCGAGACCTCGCGCCGCATTCTCGCGGCCGCCGCCACGGCCGGGATCGGCCTCACGCATCTTCCCGTCTTCTACGCCCATTCGAATTTCGGCGGCGCCGCGCCGGGCGAGGGCCAGCGGCCTTTCCTGCACGATGTCGACGGCTTCCTGACGCTCCTCCAGACGCTCGCTCCCGCCTGCGAGGCGTCGGGCGCGACGCTGGGTCTGGCGATCCACTCGCTGCGCGCCGCGACGCCCGAGGAAATCCGCGCGATTTTGGCGGAGGAACGCAGCGGAGGCCCGATCCACATTCATGTCGCCGAGCAGGAGCGCGAGGTCGAGGAATGCCTCGCCTGGAGCGGACGGCGGCCGGTGGAATGGCTCTTGGACGAGATGGCGGTGGACGCCCGCTGGTGCGCCATCCATGCCACGCACATGACACCGGAGGAGACGGCGCGCCTCGCCGCGTCCGGCGCCGTCGCGGGCCTTTGCCCGGCGACCGAAGCCAATCTCGGCGACGGCATCTTTCCCGCCACCCGCTATCTCGCCGCCGGTGGGCGACTGGGGATCGGAACCGACAGTCATGTCGCGACCGGCCTCGCCGAGGAGTTGCGGCTTCTCGAATACGGCCAGCGGCTGCGCGATCGCCGGCGCAACCGCCTCGCTTCCGGCCCGGGCGCGTCGGTCGGGCGCACGATGTTCGAGGCGGCGCTGGCGGGCGGGGCGCAAGCGACGGGCGTCGCGGCATCCGGCATTCGCGTCGGCGCCCCGGCCGATCTGGTGGTGCTCGACGGCGCGAACCCGTTCATCGCCGCGGCCGCCGAAGGGCGCGAGGGCGACGCGATCCTCGACCGCTGGCTCTTCGCCGTCCCGGACGTGGTGCGCGACGTCGTCGTCGGCGGCCGGTTCGCGATCCGCGAGCGCCGCCATGCGGCCGACGAGGCGATCGACGCCGCCTTCGCCAAGGCGCTGCGGAGGCTGCAATGACGGCGGCGGCACCTTCTGCGATGGTCCATCTCGACCGGCCCCTGTCTCCCGCCGAGATCGCCCGCGTGGCGCGTGGGGCGCCGCTCGCGCTGACGGAAGCCGCTCGCGAGCGCATCGCCCAAGGCCGGCGGATCGTCGTGGCTTTGTCCGAAAAGGGCATTCGCGGCTACGGCATCAACACCGGCGTCGGGGCGCTTTGCGACGTGATCGTGGATCGCCCGCTCCAGCAGGCGCTGTCGCGCAATCTCCTTTTCAGCCACGCCTGCGGGCTGGGTGAGCCGCTGGGGCGCGAGGAAACGCGCGCCGTGATGGCGGCCGAGATCAACGGTTTCGCCCACGGCGCCTCGGGCGTGCGGCTTGAGGTGGTGGACGCGCTGATCGCTCTGCTCGACGCCGACATCCTGCCGCTCGTCCCCTCGCGCGGCTCGGTCGGCTATCTCACCCACGCGGCGGCGATCGGCCTCGTGCTGATCGGGCACGGCGAGGCCATGGCCGGGGCGGAGCGGATCGACGGCACGGAAGCGATGGCGCGGATCGGCCGCGCGCCGCTGGTTCTGGAAGCCAAGGAAGGCTTGAGCCTCGTCAACGGAACGCCCTGTTCCACCGGGCTCGGCTGCCTCGCCCTCGCGCGCCTCGAAGCGCTTCTCGACTGGGCGGACGCCGCCGCCGCGATGACCTACGAGAATCTGGGAAGCCAGGCGGGCACGTTCGACGCCGAGACGCTGGCCTTGCGCCGCTGCGAAGGGCTGCAGGCGGTGGGGCGGCGGATGCGCGAGCTGCTCGCCGGCAGTCCGCTCCTGGCGGAGCGGGCGGGGCGTCGCACGCAGGACCCTTTGAGCCTGCGGGCGGTTCCGCACGTTCACGGCGCGGCGCGCGACGTATGGTCGGCGACTGAGCGCGCTTTGGCGGACGAGCTGGCGAGCGTGACCGACAATCCGGCCGTGTCGGGCACGCCGGAACAACCCGTGGTGCGATCCGAGGCCCATGCCGTGGCCGCCGCGCTGGCGCTGGCGCTGGACGGGCTGGCTGTCGCCGCCGCCGAGGTCGCGGCGATGGCCGAGCGGCGGATCGACCGGCTGGTGAACCCGCTGGTGAGCGGCCTTCCCGCCTTTCTGGCACAGGAGGGGGGCGTCTTCTCCGGCTACATGATCGCGCAATACACCGCCGCCGCGCTCGTCGCCGAGAACCGGCGTCTTGCCCAGCCCGCGAGCCTCGACGGCGGCATCACCTCCGCCTTGCAGGAGGATATGCTGACCCACGCGACACCAGCCGCCACGAAGCTTCTCGCGATCCTCGATAATCTCGGCGACATTCTGGCGATCGAGCTTTTGTGCGCTAGCCAGGCCTACGAGCTTCAGCCGATCGCGGACCGTGCGCCGGGCACGCAGACGCTCTACCGCCGGGTGCGCGCGGTCGTGCCGCCCTATGCCGACGACCGGCCGATGAACGCCGACATCGCGGTGATGCGCGCGCTTCTTCGCGCCCCGGCCTTTCCAGAGGACTCCGCATGAGCCAACTCCTGACCAATGCGCGGCTGGCGACGCTGCGCGAGGATGCCGACGGGCTGGGTGTCGTCGAGGACGGCGCGATCCTGATCGAGGCGGGGCGTATCAGCTATGCCGGCCCGCGCGCCGCGCTTCCCGGCACCGAGGGCGCGGACGTGGTGGATCTCGGCGGGCGCTGGGTGACGCCGGCCCTGATCGACTGCCACACCCATCTCGTTCATGGCGGCACCAGAGCGCGCGAATTCGAAATGCGCCTCGCCGGCGCGAGCTACGAGGAGATCGCCAGGGCAGGGGGCGGCATCGTCGCCTCGCTTGCCGCCACGCGCGCGCTCTCGGTGCGCGAGCTGGCCGAGACCGCGCTGCCGCGCCTCGACGCGCTCCTGGCGGAAGGCGTCTCGACGGTGGAGATCAAGTCCGGCTACGGGCTGGAAATCGAGGCGGAATGCCGGATGCTGGAGGCCGCGCGGCTGCTGGCGAGCCTGCGCCCGGTGCGGATCGTGACGAGCTGGCTCGCCGCCCACGCGACGCCCGCCGACTACAAGGGCCGCAACGCCGACTATCTCCGGGAGGTCGCGATACCCGGCCTGCGCGAGGCGCATCGGCGCGGGCTGGTGGATGCGGTGGACGGGTTCTGCGAGGGCATCGCCTTTTCGGCGGAAGAGATGACCGATGTCTTCGAGGCGGCGCGCGCGCTGGGCCTGCCGGTGAAGCTTCATGCCGAGCAATTGTCCCATGCCGGCGGCGCGGCGCTGGCGGCGCGCTTCGGGGCGCTTTCGGCCGACCATCTCGAATATGCGACGGCGGAAGACGCGGCGGCCATGATGGCCAGCGGCACGGTCGCCGTGCTCCTGCCCGGCGCCTATTACTTCATTCGCGAGACGCAGGCGCCGCCGGTGGACCTGTTCCGCCAGGCCGGCACGAAGCTGGCGCTGGCGACCGACTGCAACCCCGGCACCTCGCCGCTGACATCGCTGCTTCTCACCATGAACATGGGCGCGACGCTGTTCCGGCTGACGGTGGAGGAATGTCTCGCCGGAACGACGCGCGAGGCGGCGCGCGCGTTGGGCCTCCTGGCCGAGACCGGCACGATCGAGCCCGGCAAGTCCGCCGATCTCGCGGTCTGGGATGTCGGAAGCCCGGCCGAGCTGGTCTATCGCATCGGCTTCAATCCCCTCCATGCCCGCTATTTCCAAGGAAAGAGGTTCGGTCGATGAGCGTCTTCGAACGGCACCAGGGCACCTCGCCCGTCGTCATCGCGTTTCCCCACACGGGAACGCTCGTTCCCCCCGAGATCGAGGCCAAATTGAACGCGGAAGGGCGGCTCCTCCGCGACACGGACTGGCATATCGAGCGCCTCTACGACGGGCTTCTGCCCGGTGCCACGACGGTGCGGGCGACCTTCCATCGCTATGTGATCGACGCCAATCGCGACCCGTCGGGGGCGAGCCTTTATCCCGGCCAGAACACGACCGGCCTCATACCGGTCATCGATTTCGACGGCCAACCGATCTGGCGCGAGGGCGAGGAGCCGGACGAGGCGGAAACGGCGCGGCGGCTCGCCGCCTTCCACAAGCCCTATCACGAGGCGCTGTCTACCGAGATCGAACGGGTCAAGGCGCTGCACGGCTACGCCATTCTCTACGACTGCCATTCCATCCGCTCGCACATTCCGTTCCTGTTCGAGGGACGGCTGCCGGATTTGAACATCGGCACGGACGAGGGGCGAACCTGCGCCCCCGAGATCGAGCAGGCGGCACGCGAGATCTGCGCTGCGGCAGACGGCTTCTCCAGCGTGCTCAACGGGCGCTTCAAGGGCGGCTGGACCACGCGCCATTACGGGCGGCCCAAGGAGGGCGTCCACGCCATCCAGATGGAACTGGCGCAAGCCACCCATCTCGAAACGGAAGCCCCGCCCTTCCGCTACGACGAGCGACGGGCCGAGCGGCTGCGCGCTGTGCTTTCCACGCTTCTCCACCGCATCGAGGCGCTCGGCGCCACTCTGAAAGGCTGATCGGCCATGTCGCTCCCGAACCCGCGCCACAACGCCCGCACCGTCCGCGCCGCGACCGGCACCGAGCTCACCGCCAAGAGCTGGCTCACCGAAGCGCCTCTGCGCATGCTCATGAACAATCTCGATCCCGATGTGGCGGAGAACCCGCACGAGCTGGTTGTCTATGGTGGCATCGGCCGCGCCGCGCGCACCTGGGACGATTTCGACCGCATCGTCGCGACGCTGCGCGACCTGGAAGCGGACGAGACGCTGCTCGTCCAGTCCGGCAAGCCGGTGGGCGTCTTCCGCACGCACAAGGACGCGCCGCGCGTTCTCATCGCCAATTCCAACCTCGTGCCGCATTGGGCCAATTGGGATCATTTCAACGAGCTGGATAAGCGGGGGCTGGCCATGTACGGCCAGATGACCGCCGGTTCCTGGATCTATATCGGCACGCAGGGCATCGTGCAGGGCACCTACGAGACCTTCGTGGAGGCCGGGCGCCAGCATTACGGCGGCAGTCTCAAGGGCAAATGGGTGCTGACGGGGGGCTTGGGCGGCATGGGTGGAGCGCAGCCGCTCGCCGCCGTCATGGCCGGCGCCTCGTGCCTTGCCATCGAGTGCAACCCGGACTCGATCGAGTTCCGCCTGCGCACCCGCTATGTCGACGAGAAGGCGGAGACGCTGGACGAGGCCATGGCGATGATCGAGCGCTGGACGGCGGCGGGGGAGGCGAAATCGGTCGGGCTGCTCGGCAACGCGGCCGAGATCCTGCCCGAGATGGTCCGGCGCGGCATCCGCCCCGACATCGTCACCGACCAGACCTCGGCGCACGATCCGATCAACGGCTATCTCCCCGCCGGCTGGACCATGGGCGAATGGCGGGCCAAGCGCGAGAGCGATCCGAAGGCCGTCGAGAAGGCGGCCCGCGCCTCCATGCGCACCCATGTCGAGGCCATGCTCGCTTTCCACCAAGCCGGCGTGCCGACGCTCGACTATGGCAACAACATCCGCCAGGTGGCCAAGGACGAGGGGCTGGAGAACGCCTTCGACTTCCCCGGCTTCGTGCCGGCCTATATCCGCCCGCTCTTCTGCCGGGGCGTCGGCCCGTTCCGCTGGGCGGCCCTGTCGGGCGACCCGGAGGACATCTACCGCACCGACGCCAAGGTGAAGGAGCTTCTCCCCGACAACGCCCATCTCCACCGCTGGCTCGACATGGCGCGCGAGCGCATCGCCTTCCAGGGCCTGCCGGCGCGCATCTGCTGGGTGGGCCTGGGCGACCGGCACAGACTGGGCCTCGCCTTCAACGAGATGGTGCGCAATGGCGAGCTGAAGGCGCCGGTCGTGATCGGCCGCGATCACCTGGACTCCGGCTCGGTCGCTTCGCCCAACCGCGAGACGGAGGCGATGCGCGACGGGTCGGACGCGGTGTCCGACTGGCCGCTGCTCAACGCGCTGCTCAACACCGCGTCCGGCGCCACCTGGGTCTCGCTCCATCACGGCGGCGGCGTCGGCATGGGCTTCAGCCAGCATTCCGGCATGGTGATCTGCGCCGACGGCAGCGAGGACGCTGATCGGCGCCTTGCCAACGTGCTCTGGAACGACCCCGGCACCGGCGTCATGCGCCATGCCGACGCCGGCTACGAGATCGCGCTGGACTGCGCCCGCGAAAAGGGTCTGCGCCTGCCGGCGATCCTTCGGTGAGCGAAGGCGGCATCCTGCGCGCCGCCGATCATCGGCGCATGCCCTGGAAGAACGGCGGCGGCGAAACCATCGAGATCGCCGTCCATCCGCCGGGAGCGGGCCTTGCCGATTTCGACTGGCGGATCAGCATGGCTGATGTCGCGAGCGACGGCCCTTTCTCGCGGTTCGAGGGCATCGATCGCACGCTCTCGATCCTCGCCGGCCACGGCATGGATCTCGAGATCGAGGGGCAAGGGCACTGGCGCCTGACGGCGGGATCGTACCCGCTGTCCTTTCCCGCCGACGCGCCGACATTCGCCCGCCTGCATGACGGGCCGATTCGCGATCTCAATGTCATGACGCGGCGCGGAGCGTGCACGCATCGCGTTTCGTTCGTGCCGAGCCTCGGCCCCGCCATCGAGCTTGGTGGGCGCTGGGGCTTCCTGATCCCGCTGAGTCCTTGCCGGGTCGTGATGGACGCTGCGGAAGTCGAGGTCGTGGCGGGCGACGCGATCGCCCTGTCGGCGCCCGCCCTGTCGCTTCGCCTCTCGGCCTCGGCGCCCGTTCCCGCCTACCTCGTCGAGATCGACGACTGACACCCGGCGCTCCGCCGCCGATCGAACGAACAAAAAGGGGCGCCGCGATGCGACGCCCCTTTCGTTTGTCTGCCATCGGAACAAGCTCAGTCGAGCTTGTGCGTCGCGAGCCACTCGCCGGCCACCACATCATAGCTTTCCTGCGACGCGAGGCGGCCGTTCATTTCGATCAGGTCCTTGGTCGTCAGGGCGGCGGACACCGCGTCGAGCGTCTTGGTGACGGTGTCGTCGACCTTGGCGGCGGCGATGACCGGAACGATGTTCTGGGCTGGGAACAGGTTCTGATTGTCGTCCAGCGCGACGAAATCGTTCGCTACGATCGCCGGGTCGGTCGAGAACAGGTCGGCGACCTGGACCTGGCCGTTGGCGAGCGCGGTCACGGTCAGCGGACCGCCGACGTCGAGCGCCTTGAACGACTTGAACTCGAGGCCGTAGACGTCCTTCAGGCCGACGACGCCTTCCTTGCGGGTCTTCCATTCCGGCGGCCCGCCGAGCACCAGGTCGCCGGCATGGGGCTTCAGGTCGGCGATGGTCTTGAGCTTGTACTTGTCGGCGGTGGCGCGCGTCACGGCGAGAACGTCGCCGTCCTGCGCGGGCGAGGGTGTCAGCATCGAGACGCCCTTGGGCAGCGCGGCCTTGAGGGCGGCGGCGACATCCTGCGGCGAATGGGCGGTGGCGTTCTTGTCGAGATAGCTGAGCGTGGCGCCGGCATATTCCGGCAGGAGGTCGATCGAGCCGTCGAGGAGCGCCGGCATGTAGACCTCGCGGCTTCCGATGCTGGCGCGAATGTCGGTCTTGAGGCCCTTGGCGGCGAGCGCCTTGGCATAGATCGTCGCCAGTAGCTGGCTTTCGGGGAAGTCCGCCGAGCCGACGATGATCGTGTTGGTGTCGGTTCGCGCCGGAGCGTCGGCTGCGAGCGGATTGCTCTGCGCCAAGCCGGGCAAGGTGGAAAGGGCCATGAGCGCCAGCGCGCCGACCGCGGGCATCATTCGGACTGCCATGCTTGGGTTCTCCTTGTTGCTGAGGAAGTGCGGCTTGCGGCGCCGATGTCAGGAGCGCGCGCGAACGATGCGGCGGGTCAGGCCCGGCGAGACCGACAGGCGCGAGACGATGCCGATCAGGAGATCGACGCCGAGCGCCAGAAGCCCGACCAGAACCGCGCCGGCGGCCATCTGGTAATAATCGTTCTGGGCGCGGCCATCGATGATCAGCCGTCCGAGCCCGCCGAGCGAAACGTAGGCGGCGATCGTCGCCGTCGAGACGATCTGAAGCGTCGCGCCGCGAAGCCCCGAGAAGATCAGCGGCAGGGCGCAGGGCAGTTCGACCCCGAAGAGGATGCCCAGCGGCCGGTGCCCCATTCCGCGCGCCGCGTCCACCGCCGCCGGATCGACGGCGGCGATCCCGGCATAGGTGCCGGTCATGATCGGCGGCACGGCGAGCAGAACGAGAACGATGAGGCTGGGAACGATGAAGGCGAGATCCGACGCGAAGACCGGACCGAAGAGGATTACCAGGAGCACGATAAGCCCCAGGCTGGGAAGCGAGCGGAGCGCGTTGGCGAGACCCGCGATCACGACGACACCCTTGCGGGTGTGACCGACATAGAGCCCGATCGGCATCGCGATCAGAGAGGCGATGAGGAGGGCCAGGATACTATAGGTGAGATGCTGAACGAGGAGGACGGGAACGCCGTCCGGTCCGCTCCAATGGGTGGGATCGAGAAACCAGGCCAGCATGGGTCAACGTCCTTTCGGCTGCCATGGCGTCAGCCGGTGCGCCACGAGAAGCACGAGCGCGTCGAGAAGCGCGGCGAGAAGCAGGCAGAGAACGATGCCCGCGATGATCGGCGTCAGGAAGCGCAGTTGAAGACCCTGCGTGAACAGGAGGCCGAGCTGCGGCGTGCCGACCAGCGCGGCAACCGAAACGATGCTGACATTGGACACGACGGCAACGCGCAGGCCCGCCGCGATGACGGGCACCGCCAGGGGAAGTTCGACAAAGAGAAGACGCGGCAGGCGGCGATAGCCCATCGCACTCGCCGCTTGCAGAACGTCCGGCGAGACGGAGTCCAGCCCGTCGCTCACCGTTCGCACCAGCAGGGCAAGGGCGTAGATGGTGAGGGCGACCACGACGTTGAGCGGGTCGAGGATGCGCGTTCCCAGAACCAGCGGCAGCAGCACGAAGAGAGCGAGCGAGGGAATCGTATAGAGAAGTCCGGCCGCGCCGAGGAAGGTGGAGCGGAAAAGCCCGGAGCGCTGCGCCAGCCAGCCCAGCGGCAGGGCGAGGAGAAGGCCGATCAGCACGGGCAGCACCGAGAGCCCCAAATGCCAGAGAAACAGGTCCGCGATGCGCCCGGACTCGCGCCAGAGCCAGTCGAACTTCATGAGCCTGCCTCCGAACGGCTCCGCCGGGCGCCCTCCACGGCGGCGACGACCTCGCTCAGCGTCGCCGTTCCCACGAGTTCGCCGCCCGGTCCGACGACGACGCCGCGCCCGGACGGGGCGCTCAAGGCCGCATCCAGAACATGCCGCAACGTGCTCCCCTGCGGCGCCAGCGTACCGCTGAGATTGAGGTCGCCCTCGCGCACGGGGCCCGTCAGAGAAGCGCTGTCGGCCCAGCCGAGAGGCCGGCCCGCCGCATCCGCCACCAGAACCCACCGGTCGATGGCCGCCGCCCGCACGGCCTCGGGCGTTGCGCCCAGAGTCACGGTGGGCTCGGCGCAGAGCGACAGAGCGGCGTCGAATTCGGCGAAAGACAGGAAACGGTAGCCACGGTCCCGGCCGACGAAATCGGCCACGAAGGCGTCCGCCGGCCGCGCCAGCAGGGTCTGCGGCGTCGCGACCTGGGCCAGGGTTCCGCCGGTGCGCAGCACCGCCACCTGATCCCCCAGCTTCAGGGCCTCGTCGATGTCATGGGTCACCATGATGATCGTCTTGCCGATCTCCCGCTGGAGCCGCAGAAACTCTTCCTGCAACTGCCCGCGAACCACCGGGTCGACCGCGCTGAAGGGCTCGTCCATCAGCATGAAATTCGGGTCGGAGGCGAGCGCACGCGCCACGCCGACGCGCTGCTGCTGTCCGCCCGACAATTGCCAGGGATAGCGATGGGCGAAGGCCTGCGTCAGCCCGACGCGCTCCAGGAGTTCATGAGCGTCCTTCAGCGCCTTGGGCTTGGCGACGCCGTTCAGCCGCGCCGTCGACGCGATGTTCTGAACCACCGTCAAATGCGGAAACAGACCGGCGTGCTGGATGACATAGCCAATCCGGCGCCGGAGCAGGGCCACGTCCATCCGGTCGGTGGGCTCGCCGTCGAGGAGGATCGTGCCGGAGGTCGGCGTGATCAGCCGGTTGACCATGCGAAGCGACGTCGTCTTGCCGCAGCCCGACGGGCCGACGAAGACGGTCAGCTTGCCGTTGGGCGCCTCCAGCGAAAGCCCGTTCACCGCGATGGCGGCGCCGGGATAATGTTTGCTGACATTGTCGAAAACGATCATGCCAGCCACCGAACTTGGGCATGGGTGCGGATGCTGCCGCGGGCAGCCGTGCCACTTGGAGAAACGTCGAGCGTCATGGCGCCTCACGAGACAGCTTGTCTATACATGCTGGCACGATCGCGAGATGTGAGCAAGCGCCCCTGGCTATCAAAAAAGCGGAGGCGTTGGCTGACGCGATTTTAAGCTGGGACAGCGCCGATGCGCGAACTCGGCGGAGACGCAACAAAGGCCGCAGCCTCAATGGTCACGGTTGAGGGGGTTTCGTCGGCTACGATGGGGTGGCGATGTGCTCATGCCAGCGCTTCGCGTATTGCACGGAGGTCGAGCAGGCCGTGCGGCGCTTCACAGGCTATCATCGTCGCCGGATCGATCGGCTCGTCGCGGACGGGTGCGAGCCCGGCTCCCTTGCCGACCGATGGCCCGATGCCAGCCTCGACCGACTCGCCATCGGGTCGGCAGCCACCATCTGATCGGGCACGTTCTCCGAGCGCCGAGACAAGGGCGACGCCTGCGCCCGTTCGCCCGTCTGAGCTTCGCCGTCAGGACGGAAAATGGCAGGCCGCCAGCGTGTTTCCGCCCTTGGCCTCCAGCAGGGGCCGCGTCGTCCGGCAAACATCGCGCGCCTTCGGGCAGCGGGGCTCGAAGCGGCATCCGGGCGGCGCCTTCAGCGGGCTCGGCAACTCGCGCACTGGCGCAGCGGCGCGATCGCGTGTCTTGCGACCGCGCGCGTGCGGCTCGGGAATCGCGTCGAGAAGCATGCTCGTATAGGGATGGCGCGGGTTCTCGAAGAGGGAATCCACCTCGCCGATCTCCACGATGCTGCCGAGAACCATCACCGCGACGCGGGTCGAGATCTGCCGCACCACCGCCAGATCGTGGGCGATGAAGACATAGGTCAGGTTGTGGCGATCGCGAAGATCGCAGAAGAGATTGACGATCTGCGCCTGGACGGAGACGTCCAGCGCCGACACCGCCTCGTCCGCGACGATGAGCTTGGGCTTCAGCGCCAGCGCGCGGGCGATGCCGATGCGCTGGCGCTGGCCGCCGGAGAGCTCGTGGGGATAGCGCCGGGCGAAGTCGGCGGGGAGTTCCACGCTGCGCAGAAGCTCCTCGAGCCGGCCCTCGATCTCGCCGCCCTTGGCAAGGCCATGGACCCGCAGCGGCTCGGCCAGCAGATCGCCGATGCGCCGTCGCGGGTTGAGCGAGGCGTAAGGGTCCTGAAACACCATCTGGAGCCCGGCCCGCAGGGGGCGCAGGCGCGACAGGGATAGGTCGCCGATCTCGGTGCCGTCGAATTCGAGCCGCCCTTCGGATAGATCGTGAAGCCGCGTCAGGCAGCGGCCGAGCGTGGACTTGCCGCAGCCGGATTCGCCGACGAGCCCCAGCGTCTCGCCGGGCATCACGTCAAAGGAGACGTTGTCGACGGCGGTCAGGACGCGGCGCCGCGCGGCGATCAGGGACTGGCCGACCGTGTATCGCTTGGTGATGCCGCTGGCGCGCAGCAGCGGGCGGGGAAGGCTGGGAGCGGGCGTAGCGCCGACGGGGCTCATGCGGCGAGTCCTTGGTCGCGCCGGAAGCGCGCCTTGGCGGCGTCCGGCAGGAAACAGGCGACGCTCTGCGCCCCTTCGGGCACGAGCGGCGGGCGCGCCGCGCAAGGCGCGAAAGCGTAGACGCAGCGGGGCGCGAAGGCGCAGCCTTCGATCGGCGCGCCGTTCGAGGGCGGCAGGCCGGGAATGCCCGTCAGGCGCGGCGGGCGCGGCCCGCGCAGCGGCGGGATCGAGTTGAACAGACCATGCGTGTAGGGATGGCGGGGCGCGGAGAAGAGCGCTTCGACCGGCCCGCTTTCCACGATCCGCCCGGCATACATCACGGCCACGCGGTCGGCGATCTCCGACACGACGCCGAGATCGTGCGTGACGAAGACGATGCCGGTGCCGTGGTCGCGGCGCAGCCGGTCGAGAAGCGCGAGGATCTGCGCCTGCACCGTCACGTCGAGGGCCGTGGTCGGCTCGTCCGCCACGATCAGGCTCGGCTCGCAGGAGACCGCCATGGCGATCACGACACGCTGGCGCATGCCGCCCGAGAGCTGGTGCGGATAGCGCGCGAAGACGCCGACAGGGTCGGGGATGCCGACTTCGGCGAGAAGCGACAGCGCCTTCTCGCGGGCAGCCTTGGCCGAGAGGCCGGAATGGGCGCGGATCTGTTCCACGATCTGCGCGCCGACCTTGTGAACCGGCGTCAGCGCCGTCATCGGGTCCTGAAAGATCATCGCGGCCTTGGCGCCCCGGATGCGGCGCAGGCGCCGAGGCGCCATGCCCACCAGTTCCTCGCCGCCGAGCCGCACGGAGCCGGACAGCTCGGCATTGGGGTCGAGGATCAGGCCGAGGATCGACAGGAGCGTCTGCGTCTTGCCCGAGCCGGATTCGCCCACGAGCCCCAGCACCTCGCCGCGCTCGACGTCGAAGGACACGCCGTCCACGGCGCGGACCAGCCCGCGCTCGGTGCGGAAGGCGACCTTCAGGTCGCGGATCGCCAGAAGCGGCTCAGTGGGCATCGCGGACCCTCGGATCGATCACGGCATAGAGGGCGTCCACCAGCGCGTTGGCGGCCACCACGAAGAAGGAGGCGTAGAGAACGGTGGCGAGGATCACCGGCAGATCGAGCGTCTGGAGCGCGTCGTAGGTCATCTTCCCGACGCCGCGCAGGCCGAAGACCACCTCCGTCAAGAGCGCGCCGCCGCCGATCAGCGCGCCGAAATCGAGGCCGAACATGGTGACGAAGGCGACCAGCGAGGAGCGAACGCCGTGGCGCAGGAGAATGCGCCCTTCCGAAAGGCCCTTGGCGCGCGCCGTGCGCACGAAGTCTTCCTGCATGGTCTCGATGAGATCGGCGCGAAGGATGCGGCCGTAAAGGCCGATATAGAGAATGGCGAGCGTCACCCAGGGAATGAGCAGCGCCTTGAACCAGCCGACGGGATCGGTGAGCAGCGGCTTGTAGCCGAGCGGCGGCACCCAGGAGAAGAGAAACGTGTGATGCAGCCGGCTCTGCGAGAGGAGGTTCATCACCTCGCCGACCCAGAAGACCGGCATGGACACGCCGACGAGGCTGATCGCCATCAGCGCCTTGTCGGCGACGCTGCCGCGCATGGCGGCGGCCGCGACGCCGACGACGAGGCCGCCGAAGACCCAGAGCACGGCGGCGCCGAGAACCAGCGAAAGCGTGACCGGAATGGCCTTGGTCACGGCGGGCACGACCTTCTGCCCGCGATTGACGAAGGAGGTGAGGTCCTGCGTGATGAAGAGCCGCTTCATCATCAGCCCATATTGAACGGGCAGCGGCTGATCGAGCCCGAAGCTCTGACGGACCTGTTCGAGCGTCTGAGGCGAGGCGTTGCGCCCGGCGATGCGGGCGGCGGGGTCGGCGCCGGGCGTCGCGAAGAAGATCAGGAACACGATCACGCTGATGCCGAACATCACGAAGACGAGCCGGCCGAGGCGGGAGAGGATCGCGAAGAGCATCAGGCGATCCTCACCTTGGCGCGTGGATCGAAGGCGTCGCGCACTCCGTCGCCGAGGATGTTGAGCGCCAGAACGGTCAGCGCGATCGCAAGGCCCGGCGCCAGCGCCACGATGGGCCTGGAATAAAGAAGGCCCTGCCCATCCTGGATGATCGTGCCCCAGGAGGCGTCCGGCGGCTGAACGCCGATCGACAGAAAGGACAGGGAAGATTCGGTGATCATGTTGAGCGCGAGCAGGATCGGCACCATCACGATGACGCGCGGCACGACGTTGGGCAGGAGGTCCTTGAAGAAGACGCGCCAGGGCGGCACACCCAGCGCGGTGGCGGCGGCCACGAATTCCGACTGCATGAGGGACAGGGTCTGGCCGCGGATCGGGCGCGCGACATAGGGCACGTAGACGATGCCGATGATGGCGATCGGAAGCCAGAGACTGCCGGCCTTGACCTCGATCGGGCCGATCGTGACGCCTTGCGCGATGAGCACGATCGAAAGCGAGATCGCGAGGAGATAGATCGGGAAGGCCCAGAGCACGTCCAGAATCCGGTTGAGGACGCCGTCCACGATCCCGCCGAAGAAGCCGCAGGCGAGCCCCACCACGACGGCGAGCGTGAGGGTGAGGATCGTCGCCGTCCCGGCGATCAGCAGCGAGTTGCGCCCGCCGTAGAGCATGCGCGCGGCGATGTCCCGCCCCTGGTTGTCGGCCCCCAGCATATACGGCCCCCAGCGCCAGGTCGGGCCGATCGGCGTCATGCCGAGGCCGAGCCCGGTGGTGGAAGGCTCCAGAACCGGCCGCGCCTGTCCGTCCAGCCTGATCTGGCCGTTGAGATTGGTGGCGAAGGGATTGGTGCCCGACACATGCGAGGCGTAGAGCGGCGCGCAGAGGCAGGACAGCGCGACCAGAACGAGAACGAGAAGCGCGACCATCGCGGCGCGGTCCCGCTTCAGGCGCCGCCACGCGATGGCCCAGGGACCGGGCGAGGCGACGGGAACTGGCGCCTGCGCGAGGCCGGCGGCGGGAACGGGATGGGGAAGACTGCGATCGGTCACGGAGCGCCGGAAAATAGGAGGCGAATGGGCGCGGCTCGTCCGAGCCGCGCCTTGGGTCGGAGGATTTACTGAACCGCGAGCTTGGAGAAGATCGCGTAGAACTGCGGGCTGAAGGTGAAGTTCTGCACCCGCGAGGAGACGAAGTCGACGCGCTTGGGCGTGAAGAGGACGGCTGCGGGCGCGGCGTCGGTCACCATCTTGTCGACTTCAGTCCAGACCGGCAGGGCGGCCTTGGCGTCGCTCACCCCGGCGGCGAAGGCCTCCTTCATCTTGGCCTCGACCGCCTCGTCGCAGAATCCCGCGATGTTGACCGACGCGTCGGAGCCGGGATGGAACGAGGCGCAGGAGAACAGGACGTTCAGGAAGTTGGACGGCGAGGGGTAATCCTGAAACCACTGCGAGATCGAGATCTGCACCTTGTTGTTGGTGTTCTGAATGTAGGTGAACTGAAGGTTCTGGGAGATCGGCTGGACGCTCGCCTTGTATCCGAGTTCGGTGAGCACGTCCTGGAGATAGACACCGACGGCGCGGGACACGACCGTGTCCTCGGCGATGATCTTCACCTCCTGACCGGCGGTGCCGCTTTCGGCCACCAGCGCCTTGGCCTTTTCCATGTCGGGCGCCGACCATGTGGTGCCGGGCGCGGCGGTGTAGGGGCAATAGGGCGTGTAGCCGGGGAAGCCGGGCGGCAGGATCTGGCAGGCCGGCTGGGCGAGGTTCGCGCCGCCGAAGAGCTTCACCAACGCGTTGCGATCGATGGCGAAGTTCACCGCCTGCCGCGCCTTGGCATTGTCGAAGGGCGCGAGGCGCGTGTTCATCGGCGCGTACCACATGGCCGACAACGGATGCAGCGACACTTGGGCCGCATATTGCGTGCCGATCTCGGCCAGACGATCGGGCGGGGGCGCGTCGAACATCCAGTCGGCGTCGCCGTTCTGGATCGCGGTCACGGCCGCTTCCTCCGTCAGGCCGAAATCGTAGGAGATCTCGTCCACCATCCCTTCGGGCTGCGCCTCGGCGCTCCATTCCTTGAAGTTCGGGTTGCGCGCGAGCTTGAGCGCGGCGTTCGGATCGTAGGACTGGATGGCATAGGCGCCCGTGCCGGGGATCGGCGTCGTGCCCTGGTCGCTCGAAGCGGTTCCGGCGGGCACGATATAGGCATGCGGCACGGCGAGCTTCTGGAGGAACTCGCCGTCCGGCGCGCTGAGATTGATCGTGACCGTGCCGGCGGCCTTGTCGGCGACGACGCCGCCTTCGAGCGTGCAGTCGGCGGGCGCCGCCAGACACTTATCGGCCCCGACGATGCCGTTGTAGAATGTGCCGGCGGTCGGTCCCGACACTTTGAAGATGCGCTGGAAGGAGGCGACGACATCGTCCGTCGTCAGATCCTGCCCGTTGGAGAACTTGATGCCCGGCCGCAGCTTGAACCGGTAGGTCTTGCCGTCGTTCTCGGGCGTCGGCAGCGCCTCGGCGAGATCGGCCACCACCTCGAAGCCCGTCTGGTCTCCGGCCTTGCGGAAGGTCACCAGCCCGTCATAGGCGATGTAGAAGATCTGCCATTGCTGCAGCGTGTAGTTGATATGGGGATCGATCGTGCCGGCGGCGGCGCGGGCGAGAAGCCGCAGCGTTCCGCCCTTTTCCTGGGCGAGCGTCGGGGAGGCGCCCCAGGCCGTGAGGACGGCTCCGCCCGCGAGCAGGGCGGCAAGAACACGAGGTCTCATCAACGACATCGCCGATCTCCTTATCCTGAAGCCCGGCCGTTTGGCGGGCGTCGAAGCTGATCGCAGCGTGGAGCCTGGAGCGACCTCGCGCCAGCTATCAAAACTCATAGGGTGCCGGAGGGCTTAAGAGGCCGCACCCAGAAGCCGGTAATGGGCCGCGCGGGCGACGGCCTGGAACCGGTTGCGCGCGCCGAGCTTGCGCCCGGCGCTGTTGAGATGCAGCGTCACGGTCGGCACGGAGCGATCCAGCCGCCGCGCGATCTCCTTCGCCGTCAGGCCTTCCGCGCAAAGGCTGAGGCACTGAATCTCGCGCGGCGACAGGCGCATGGCGCGCGAGCGGCGCGTGTCCGGCGAGAACCCGGTCTGGACGATGTCGTGGAAGGTCTGGCCGAGAAGCCCGATCGCTGGCGCAAGGCGCGCTGCCGCTTCTCCGAAGTCGCGCTCGGCATCGACGCAGATCGCCGTGAAGGTCGCCAGATCCCCGCCGGGATGGTGGATCGGCACCGTGACGCCGCAGGAAAAGCGCATGTCGCGCATATAGCCGAGAACCGGCCCGTGCCGCTCGCACAGGACCGTTTCCATGATCCGGCTCTGCGGCCCGAAGGCCGACCAGACGAAGGGCGCGGCCGAAGACAGGGCGGCGTCCTGCACGGGGTCGAGCTGGTAGAACCCGTCCCGCCACAGGCGCATCATGTCGTCCGGCACCCGGCGCGCTTCCAAGATGTTGGGCGTGATGAGAACGCCGTCATGGCTGCGCGGAACGGGCGTGTAGTCGTAGATGACGGAGGTGAAGCCCGCGCGCTCCACCAAGTCCAGGGCGGCGTCCAGCGCGGGATCGAAGCCCATGCCGGGCAGGAGGCGGTCGGAAAGATCGGACAGGATCGACATGAACCGATGGTGGCACCGCGATCACATGCCCGTCAATTGTGCGCGCTCATTTCGAGGGCATATTTCCGCGCCCGAGGGCTTGGGACCCTCTTCTTTTCGATAGGTGTCGGACGGCTTTCCAAGCGGCGTAGGATCGGCTCGCTTCAAAGAAGGAAGGCGCCATGTCCGTCGCAGCCGACACCGTTGAGGGTTTTGCCGATTACGGTCCCTACAAGACCTGGTACCGCGTCACCGGCGATCTCGATGCCGCCCCCCTGCCGCTGGTGATCGCCCATGGCGGGCCGGGCTGCACGCACGACTATGTCGACAGCTTCAAGGAGCTGAGCGCCAACGGCCGGGCCGTGATCCATTACGACCAGATCGGCAATGGTCGCTCGACCCATCTGCCGGACAAGGGCGGCGACTTCTGGACCGTGGACTTCTTCCTTGGCGAACTCGACAACCTCCTCGACCATCTCGGCATTCGGAGCCGCTACGCTCTCCTTGGCCAGTCCTGGGGCGGAATGCTGGGGTCGGAGCACGCCGTTCGCCGACCGGCCGGGCTGAAGGCGCTGATCCTCGCCAACTCGCTGGCTTCGATGGACCTTTGGGTCGCCGGCGCGGCGCAGCTGCGCGCCGAACTGCCGGCGGAGGTGCAGGAAGCGCTCGACCGGCACGAGGCCGCCGGCACCACGCAGGACCCGGAATACCTGACGGCGAGCCGCGTCTTCTACGACCGCCATGTCTGCCGCGTCACCCCCTGGCCGGACGAGGTGGCGCGCACCTTCCTGGCGGTGGAAAGCGATCCCACAGTCTACCACACGATGAACGGGCCGAACGAGTTCCACGTCGTCGGCACCATGCGCAACTGGACCGTGATCGATCGCCTTCCCCTCATCGAGGCGCCGACGCTGGTTTTCCGGGGCGCCTATGACGAAGCGACGCCCGAATGCGTCCAACCCTTCATCGACCGCATTCCGAGCGTGGAATCGGAGGTCTTTCCCCAGTCGAGCCACATGCCGCATGTGGAGGAAAAGGACGCGTGTCTCGCCCGCGTCGAAGCCTTCCTGCGAAAACACGACGGGTGAGGGGCCGCGCGGAGCGTTTAAGGAGTCTGCCGCCTTCGGCTGACGGTTCCCTCTAGAGACCGCAGCCGAAGGCCGCGCCCATCGCGACGAAAGTATCGAGGCGCTTTTCGTCCTCGATCAGGCGGGGCGCCGGGCCCGAGCGAAAGAGTCAGTGCGCGAAGTCGGGCTCAGAGCGCAGGAGCTGGCGCTTGACGCTTTCCAGATGGAGGCGGGCGCTTTCAGGATCGCCCTCGCGCATCTGGCGCGCGGCACGGGCCGCGATCTCGGGCGCGATGGGCTTCAGCGGACGGCCGAGCGACATGGCCTTCACCTGCACTTCGGCCGCGCGTTCGAGATAGTAGAGATCGTCGAAGGCCTCAGCGATCGTCGGCCCCAGCACCATGACGCCGTGGTTCTTCAGGAAGACGATATCGGCATCGCCCATCGCGGCGGCGATGCGATCGCCCTCGCTCTCGTCCAGCGCCAGACCGTTGTAGTTTTCGTCCACAGCGGTGCGGCCGTAGAATTTCAGCGAGGTCTGCCCGGCCCAGACCAAGGGCTGGCCTTCCACCATGGAAAGCGCGGTGGCGTTCGGCATATGGGTGTGGAAGGCGGCGGTGGCGCGCGGCAGCGTCTTGTGCAGCCGGGCGTGGATATAGAAGGCCGTCGCCTCGGGCTGGCCCTGGCCGGCCACGACATGCCCCTCGAAATCGCAGATCAGAAGCCGGGAGGCGGTGATCTCGTTGAAGGCCCAGCCATAGGGATTGACCAGGAACAACTCGTCATGGCCTGGCACCATGGCCGAGAAATGGTTGCAGATGCCCTCCTGAAGGCCGAGCCGGGCGGCCATGCGGAAACAGGCGGCGAGATCGACGCGGGCCTGGCGCACCGCCTCGTTGTCCAGCGACTGGTTGCGCAGAAGCGCGGGCATGGCGGTCTTGAGGTCGAGTTCGTGAGCCAAGGGCAAACTCCTGGAAAACAACAATAGGCGGCATCGTGCGTGCCTGGCATGACAGCTGGATGCGGCAGGAGGCGGGCAAGCCACCCGGCCTCGGTGCGGGGAAGCCTAGAGCCGGTTCATGACGCCGGCGAAAGTACCGACCCGTTCGGGATGGACTCGGCCTCGATGGCGTCGAAGCCACGGCGCGGCAGATTCGTGGACGGCGCGCTCGGGCGTTTCGAAGCCTTCGCCATGATGCCGGCTTTCGAAGCCGACCTGACGGCAGGCGGTGTCACGAAACCGGTTCGGCTTCGCGGCCGACGTCGGAAAAGGTGGGACCCGCCTCGGGCTCCAGCGTGCCGCGATAGGCGACGACCAGTCCGACGAGCGGCGCGCGGATCGTGATGTCGAAGGCGAACCGGCCGTCGATCTCGGTCTCGAAGCTCTCGCCCGAAGGCAGCAGGGGTTTCGGCATCGGGATTTTCCAGACCGACCACCGTCGCGGCACGAAGAAGAGCCGATTGCCGGCCCGAACCAAGGCTATCGAATAGCGCGCGACCCCGAACCGCTCGATCAGCAGATATTCGTCGCGTCCGGTCCCGACGGATTGATGCGACCGGAACGTCGACCCGCCGATGGTCCGCGTCCACCGCTCGCCGTCCCGCTCCGGGGCAAACGTAACCGTTGCCGGCGCTCGCTCGGCCGTTGCCGGGAAGCCGAAAGCCGCGCAGAGAAGGCGGGCGAGGATGCCGCTTCCCCGCCGCACGCTGGCCGACCCGGTCCAGCGTCGTTCCGCCGAGCCCGAATGCAGGTCGCGGACGGGAGCGGGCAACTCGTCGAGGGCCGGCCCCAGGATGCTGCGATAGATCGTGCCGCCGTCATGACCGTCCCGAAACCCGGAAACAATGGTGCGGCGTTGGAAAACCGCCTCGTAATCCTCCAGTTCCAGCGCGCGAACCGCCGAACGGGCCCCGCTTTCCGGTCGCTCGCCGCTCATCCGCTTTCGAACGAGCGCCTCGATCGCCATGGACGGAATGAGCGGGCCGTCGTCTCCTTCAGCCAGAAGATGCCAGCTGCGCACGACATCGCGCCCCGCCGCGCGGCCATGCGCGCGCACGATCATTCCGCCGCGATGCTCGCCGAAGCGAAGCCGGTTCAGGACCGCATGAAACAGTTTCGCAAAGGGCGTGAGAGGCGGCAGTCCGAAGCGCGCCCTCGACTTGGCCAGGATGTTGAGCATCCGGTGCAGGACTTCCGGCAGGGGGGCGGCCCCCATCCAGATGTCTCCGATCGACGGATGCTCGGGCGGGATGACCTGAAGATCCGGCACGTCGACCAGCGAGAAGCGCAGGTTTCGCAGCGGCAGGCGACCCGGCACGGCCACCGTGAAGCGGCGGCTTTCCGTGAGGCCCGGGGCGCTGGAAGCCTTGCCGTCGCGCAGCAGCTTCACCGGCCCGCCGGCATAGCCGACGACGGCGCGCATGACGTTGAGCCCGATCCCGGCATAGGGCGACGGCGCGATGCCACCCTCCACGGCGTGGATCTCCATCGTCGCCGCCATCTTTCGAAGAACGGCGGCGGTCAGCACGGGAAAGCTGCTGACACCGGATAGAACGGCGACGCCCGCCGCCTTCGCCCGCTCGTCGAAGGCCGAGACGCCGAAGACGAAATCGGCCCCGTCGGCGAAATCGAGATAGTCGATCCCCGCCGCTATGCAGCACTCGATCACGTCATAGGGGTCGGAACCGTAGTCCTGAAAAGGACCCGAAGCGTCCACCACCAGGTTCGGTTTCTCCGCGTGCAACGCCTCCGAAATATCCGTCCGGTCGAGCGCGAGAGGTCGGACGCGAGCTAAGCCTCGATACGACGCGCAAAAAGTCTGCGCGCGCTCCAGGCTGCGCCCGCAGACGAGCATCTCCACGCCGTCGACATCGCCGAGGAGCTCGACCAAACGTCCGCCGAAGACGCCGTAGCCGCCCAGGATCAGAACTTTCATCGATGCGCGTTCCCGCCTGGAAAAATCTGCGGGAGACCGCGTGCGGAACGCTTCACAGGATGCGGTCCCTGTATCGTTGCGGAGCCACCCAGCACGTGTCCCGCCGGCCGAACAGGCGATAGCGATGGCGCGCGACGAGGAGGTAGACGGGGTCGCGCAGCGCGGCGGGCACGATCCGAAACACCCGCACGAGCGACCACGGGAACCCGAGCCGTTCGTAGATGCTGAGGACGGCGTCGCTGTCCCGGCGCATCCGCTCCCCGTCCACGACGAGCAAGCTGGCGGGATCGTTCGGGTCCATCCCGTGCCGGCGATAAAGGGACCGCCCGACCTCGCCCTGCATGGAGGCCAGACGGAACACGGCCTTTCGGTCCCGCTCCAGGACGAACCGGGCGTTGGCCGAACACAGGACGCATTCGGCGTCGAAAAGGATGATGGGACCGGTGGCGGGCGTTGCTGGGCGGGGCGTGGTCATCGTGCCCGACCTATAGCCGATTTCGGCGGCATGAGAGAAGTGGACCTCCCTAACGTCCCCGCTTGTCGCCCCATCGCCGGAGGCGGCCCGTCAACGGATCATCCGAGCCCATCGGCCGCCAACGGCGAAGCACAACCTTCGAACCGGGGCCGGCGCCGCCGATGTCGTTACGCCGAGAGCGCTGCCGGCGGCGGCTGGTCCTGCGCCAATCGCGCCGGCTTCCCGACTAGATAGCCCTGGACGGCGTCGCAGCCGATGTCGCGCATGAGTTGGAGCTGCGCCTCCGTCTCCACGCCCTCCGCCAGGATCGCGACGCCGAGGCGGCGGGCGATATGGGTGATGCCCTCCAGCACGGCCAGGGAGTGCGGGTCGGTCTCGGCGGTCGCGACGAACGAGCGATCCACTTTGATGCGGTCGAGGGGGAAGTCGCGCAGGTGCGCCAGCGAGGAGTAGCCCGTCCCGAAATCGTCCATCGCCACCGTGACGCCGAGCCGGCGGATGGCGTTCAACGTCTGGGCGATACCGACGCCGTCGCGCACGATCGCGGTCTCGGTCAACTCGATTTCCAGCCGCCGGGCCGGCAGGCCGCTTTGCGCCAGCGCCTGCGTCAGATGGGTCAGGAGAAGCGGCGACTGGAACTGGACGGGCGAAACGTTGACCGCGACATAGATCTCGTCCGGCAGGTCCGCCGCCTGCCGGCAGGCCTCCTCCAGCACCCAGGCGCCGATCGCGACGATCTGGCCGGTTTCCTCCGCCAGCGGAATGAAGCGCGCCGGCGAAAGCGCGCCAAGCATTGGATGATCCCACCGGATCAACGCCTCGTAGCCGATCAGCCGGTCGTCACGCAGCGCCAGGACCGGCTGGTAGACGAGATGCATCTCGCCGCGCTCGATGGCGTGCCGCATGTCGGCTTCGAGCTGCCCCCGCTCGGTGATCGCGTCCAGCATGCCGTGCGTGTAGCAGCTCACCAGGCCGCGCCCCTGCCGCTTGGACTCGTAGAGCGCGACATCGGCGAACTGCATGAGATCGGCAGCGTCGCTGGAGTCCTCGGCGCAGCCAATGCCGATGCTGCACCCGATCTCGACCGTCAGCTCGTCGATGCGGAAGGGAGAGGAGATCGCGGCGATGACCGCGCCGGCCACCGCGAGGCCCTGCGGCTTGTCGCCATAGACAAGGACGGCCATCTCGTCGCCGCCCTGGCGCGCCACGAAGCCGATCTTCCCGGCGATCTCGGTCAGGCGCTCGGCCACCTGGATCAGGAGCTTGTCGCCGACCGCATGGCCATGCGTGTCGTTGACCGACTTGAAGCGGTCGAGATCGATCAGAAGCAGATGGAAACGCCGCTTGGCGGAGACGTCGCGCTCCAGGCGCGCGCTCAGCGCGCGGCGGTTGGCGAGCTTGGTGAGCGGGTCGCTGAAGGCGAGTTGCGCCACATGGCGCTGCGCCTCGCGCTCCTTGGTCACGTCGTCGAAGGTGATCACCGTGCCGCCCTCGTCGAGCGGGCGGATCTCGAGTTGCATGATGCGACCATTGTCCATGGGATAGTCGATCTGCGTGAAGCGGGCGAGGCTGCGCCATTTGTCGAGACGCGCGCTGGCCTGCTCCCGCCGCGCCGCCGACCAGCCGTTGCCGTCGGCCACCCGCGCCACGATCTCGTTCACCGTCAGGCCGGTGAGATCGGTGTCGGGCTGGAAGCCGAACACTTCGAGATAGCGCCGGTTGTAGAGGCGCGCGCGGCCATTCGCGTCGAGAAACAGCAGGCCGTTCGACATATTGTTGAGCGCGGTCCTCAGAACGGCGGAGTGGGCCTGCTCCTGCGCCTCGAAGCGCTTCGCCATGAGGATCGTCAGGAAGGCCCCGAGAAACACGACGCCGGAACCGATGCCGACGAAGACGCTGAGCGTGATGTTGTCGTGCGGCCCATTCCCCGCGCCCGCGACGCAGTCCAGCCGCGTTCCGGCAAGGGCCATAAAGTGAGTCCCGGCGACGGCGGTGGTGAAGAGCGCGCAAACGGCAAAGGACGCTCTCGTGCGGGGAGACAATCCGCAGGCCATCGCCATGCAGCCGACCCCGATCGCGGTGCTGAGGCTGCCGATGAGAGAGGAATGCGTGACGACACAGAACTGGACCGCCGCCATTCCGGCGTGATGCATGGCGCCGATGCCAAGTCCCGCCGCCGCTCCGGTGAGAACCCGCAGGCGCCGGGATTTGCAAAGCGCGGATAGGGCAAGCGGGGCGCCGACCAGCAAGACGCCGAGGACGACGGAGAGCATCGTCATGCGCCCGTCGAAACCGGCGTCCCTGTCGGGCCGCCAGCCGAGCATGGCGATGAAATGCGTCGTCCAGACACCAAGTCCGGCCACAAGGGCCGTTCCCGCCAGCCAGCGCCTCCGGGGGCCGGGCCGGGCCTGCGCAACGCCGCGCATCAGCTTGGCGACGAGCCAGCCGGCCACGATGCACAGGACGAGGGCGGCGAGGACGAAGCCGAACGAATGGTCGCCGGCCAGTCCGACGAGGGCTGGGATCATCGCCGAGCTATGGACGACGATCCCTCGCATTCGCGTAAATTAATAGGATGAACAGATGGTTCGTCTTCCAGACGGTCTCTGTCGGTGACGAACCCTTTCCGCGACATGACGCAATCAACGGCCTTTCATGGCGCGTTCGTCCTGTCCCATGGCGGGATCGAGGCTCAAACTCCCGCGATCGGGTTCGGAATGGGTCCGACCTTATCGATCCCGTTTTGGCGCCCCGCAAGGTGTCGGGACCGAGGTCGGACCGATCCGTCCCGATCGGAGGAAGGGAGCAGACAGGTTTTCGAGGCAGCGTCCGCCGGACCCACCGGGCCGAGGCTCGCTGACATCATCGAACAGGCGCGGACGGCGGAGCCTCGTGTCTCCGCCCGCGCGTTCGCAACATCGGTTTGAAAGAGGATTGTATGGCCGTTATTTCAGGAAACGACGTGTTCTCGCATGCGATGATCGGCGCCGCCGACGTCGCGGTCTCGACGAAGTTCTACGACGCGGCGCTGGGCGCCCTAGGCGTCAAGAATCTAGGACCGTTCGGCAATGGCTGGGTGCTCTACGGCCGCGACAAGCCCGCCTTCATCGTGGCGCGCCCGGGCAATGGCGAAGCGCCGACGAGCAACGGCGTGACGATCGGCTTCGCGGCCGCCACCACGGCGGAGGTCGACGCCTTCCATGCCGCCGGCCTTTCCGCCGGCGGCACGGACGAGGGCGCGCCCGGTCCGCGCGGCCATCTGCCCGGCGCCTATGCCGCCTATCTCCGCGACCCCGCCGGCAACAAGCTCTGCGCCTACACGTTCACCGACGGCAACTGAGCCACGGGGGTATTCGTTGGGGCGGCGGGCGGTTCGATTCCGCTTGTCGCCCCGGCCGGGCCGAGCGAGCCCGATCATCGCCCAAAATTATGGTCCCGGCTAATGGCGGGAAGGCGGCCTTAAGAGTCTCGTGCCTAGACTTCGCTCGCAAAGACGGCGGGTTACACGCGAGGCGATGGCATGAAGCTCGGCATGAAATTCATCGCCTGCATCGGGGCCGGGCTGGCCGTGACGCTGCTTCCCAGCGCCGCCTATCTCGCCAACGCCGCGCGCGAAAGCGCGGTGGAGAACGCGCAGCGCACGATCCTCAGCGAAGCCAACAGCGCCGCCCATGTCGTGGAAACCGAACTCTACCAGTATAGCGGCGGCCTCGTTTCGGCCTCGGTTCTCCTGGGCGAGCGCCATGCCGGCGGGCAGCTTGGCCGCCCCGAGCTTCTGACGGCTCTCAAGCGCAATCTCGAAGTCTTCCCGACCGCCTTCGGCAGCTGGTTCATCGAAAGCCCCAAGGCCTTCGACGGCCGACAGGACGACGTGCGCGACAACAAGGAGCTCGGCGCCAACGCCAACGGCATCCTGGCCGCCTACTGGACGCGCGACAACGCCACCAGCATGAGCTTCTCGACCTTCAAGGACGACTACAAGGCCGACTGGTGGACGGCCTCCGCCAGCACTGGCAAGCTCGCGATCTCGTCCCCCTATGTGGAAAGCTCGACAGGGCGAGGGGTGCTGATTTCCTCGCTTTCCGCGCCGGTTTCCTCCGCCGGCAAGCTGATCGGCCTGCTGGGGCTCGACGTCGATCTCGGCGGCTTGTCCGCCCGTCTTCTCACCTTGAAGCCCTTCGGGGAGGGGGCCGTGACGCTCCTGTCCGGCAAGGGAGACTGGATCGCCAATCCGGACGCCAGCCTTCGCACCAAGCCCTATGGCGAGGGCCAGGGCAGCGCCGAACTGAAAGCGGCGCTCGCAAGCCGCACCGCCGTCACCGCCGCGTCCATGGTGGGCGCGGACGGCGCCGTGTTCCAGCGCCTGTTCCTGCCCTTCGACATGCCGAACCTGAACGCCAGCTGGGTGATGGTGGTGGACGTGCCGCAGGCCGCGATCCTCGGGCCGGCGAACCGCCAGGCGCTGACCATGCTGGCGGGCATCGCCCTCAGCCTCGTCGTGGTGGTCGGTCTCGTCGTTCTTCTCAGCCGCCGCCTGATCTCGCGCCCCTTGCGCAACGCCGTGGAGGCCGCGAACGCGATCAGCCTCGGCGATCTGTCCGGCGTCGTCTCTCCCGAGGGCAAGGACGAGGTCGCCGAGCTTCAGCGCGCCATGGCGGCGATGACCGCCAAGCTGCGGGAGATCGTGTCGGACGTGACGAGTTCGGCGCAGCTGGTCGCCTCCGGCTCCACTCGCTCCGCCGCCACGGCCGAGCATCTCTCCTCCGGCTCCACCGAGCAGGCCGCCGCCAGCGAGCAAGCCTCGGCGGCCGTGGAGCAGATGACCGCCAACGTCCGGCAGAACGCCGAAAGCGCCGCCCAGACCGAGAAGATGGCCAAGCACGCCCGTGTCCTGGCGGAAGATGTCGAGCACAACGCCTCCGAAGCCGCGGCGGCCATGAGCCAGGTGGCGGCGAAGGTCCGCGACGTGCGCGAAATCGCCCGCCAGACCGACCTTCTGGCGCTGAACGCGGCGATCGAGGCCGCGCGCGCGGGCCAGCACGGCAAGGGCTTCGCGGTCGTCGCCTCCGAAGTGCGCAAGCTCGCCGAGCGGGTGCAGAGTTCCGCGATCGAGATCGAGAAGCTGACGGAGGGCACGCTGGTTCTGAGCTCCGCCGCCGGCCAGAAGATGAGCGAACTGGTGCCGACCATTCAGCGCACCGACGAACTCGTGTCGGAGATTTCGGCGGCCTGCCGCGAGCAGTCCGTGGGACTGGAGCAGATCAACCTCGCCATCGTCCAGCTGGATCAGGTGACGCAGGCCAATGCAGGGTCGGCCAACGAGATGGCGGTCACCGCCTCGCAGCTGTCGGAAGAGGCGAGCCGGCTGGCCGAGCGCGCCGGTTTCTTCCGCACCGGCCCCGCCCGTCCGCGCGCCGCCATGGCGAGCGAGGAACGCAGCCAAGCGGTTCGCGCGCTTCAGGAGCGCGTCAGCGCCTTCGGCGCCAAACACGCCGCCAAGCCGCGCGCAGCCGCCCCGCCCGCCAACGAGGGCATCGCGCTCGACCTGGACGGCGAGTTCGAGCGCCAGAGCGCGTGAACCAGGGATAAGTCGGCCAGCCTCACGTAGCCTGCCGACACATCGCCATCTATGTTCCATAACGCATATTATGAGCTACGAATTCTATCCGCTTTTTCAATAGGATAGACTGCAAATCGGCGGAGCCAGTTGTCAGCGCACGCCGCGCTCGGACAGTCCTAAGCGTCTTGGGCTCCCCACCCTTCCTCGGCCGTCGCGCAAACTCCTTGAACGCTTGGCGCCAGCCCCTTCCGGTTCCTCGACCACCCCACGAGGTCAGCGAAGATCGGCTTCAGGGCGTAGGCGGCCCCGGTCAGTTCGTAGTCCACCCGAGGCGGGATGGTGGCGAAGGCGGTTCGACCGACGAGCCCGTCCGCTTCCAGCGCCCGGAGCTGCGAGGTCAGCATGGTCTGCGTGATGCCCGGCAAGAGGCGGCGCAGCTCGCCGAACCGTCTCGGGCCGGCGAGGAGGACGAACAGGATGTCGATCTTCCACTTGCCGATCACCGTGTTGACCACCCGGCGGAACTCCGCGACCTCCTCGACGGAGGGAATGCAGACGGGTTCGCGCCCGGAAACGCCGATCGTATCCATTTTCAAACTAGGTCCGATTTTCTTGCCTACTTGTGAAATCGTACCTCGCATCGGAAATCGGAGCCATCCCCGCGTCGCTCCAGCGACCTTGCCCCAGATGGACACCTCCGATGGCTCGCACCATGATGATCCTGCTCGCCTGCCTTTCCCTGGCGGGATGCCAGACCGCAGGCTCCGGCCACCGGTCCGGCCACGCCGGCACCTACCCGTCGGCGCCCCCGCTCGCGGCCATGGCGTTCTGACGCGATGCCACCTCAGGAGAGGGTTCTCGTCCGCGTTCATGCGGCGGGCCTGATCCCTGTCCACGACGAGATCCGGCAGGGCAAGCTGACGCTGGTCGTCCGGTGGTGGCCCCTCCCCTTCGTGGGAAACCTTGCCGCCGCTGCGACGCGCAAGCTCTCAGGCCGGATGCTGTTGAACGCTGAGGCCGCCGTCCACGGTGAGGCAGGTCGCGTTCATGAAGGGGCATTCGTCGGAAATCATGAAGACGGCGGCGAGCGCGATCTCGTCCGGCGTCGCGATGCGCCCGCCGGGGTGAAGGCGCAGCGTGTCCGCCTGGGCCGCCGCGGGGTCCGGAAAGGAATTCCAGTAGTCGATCACCTTCTGCGTCGCGACATAGCCCGGCGCCAGCGCGTTCACGCGCACGCCCTTGGCGGCGTATTCGAGGCCCAGCGCCTTGGTCATCCCGAGCAGTGCGTGCTTGGCGAGCGGATAGGGAAAGGTGTGCGGGATGATGGTGAAGGCATGGGTGGAGGCGATGTTGAGGATCGCCCCGCCGCCCGCCTCGATCAGCCCCGGTAGAACCGCCCGGCAGCAGTTCCACGCGCCCTTGAGGTTCACGTCGAAGCAGCGGTCCCAGTCGGCGTCGCTCGAGGCCAGCGGCTCGGCGAAGACGTTGATCCCGGCATTGTTGACGAGCGCGTTGATCGGCCCGAGCTCGCGCCCTCCCCGCTCCACCGCCGCTTTGATCGCGAGCGCGTCCGAAATGTCGGCGCCGACCAGAACGAGGCGCGCGCCCTCGCCCGCCAAGGCTGCGCCCGCTTCCCGCAGAAGCGCCTCGTCCCGATCGAGAAGCAGGAGCGCGGCGCCCTCGCGGGCGAAGGCGCGCGCCAGCGCCGCGCCGATGCCCTGGGCCGCGCCCGTCACCATGATCCGCTTGCCCAGAAGCCGCTCGCCCATCGCCCCGCCTCCCTTTCCCCGCCTTCGACCCGTCACCATTCCGCGAAGCTGCCGTCGGCATGGCGCCAGACGGGGTTGCGCCAGCGGTGCCCCTCGGCCGCGCGGCGGACGACATAGTCCTCGTTCACTTCGATGCCGAGCCCCGGCCCTTGCGGGATGGCGACGAATCCGTCCTCGTAGTGGAAGACCTCGGGGGTGGAGATATAGTCGAGAATATCGTTGCCCTGGTTGTAGTGAATGCCGAGGCTCTGCTCCTGGATGAAGGCGTTGTAGCTGACCGCGTCGATCTGCAGGCAGGCCGCGAGCGCAATCGGCCCGAGCGGACAATGCGGCGCAAGCGCCACGTCGTAGGCCTCCGCCATGGCCGCGATCTTGCGGCATTCCGTGATGCCGCCGGCATGGCTGAGATCGGGCTGAATGATGTCGACATGGCCGTCCTGGAGCACGCCCTTGAAGTCCCAGCGCGAGTAGAGCCGCTCGCCCAGCGCTATCGGCACCGAGCAGTGCTTGGTGAACTCGGCCAGCGCCTCGCGGTTTTCCGACAGGACCGGCTCCTCGATGAACATCAGCTTGTAGGGTTCGAGCTCGCGCGCCAGGACCTTGGCCATGGGCTTGTGGACCCGGCCGTGAAAGTCCGCGCCGATGCCGATATGGGGGCCGACGGCCTCGCGCACGGCGGCCACCGCCGCGACAGCCCGCTCCACCTTGTCGAACGTGTCGACGATCTGAAGCTCCTCGCAGCCATTCATCTTGACCGCCTTGAACCCCTGCGCGACCGCCTCGCGCGCCTTGGCCGCGACATCCGAGGGCCGGTCTCCGCCGACCCAGGAATAGACCTTGATCCGGTTGCGGCACTGGCCGCCGAGCAGCTGATGGATCGGCTGGCCGAAGGCCTTGCCCTTGATGTCCCACAAGGCTTGGTCGATGCCCGCCAGCGCGCTCATATGGATGGCCCCGCCGCGATAGAAGCCGCCGCGATAAAGTACGTTCCAGTGATCTTCGATCAGCAGCGGGTCCTTGCCGATGATATAGTCGGCCAGTTCGTGCACCGCCGCCTCGGTGGTCAGCGCGCGCCCTTCCACCACCGGCTCGCCCCAGCCGGTGATGCCCTCGTCCGTCTCGATCTTCAGGAAGAGCCAGCGCGGCGGCACGATGAAGGTCGAAAGCTTGGTGATCTTCATGGGCGATCGGTCTCCGCAGGCGGCGAGAAAGGGGTGAGGCGGATCGTGCCGGCGAGCGTTTCGCCGGGCGCCAGCGGGGCGAGACCGCCGAGATCGGCCCGATCGTGCCCGCCCGGCAGATGCGTCATCGGCTCGAAGCAGAACCAGTCCTGCGCAGGCGAGAAGGCTTGGTCGGGCAGGAACAGGAAGGCATGGGCGAAGACGGGATCGACTGATAGCGCGAGGCCGGCGCGGCGCTCCGGCCAGACCACGCTGGCCCGCCCGCCCCAGCCCTCCAGCGCGTTGTTGACCCAGCGCGCCGGCAGCGGTGCCGGGGCGGCGAAGTCGAGATCGGCGGGCAGCGGCGCGGGCGCGCCGGGCAGATGGCCGGGCGCTTCGGTCCAAAAGCCCTTCGCATCCGTTTGAAGCCGCGTTCGCGGCGTGCGCGGCAGGAAGGGATGCCAGCCGAGGCCAAAGGGCATGGGCGCCTCGCCCGCATTGGTGATCGACAGGGCGATGTGGAGCCCGCCGTCGCGGATGCCGATCTCCTGGCGCGCGTCGTAGCGATAGGCCTCGCCCTCGTGCCGAAAGGCGAGATGCGCCCTGTCCGGACCTGCCTCCTCCAGGCGCCAGTCCGCCAGCCAGCCGTCGCCATGGAGATAGAACGGATCGGGCGTGTTAGGGCGGAACCGGTGCTCCCGGCCCTGGAAGCGGAAGGCGTTTCCGGGCAGGCGGTTGCCGAAGGGCAGGAGCGCGAAGGCCGAGCGCGCCTCCGGCCCCGCGCCCTCCGCCGCCGGGCAGAGCAGCGACGTGCGCTCGCCCCCGTCGTGGCGCCAGTCGAGGCCGAGGATGCGCCCGCCCTTCGTGGAGACACGCGCCTCGAGACCCTCGCGCGCCAGCTGGAGGACGCCCACCGGCTCAGCGCCTTCCCAGCGTGCGCGAGCGCAGATTGTCGAGCAGCACGGCGAAGAGCAGGATCAGGCCGCGCACGACATATTGGTAGAAGGCCTGGATGTTGAGGAGGTTCATGACGTTTTCGGCGATGCCGAGAATGAGGACGCCGACGATGACGCCGCTCATCGTCGCCCGGCCGCCGACCAGCGAAACGCCGCCGAGCACGCAGGCCGAGATGACGGACAGCTCCAGCCCCGTCGCGGCGTTGGGCTGGCCGCTGGTGATACGCGAGGCGAGGAGAATGCCGGCGACGGCGCAGACGAGGCCCTGCAGCGCGAAAATGCCGATGCGCCCCCAGTCGACATCGACGCCGGCCAGCCGCGAGGCCTCCGGGTTGCCGCCGATCGCCAGCGTGTTGCGGCCGAAGACGGTTCGATTGAGCACGAAGGCGAAGACGGCGAAGAGCGCCAGCATGATCCAGACCGGCGTCGGCACGCCGAAGAAGCGGCTGAGCGCCAGCTGGTAGAAGGCGGGATCGTTGATGCCGACGGCACGCCCGTCGGAGGCGATGAGGGCGAGGCCCCGCACGATCTGCATCGTGGCGAGCGTGGTGATCAGCGCGTTGATGTGCAGCTTGGCGATGACGATGCCGTTGACGAAGCCGACGAAGCTTCCCGCCAGGAGGGCGGCGAGGAGCCCGAGCGGGATCGAGCCCGTGGCGTTCGACACCATCACCGCCACCATGCCGGAAAAGGCGACGATCGAGCCGACCGACAGGTCGAAATCGCGCGAGGCAAGGCAGAACATCATCGTGCAGGCGACGATGCCGATCGTCACCACCGACTGGAGCAGGCCCAGAATGTTGCGCTCGGTCAGGAAGTTGGGGACCGTCAGCGAAACGAGGGCGAAGGCGAGCGCGAAGAGGACGAGGAGCCCCTGCTCGCCGAGCAGGACGCGTTTGATCGTGGCGGTCATGAATCAGGCCTTTTCGGCGAAGCGGGGCGTGGTCTGGTCCGGCAGGGCGGCGGCGAGAAGCGCGGCCTCGGAAAACTGGGGGCGCTGGAACTCGGCCGCGATCCGCCCCTCGCACATCACCAGGACCCGATCCGAGATGCCGATCACCTCCGGCAGTTCGCTGGACACGACGACGATGGCGATGCCCTTGTCGGCCAGCGCATAGAGGATCTCGTAGATCTCGGCCTTGGCGCCGACATCGATGCCGCGCGTCGGCTCGTCCACGATCAGCACCTTGATGTCGGGCTCCGACAGCCAGCGGGCGAGGATCACCTTCTGCTGGTTGCCGCCCGACAGGTTCACGATGTCCTGCCGGCGCGAGGGCGTGCGGATGCGCAGGGTCTCGATGAAACGGTCGGCCGTCCCGGCCTCGCGCGCCGGGCGCACGATGCCGAAGGGCGAATGGTGGCGGCGCGAGGAGATCGCGATGTTCTCGGCCACCGAGCGGCCCTGCACGATGCCGTCGGCCTTGCGGTCCTCCGGGCAGAGCACCAGCCCGGCGCGGATCGAGCGGCGCGGGCTCGGCGCCGCGAAGGCCTCGCCATCCACGACGACACGCCCGCCACTCGCGGGGTCGGCACCGTAGACCAGCCGCATGAGTTCGGAGCGGCCCGCGCCGACGAGGCCGAAGAAGCCGGTGATCTCGCCCGCCCGCGCCTCGAAGCTCTGGGGCTCTGGCACGCGCGCGCCGCGAAGGCCCTCGACGGCAAGGCGCGTCGGCCCGATCGGGCGCGGTCGCCAGCCCCAGATGTCGGCGATCTCGCGCCCCACCATCTCGGACACGAGGCGCTCGCGCGTCACGCCCTCCATGGTGGCGTGATGGGCGGCGAGCCTGCCGTCTCGCAGCACCGTGCACCCGTCGCAAAGGCGGAAGATCTCGTCCAGCCGGTGCGAGACGTAGAGGATCACCTTGCCGGAATCCCGCAGCCTGCCGATCAGCCGGAACAGGATCTCGCTCTCGCGCGAGGACAAGGAGGAGGTCGGCTCGTCGAGCGCGATGATCCGGGCGTCGATCATCACCGCCTTCGTGATCTCCACCATCTGGCGCTCGCCGATGGAAAGGCCGGAGACCTTGGCGCGCGGATCGACGTCGATGCCGATCTCGGCGAGCGTCGCCCTCACCTCCTCGAACAGGGTGCGAAAGGACACGACCCCGCCCCGGTTCGGAAACCGGCCGAGCTTCAGGTTCTCGGCGACCGAGAGGTTCGGGACGAGCTGCAATTCCTGGTGCACCACGACGACGCCGGCGTCGAAGGCGTCGCGCGCCTGGCCGAAGCGCTGCTCGGCGCCCTCGATGCGGATCGCGCCCTCATCCGCCCGCGCGTCGCCCGAGAGGATGCGGATGAGCGTCGACTTGCCCGCGCCGTTCTCGCCCATCAGGCCGTGGACATGCCCGGCGGGGATCGAGAAGCCGACGCCCGACAGCGCCCTGACGCCGGGATAGGATTTCGAGATGTCGGAGAATTCGAGAAGGGCCATGGCCGCGCCGCGTTGGAGTCTGTTGTGGACCGGGAAGAGGCTTGGCACGCTCGCCGGAAGGGTCGGACGAGCCACACCATCGCCGGGCGAGCCGCGCGATGCGAACACGGCGGACCTTTGCCGGGCAGCCCGGTCTTCGCCCATCCGGCACGGAGACCGGACCGGCGGGCCTGACGCCCGCCGGCTCGACGGGCGCCGGCGGGGCCTTTACTCGATGCCGAGATCCTTGCGCACCTTGGCGTAGTCGGCGCGCGTCGCCAGCTCGCCGCTGGTCAGGATCAGCTTGTCCGGCTCGCGGCCGTTGGCGATCCAATCGTACATGTTGGAGGCCGTCTCGTAGCCGTGGCGCTTGGGCGAGATGATGACGGTGCCGAAGAAGCCGGTGTCGGTCGGCTTCTTGAACTCGTTGATCGCCGATTCCGCGCCGCCGATGCCGACGCCGATGACGTTGGCCGCCGGAATGCCGACGCCCTCCGTCGCGCGCACGGCGCCCAGCACCGCCTCGTCGTTGAGGCCGACCGCGACCCAATGCTGAATGTCGGGATGGGCGTTCACCACCGTCGTGGCCGCGTTCAGCGCCGCTTCGGTGTCGGTCTTGGCCTGCGGCGCGTTGAAGATGTTGGCGGCGGGAAAGCCGCTCTTCTCCAGAACCGAGGTCGCCCCGGCGACGCGGTCGACGGCGGTCGGCAGCTGGTCGTAGGAGACCTTGATCGCGCCGACCTTGGCCATGTCCCAGCCGCGCTTCTTGATTTCGTCGACGATGCCCTGCCCCACCGTCTCGCCGATCTTGGTGGCGGAAATGCCCATATGCGGCACGGTTTCGATCGGCTGGCCGGCATTGTCCACCAGCCGGTCGTCCACCGTCATGACCTTCAGATCGTTGGCCGCCGCCTTGGCGACGATGCCGGGGCCGAGCTTCACGTCCGGCGTGCAGATGACGAAGCCCTGCGCGCCCTGCGCACCGAGATTGTCGATCGCGGCCTGGACCTTCTCGCCGTCCTCGGCGCCGATCTCGACCAGCGTAAAGCCCTTCTCCTTGGCCGCGGCCTGGGCGAACTTCCATTCGTCCTGAAACCACGGCTCCTCGGGCTGCTTCACGATGAAGCCGATCTTGACGTCCTGCGCGGCCGCGGCGCCCAGCGCCAGCAGCATCGCCGCGCCTGCCAGAATTGCCTGTTTGGTGAATGCCATCTTCGCCTCCCGGTGGACTGGCGCCGCTCCCACAGCGCAAGCGCATCCTAGAGAGATTCTGTCTGACCGGTCAATCGCAATGTATGACATAAATCCGTGGTTGTCTGACCCACCGAAATGGATGACAAGCGAAGTTCAATGCGGAGACCGAGCATGCCCGTTGCGCAGGAAGAGAGTGTCGCGCCCGCTTCGCGCGCAAGGTCGAAGCCCGGGTCGAAGCCTGGGCCGAGACCGAGGGTCGGGCGCGATTTCGTTGCCGCCCTGGCGCGGGCCATCGCCGAGGGGCGGTTCGCCGAAGGCTCGACCCTGCCGAGGGAGCAGGATCTCTGCGCCGAGTTCTCGATCAGCCGAACCGTGGTTCGCGAAGCCTTGAAGACGCTGGAGTCGAAAGGCGTCGTGCGCTCCCGCGCCCGGGCCGGCACGCTGGTTCGCGCGCGCGCGGACTGGAACCTCCTCGACGCCGACCTCCTCGACTGGATGGGGGACACGGTGGTGGACGCGGCCTTTCTGTCGGCGGTGCTGGAGGCGCGGCGCGCGGTCGAGCCCTTCGCGGCGGAACTCGCGGCCGAGCGCGCGACGCTGACCGACATCGCGGCCCTCAACGCCGCTTGGGAGACGATGCGCGCGTCCGAGCGCGGCCATGACGCCGCCTTCACGGCGGCCGACGCCGAGTTCCACCGCATCCTCCTGCGGGCCAGCGGCAATCTCGTCTTCGCGCAATTATCCGCGGTCATCGACGCCGCCCTCACCCGGGCGCTGGACCGTTCCAACAGTTCGGTGGCGTCGCATCTGGAAGCGGTCGCGGTGCATGGCCGGCTGGTGGAGGCCCTGCGCATGCGCGACGGCAAGGCCGCCCGCGCCGCGTCCGAACAGATGCTGGACACCGCCGCGCGCGACCTGAAGCGCCTCGTGCGGGACAGGCAGGGGTGAACCGGATGCTGCACACCCGGCCTCGTCCGGGTCGAGCCTGCAAGCACCGGCAACTTCTGGATTCGCTGCCCGGTCGAGGGGTAGAAAAAACACGCCGACGAGGGTCGCTATTCCAGTCTTTAGGGTGCGAGCGAAGAAGCGCGCGGCATCGTCGCCGCTAGGGTCCTCTTCGGCACAGTGATTCCAGCCATTCTCGTAAGTTCTTCTTACAGACAATTTTATCTGTACGTTAGAAGGTTGTGCGTAGTCTCCCCAAGATTGAAGCCATGTCCGGCGATCATCCTGACGAGATCATAATGTTCCCAAATTTTTCTTTCAGGCACAAGCTGATCGGCAGCATCGGCGTCGCACTTTGCCTCGCCCTGATTCCCTTGACCTTGGTCCTCGGACATCAAACCAAGGTTCAGTCGCACGAGAGCGCGGAGCGCGTGATGCTCGGCGAAGCGGGCAAGGCGACGAAAAGTATCGAAGCCTCGATCAACCGCCTGTCGGCCGCCGCCGGCGCGATGGCGCGCATCGCGGGCAGCGCGCATGCCAGCGGCAGCCTGTCGCGCAAGGAGCTGATCGTCGACCTGAGGGCCGCGTTCGAGCCGATCGATCTCGCCATCGGCTCGTGGTTCCTCGAAGCGCCCAGGGGCTTCGACGGGCGCAAGGAAGAGTTGGCCGGCCACGCCGAGGAAGGCGCCAACGCGAACGGCACCTTCGCCGCCTACTGGAGCCGCGACGAAAAGGGCGTTCCCCAATATGCGGCGATCGACGAGGACTACACGGCCTCGTGGTGGACGCTGCCCGCGCAAACCCAGAAGAGCGGGCTGACGCCGCCCTATTTCTACCCGGAAGGCCCGGCCAACCCGATGATGGCCAGCATCGTCTATCCCGTTCATTCGGGAGACCGGTTCATCGGCGTCGCGGGCATCGATCTCGGGGTGGACGAACTCACGCGCTTTCTCTCCGAGATGCGTCCCTACGGTGTCGGGAGTGTGCGTCTTCTCTCGTCCGACGGGCTTTGGACTGCCCATCCCGATCGCCAGCGGCTGCTCAAATCCTACGGCACCGGCGAGGGGCGCGCCGAGTTCGATCAGGCCGTCACGACCGGCACCCCGCGACTGGTCGCGGGGCTCCCCGGCGAAGACGGCGAGAGCGTCTATCGCCTCTTTGCGCCCTTCCCCCTGCCGGATCTGAACACGACCTGGGTCGCGGTGGTGGACGTTCCCGAATCCGTCATCACGGCGCCCGCCCGCCATCAGCTGATGGTTCTGGCCGGCAGCGCGCTCGCCAGCTTCCTGCTCGTGCTGGTCGGCGCGATGCTGGTGACGCGCTACGCGCTGACGAGGCCCCTTCGCCGCGTCGCCGGGCTCGCCCGTTCGATCGAAGCGGGCGACCTCTCGCGGCAGACCGACACGCACGCCCTGCCGAACGACGAGATCGGCCAGCTCGAGCGCACCATGAACACGATGAGCCATCGCCTCGCCGAGATCATGGGCGGCGTGCGCCAGTCCTCCCAGCAGGTCGCCTCGGGTTCGTCGCAGTCGGCGGTCACGGCGGAGCAGCTGTCGTCGGGCGCGAGCGAACAGGCCGCCGCCTCGGAGCAGGCCTCGGCCGCGGTGGAGGAAATGACCGCCAATGTCCGGCAGAACGCCGACAACGCCACCACGACGGAGAAGATCGCCTCGCAGGCCTCGCGAAACGCCGAGAAGACCGGCGAAGCCGTGGGCGCGTCCGTGACCGCCATCCGCACGATCACCGAGAAGATCGGCGTCATTCAGGAAATCGCCCGCCAGACCGATCTTCTGGCGCTGAACGCCGCGATCGAAGCCGCGCGCGCGGGCTCGCACGGCAAGGGCTTCGCGGTGGTGGCCTCCGAGGTGCGCAAGCTTGCCGAGCGCTCCCAGGTCGCGGCGCAGGAGATCGCGCATCTGTCGGGCAAGACGCTGGTCGTCTCCGAGGACGCCGGCCAGATGCTGGAAACGCTGGTTCCCGATATCCGCCGCACGTCGGAACTCGTCTCGGAAATTTCGGCCGCCTGCCGCGAGCAGTCGGTGGGCATCGAGCAGATCAACCAGGCGATCGGGCAGCTCGATCAGGTGACGCAGACCAACGCGGCCGCCGCCAACGAGATGGCGGCCACCGCCGGCCAATTGTCGAACGAGGCGCAGCAACTCCAGGTCGGGGCGTCCTTCTTCCGCCTGACGCAGGGCGAGGCCGAGGCGCCGAGCGCCGTGTCGGATCGCGCCACGCCCACCGTGGAACAGGCCAAGCGTCGCCACCCCGGCCCCAGCCTTCTGACCGACGAAGCGGCTTGAAAATCGAGGGCGCGGCTTTCTCAAGCCGCGCTCCGGTCCATCCCTCCCCTGTAGCGCCGCTCCCCGGTCCGGTGGCGGCCCGCTCGGTCGGGGCCGCCATCGGGCGGGATTCGACCCTTAGGGTCGAACGATCTCGGCCTTCCCCGGCATGGTGACGAGCGTCGCCGCGTCCTTCTCGATCACGGCGCGGGTGCCGTCCGGCGTCGGCGCGCCGGTCGCAAGGAAGGACAGGATGTCGTCGGCCACTTGGTCCGGCGCGTCCCATTGCACGTTGTGGCCGATGTCGCTGGTCTGGGCGCCGGAGGCCGGCAGGGGATCGACGCCGTACTGCTTCCAGACCACGGGCGTGCCATGCGCTCTGGCAGCCTTGCCCAGCACCTCCATGAGGCCGGACTGATCGGGATCGCGGGTGAAGATCGCGTCCTGCGTTCCCCAGAGCACGAGGGTCGGCACGCGCAGTTCGCCCAGCCGCTCGGTGTTGTCGACGTCGAGCAGAGCCTGCGTCGCGCCGCGCCATGTGCCGAGGCGGACATGCGCGGTTTCCTTCGTGATCGCCTGGACGAGAGCGGGGTCGGCGGCGGGATCGACATCCCAGTTGGCGGCGATCCAGGTTTCGGCGTTCGGGTCGGCGTCGAGCGGCGTCGCGCTCCACACGGCCATCGGGTCCGTCAGGCCCTTGGCGTCCAGGCCGGCCTTCCAGCTTCCGAGCACGGGCTCTTTCAGGACATAGTCGGCCAACACGGCATTCCCGGCGGTTCTGTTGCTGGACGCGACGAGAACCGTGGCCTCGATCCGCTCGGGATGCTCCAGCGCGATCTCCTGCGCCACCATCGAGCCCATGGAATGGCCGGCGAGGCTGGCCGTGCCGATCCCCTTCCCGTCCATGAACGCCAGGACATCGTCCGCGAACAGCCTTGGCGTGAAGCAGAGTTTGGGCTCCCGCGCGCAGGTCTCGGCGGCTGGCATGGCGCTTTGCCCGTGCCCTCTCAGGTCGAGCGCGACGATGTGCAGGGCCGGGTCCTTGGCGTGAAGCGCGGCCATGGTCTGCGACCAGGAGCGGGCGCTGTCCGTCAGGCCGTGGAGAAGAAGGACCGTGCGCCCGCCCGAAGGGCCGACCTCGACATAGGCCATGCGGATGCCGGTCGGCAGATCGACGAAGCACCTTGCGCCGTCGATATCGGTGCAGGCCGCCGGCGTCTCGTCGGCCCAGGCCGGCCCCAGGCCGCCGAGCTGCGGCACTACCGCAAGGCCTGAGAGGATCGCGAGCAGTCCGGTGGCATGGTTCCGCGAGCGCATGTCGGCCTCCAAGGGATCGGTGTCATGAGGCTGACATGTTTCGCGTCATCCTGTCACGGGCCATTCCCGACATCCCCTGGCATGCTGGATCGGGCGCTGAGGGCGCAAACACGCGGCAAGACGGCCGACGAGCCATTGGCCGTCCCTCCGTCGCATCCGTCACGGCCCTCCCGCGCCGCATCGCTCGCTCATCGGAAATTCCCACTCGGACCCGTGCCCGACCGAACTGGGCCACCGCTCTCCATGCTCGGATAGAGAAAACATGATGGGATCGGCCCCTTATTTTATGTTTCCGTCAATTCGTTCCTGCGCATGTACAAGTAACACATTTTCGGAGTAATGTAAGTGCGCCTAACTATCAGATCGAAAATGATCGCTGCATTCGCGGGCGTCTTGGGAATGATGGGGGCGAGCGGATATTATGGCGTCCTTAGTCTTCAGTCTTCCAACGAAAATATGCAGACCTTCGTGTCTCGGCCCTATGTACAGACCAAGCGCGCCGAGGACGCCGCGCGCAACATGCAGAGCCTCGGGCGCAGCATCAACCGGATGCTCGCGTCCAGGGATGACGCTGAGATGGCGGAAATCCGCGCGCAAATCGACGAGGGCGTCGTCCACGGGCTCAAGGTGATGGCGGACTACCGCGCCAGCCTCGGGGCCGAGACGCCCGGCGCGATCCAGATCGCCGACAGCGTGATCACGGACATGCACACCTGGCAGGGCATGGCCAACACGATGATGGACATGATGCAGAGGAACCCGACGACGCGGGCCAACGAGCTTTATGCCGGCGACGCCGTGCCTTTGATCGATGCGCTCGCCACCGACTTCTCCGAAACGCTGGAGAAGATCGACGGCGGCCTGTCGGTTCCCCCCGAGCTGCGAAGCTCGTTGGTCGCGGCTCGCCTGTCCCTGCCGCAGACCATGTATCGCCTCCTGGCCACGATCGCGGAGACAAACGAGACGCGTCTCGCCGTGGCGACGCAGAGTTTCGAAAACAGCCTCAAGAGCCTCGACATCTCCATCACCGCTTATGTCGCAGCGGCCATGGGATCGCCGATTGAAAGCGCGGCGAGCGCGCAGGCGGCGAATTGGCGCCGTCTCCAGCCAGTGATCGAGAAGATCGCCGCCTACGGGAAGGCCAACGAGGAGGCCAAGGCGAACGCGTATAATGCCGCCAAGGCGCGTCCCTTCCTTCTCGGTATCGACAAGCAGATGGACGAGATGATCGCCTCGGAAACCAAGTTCGCTCAGAGCCTGGCCGACGGCACACAGAACGAGTTCACCTCCACGCGCCATACCATGATCGTGCTGGTGGCGCTCGCCCTCCTGATGGGCGTGGGCGCCGCCATCTGGATCATCCGGTCGATCTCGAGCGGCCTCAACCTCGCCAAGCATCACGCCCGCAAGATCGGCGACGGCGACATTTCCGAGAAGATCGAGGTCAAGCACGACGACGAGATCGGCGATCTCCTCACCACCATGTGCCAGATGCGCGGCAAGCTGAACGAGACCATCGTCGCGATCCGCGAATCCTCCGCCCAGGTCTCGTCCGGCTCGACCCAGTCCGCCGCCACCGCCGAGCAGCTTTCCTCCGGCGCCACGCAGCAGGCCGCCGCCTCCGAGCAGGCCTCTGCCGCGATCGAGCAAATGAGCGCCAATGTGCGCCAGAACGCCGACAATGCCGGCACCACGGAGAAGATCGCAGCCCAGGCCTCGGTGAACGCCGAGAAGTCGGGCGCCGCCGTCGGCGCCTCGGTGGTCGCCATGCGCACCATCGCCGAGAAGATCACCGTGATCCAGGAGATCGCCCGCCAGACCGACCTTCTGGCGCTGAACGCCGCCATCGAGGCGGCCCGCGCCGGCAGCCATGGCAAGGGCTTCGCGGTGGTCGCCTCGGAGGTGCGCAAGCTCGCCGAGCGCTCCCAGATCGCCGCGCAGGAAATCGGGCAGTTGTCGACGCAGACGCTTCTGACCTCGGAAGAGGCGGGGCAGATGCTGGACGCGCTGGTGCCCGACATCCGGCGCACGGCGGAACTGGTGACGGAGATTTCGGCGGCGTGCCGGGAGCAGTCGATCGGCATCGAGCAGATCAACCAGGCGATCGGGCAGCTGGATCAGGTGACGCAGTCCAACGCCGGGGCGGCCAACGAGATGGCGGCGACGGCGAGCCAATTGTCCGCCGAGGCGGGGCGCCTGGAGGACAGCGCGGGCACGTTCAAGCTGGAGGAGACCGCGGCGGCGCGGATCGCGAAAACCGGCCGTACCGCCAGCGTCATCGAGTTGCGTCAAGCCGGGCAGACTTTGGGCGTCGGCTCCGCCACACCGAACGAGGCGCCTTCGCGCAACGCCCCTTTCAGGTCGGCTGGCGCGCTCGACACGACGCCGGACGACCGCGACGATTTCCATCGTCTGACCGCTTAAGGCGAAGCACCATTCGAAAAGGGCGGATCAGCGACCGGCTGCTCCCGGGCGGAGATGGCGCAGAACCGCCCTTTCAGCTTCCGCCTCTTCGATCCGCCCGGCAGTCTTTCCACAGCCTCTTTCCGCTCAAGCCAAAACCCAAGGGTATGTTCAGTCAATTTCAATCGTTTCCAAACTATAGGTGAGCCATCCAAACACGGAGTGCGTGCATGCGTCTCACGGTTACCGCCAAGGTTCTCCTGGCCGCCAGTGCCGTGATCGCGCTGACCGTCGGAGCGGTCACCGGCTGTCTTGCCTGGCGAAGCCTCACGGAAACCCGGGTCGCCATGCAGACGCAGGTCGACACCGGTCTTCAGCTCGCCGCCCAGGCCGTGATCTCCGAGCTTTCGCCCGTTTCCGCCAGCGCGCGCACCATGGCCAAGGTGCTGGGCGAGCGCCACGCCGCCGGGAACCGCGACCGCGCCGAACTCATCAACCAGGTCAGGATCGGCTTGGAAAGCTTCCCGCTTTCGGTCGGAAGCTGGTTCATGGAACTGCCGAACAATGCGTTCGACGGACAGTCCATCCCGGATCGGCCCGATCTCGGCTCCAGCCCCACCGGCGCGTTCACGCCGAACTGGACACGCGGCCCGGACGGCAAGTCCGTTCAGGCCCCCTACCCCATCGACTATGCCAGCCCCGCCTGGGACATCACCTATGCCGGCGGCAAGCCGGCCATGCTGGAGCCGATCATGGACCCCAGCATGCCGGACCCGATCTTCCTGACCAGCGCCATGTTTCCGGTCATGTCCGGGGACCGGCAGATCGGCGTGACGGGCATCGATCTCGGCCTCAAGGCGCTGAGCGAGACGCTCGCCCACATGACGCCGCTCGGCTCGGGCCGGGTCATGCTCCTGTCCGACAAGGGGCAGTGGATCGCTCATCCCGACCCCGCCCGCCTGACCAAGCTCTACGGGTCCGAGCCCGGCTCGGCCGAGCTGGCCGAAGCGCTTTCCGCCTCGAAGCCGACATTCGCCGAGGGGATCGACATGCCGGGGCTGGGGCCGGCCCGGCGCACCTTCCTGCCGATCGCCCTTCCCAACGTCGCGGATCGCTGGGTGGTGGTTCTCGACGTGCCGAACGCCACGCTGAATGCCCCGGTGCGGACCCAGATCGACGCCCTGATCGTCAGCGGCCTCGTTATCCTCGTGGTGACGCTGGCGCTTCTCTGGCTGCTTCTGGATCGCATCGTCCGGCGGCCCGTCGCGCGGTCGCTGCAACTGGTCGAGGCCATCGGCGCGGGCGATCTGACCCAGAGCTTCGACGTTCGCTCGAAGGACGAGATCGGCAATCTCCAGCGCTCGCTCGGCACGATGACCGATCGGCTGCGGGATGTGATCGGCAACGTCACGGCATCGGCCGCCGAGGTTTCGGCCGGGGCGGCGCGCTCCGCCACCACGTCCCAGCAGCTGTCCTCCGGCTCGACCGAACAGGCGGCGGCCTCCGAGCAGGCTTCGGCCGCCGTGGAAGAGATGACGGCTAATATCCGCCAGAACGCCGACAATGCCGCCGAGACCGAGAAGATGGCGGCCAAGGCCGCGCTCAGTGCGGCGGCCAGCGGCGAGGCGGTGGCCGGCTCGGTGGGCGCCATGCGCACGATCGCCGAGAAGATCGCCGTGGTGCAGGAGATCGCACGCCAAACCGACCTTCTGGCCCTCAACGCCGCGATCGAGGCCGCCCGCGCCGGTAGCCACGGCAAGGGCTTCGCCGTGGTGGCCTCCGAGGTTCGCAAGCTCGCCGAGCGCTCGCAGTCCGCCGCGCAGGAGATCGGGCGTCTGTCCGTGGAAACCCTCGCCTCGTCCGAGGACGCGGGGCGGATGCTGGAGCATCTGGTTCCCGAGATCCAGCGCACGGCCGAACTCGTGACCGAGATTTCGGCGGCCTGCCGCGAGCAGTCGATCGGCATCGACCAAATCAACCAGGCGATCCAGCAGTTGGATCAGGTCACGCAGACCAACGCGGGCGCCGCCACCGAGATGTCGCAGGCCGCCATGCAGCTTTCCGCCGAGGCGAACGGGCTGGAGCAGAGCGCGGCCTTCTTCAAGCTGGCGCGGCGCGACGCCAAGCCCATGAGCCGCGCCGATCGGCAGGCCTCCGTCCAGGCGCTTCAGGCCAAGGTCCAGGCTTTTCGCGAAACCCATGTCCGCGAAACCCATGTCCGCGAGCCTCAAGTCGCCAAGCGCCCCGCGCCGGCCACCCGCGAGCCGGCCCCCTCCCCCGCCGGCTTCGCCCTGGCGCTGGACGATGACGGCTTCGAGAAGCTGAGCGCCTGATCGGTCTGCTGCAACCGCGTCAGCCCGCCATCGCCTGAACCGGGCCGCCTCACGAGGCACGCCCGGCCGCGATCCGATCGCAAGCCTCGCCGGACAAACCATTCCCGTGCGGCATGACAGCACGCCCGACTAGGTGCCGAACGGGAGCGAGGCCTCTCATCCCCTGGCGAGGCCGATGCGCCATTGGTCGAGGGCAGCGTTTCCTCGACCGCAAAGCGGCCGACGATCCGGTCCTTATGGAGGCGCGGTTTTCGGGACGAGAGCGTGCGGGCGTTTTGCCAGTGCCGCTCCAGCGCGGCGGGCTTGCGCGTGGCCGAGGCGTCGAGTGCGTCGCGTGCGTCGAAGACGATCTTGGAAACGTCGGGCACCGGACCGGACACCACCGTCAGCGCCTGGGACACGTCGAGTTCGGCGATGGCGATGGCGCGCTCCTCCGCCTCCTCGCCGCCGGCGAGATGGAGCTGGAAGATCCGCTCCACCCTGCGGGCGACCTGCAGGACGGTGGCGCCCGCCATATAGGCGTTTGCAGGAATGCGCCCGACGGACCTGCGGGTCCCGGGACGAGCGTGATGCCGTCCTCGCCCGCTAGCCCAACCCGGAGGCCGGCGTTACAAACCGGCGAGGCGAACAGGGGCGGTGCGGATGATCTGGCGAGTTGGATGGCTGGCCCTGGCGATGATCGGTCTCGCCGCTCCATCGGCGAAGGCCGACGCCTGCGCGCCGGACCGTTTCGAGGACGCCGACTATGTCGTCTGCACGATCGACCCGGCCGTGTCGGACCTGCGCCTGTTCTGGCGGGACCGCGACGGCGCGCCCTTTCGCAGCTTCGGCAATCTGGCGCGCTCAGTGGAGGCCGAGGGAAGGAAGCTCACCTTCGCGATCAATGCCGGCATGTACGGGACCGACTTCACGCCCGTCGGCCTTTATGTCGAGAACGGCGAGGAGCTGCGGCCGGCGGACACCACGACGATGGACCGGCCGGCGCGCGAGGTCCCGAATTTCTACAAGCAGCCCAATGGCGTCTTCTTCCTCGGCGAGAAGGGCGCGGGCATTCTTCCCACGGCCGAGTTCACGCGAAAGCCGCCGAGCGCGCGCTTCGCGACCCAGTCCGGCCCCATGCTCGTCATCGAGAGCGAGTTGCACCCGGCCCTCATTCCCGGCTCCACCGACCGGACGCGGCGCAGCGGCGTCGGCGTCTGCGACGGCGGGCAGGTCCGCTTCGCGATCAGCGAGACGGGCGTGAACTTCCATGATTTCGCGCGGCTCTTCCGCGATCATCTGGCCTGCCCCAACGCGCTGTTTCTCGACGGCGGCAACGGCGCCGGGCTCTATTCCCCGACGCTCGGGCGCAACGACGCCTCCTGGCATGGCGGATATGGACCCATCCTCGGGCTGGTGGAATAGCGATCGGCTCGAAGGCACAAGTCGGATGGCCGTGTGATGACGCACTGCACAATCGGATGATGAAATAGGCAGCTAACGGACAGCGCCGGAGCAGCGAGGCCCCGCGAAAGCGGCCTCGCGCTCTTGGCACGGTGCTTGCACTCCACCGTTGTATGCAAGACGCCTCGCCCTCTTCCCTCTCGCCGCTTTCGATCGACGCCACGATTCTGGGCTCGATCCTGGCGCGCCGCCTGCGCCCCGGCTCGCGCCTCGGCGAGGGCGAGATGGCGGCTTTGTTCAGCGTGTCGCGCACCCTGGTGCGCGAGGCGATGATGCGGCTGGAAGCACGCCATATCGTGGAGGTGCGCCCCCGGCGCGGCTGGTTCGTGTGCGAGCCCTCGGCGGAAGAGGCCAAGCGCGTGTTCGAGGCGCGCCGCGCCGTGGAGGCCGGGCTGATGCGCATCATGCCCCCGCTCGGGGCCGCGCACCGCGCGCGGCTGCACTCGCATCTCGCCGAGGAGCGCGCCGCCATGGAGGCGGGCGACCATCCCCGCCTCGTCTGCCTGATGGGCGACTTCCACATCCGCCTCGTGGAGATCACCGGCAACCCGGTGCTCAGCGAGATCCTGCGCGACCTCACCGCCCGCACGATCCTGATCTCGATGCTCTACCAGTCGCGAACCCATGCCGAGCAGTCGCATCTCGGTCATTGCCGCATCGTCGAGGCGCTGGAGCGCGGCGACCGCGAGGCCGCCTGCGACCTCGCCCTGCGCCATCTCGACGAAGTGGAAGCCGGCCTCGACCTCGACCTCTCGGCCGATCCGCTCGCCGACCTGCGCCGCTCTCTAGACCCCGGCGGCAGCCTCGCCGCCCCCTCCCCTTCCTCCCTTCCCCGCTAGAAAGGCACCCTTCATGATCCACCGCCGCTCGCTTCTCGCCGCCGGCCTCGCGCTCGCCGGCCTTGCCGCCTTCGCCCTGCCGGCCTCGGCCGACGCGCTCACCGACATCCAGAGCCGGGGCACGCTGCGCGTCGCCGTGCCCCAGGATTTCCCGCCCTTCGGCTCGGTCGGCCTCGACATGAGCCCGCAGGGCTACGACATCGACACGGCCAAGCTGATCGCCGACAAGATGGGCGTGAAGCTCGAACTGACGCCCGTCACCTCGGCCAACCGCGTGCCCTTCCTCCAGACCGGCAAGGTGGATCTCGTGATCTCCTCGCTCGGCAAGAACCCGGACCGCGAGAAGGTGATCGACTTCTCCACCGCCTATGCCCCCTTCTACAACGGCGTGTTCGGCCCGGCCGATCTCGCCGCGCCCGACGCGGCCGCCCTGTCGGGCAAGGTGATCGGCGTCACGCGCGGCGCGGTGGAGGATCTGGAGCTGACCAAGATCGCCCCGGCCGACGCGGTGCTGAAGCGCTACGAGGACAACAACGGCACGATCTCGGCCTTCCTGTCGGGCCAGGTGCAGCTGGTCGCCACCGGCAATGTGGTGGCCGCCGCGATCATCGAGCGCAACCCGCCCAAGCGCCCGGAGATGAAGTTCCTGATCAAGAACTCGCCCTGCTATATCGGCCTCGCCAAGGGCGCGGACGCGCTGAAGGCCAAGGTGGACGAGATCGTCGCCGAGGCCAAGGCCGACGGCTCGCTCAACGCCATCGCCCAGAAGTGGCTGAAGACCGACCTGCCGGCGGACCTGTAACCCCGCGCCGCCGCCCTCCTCTCGCCGATCCGCGCCCGCCCGGCGCGGGTCGGCCCCTCCCGTCTTCGTTCGAGCCCAGAGGCCCCGCCTCATGCCCTATCAGTTCGACTTCTCCTGGCTGGCGGAATATTGGCCGGTGCTTCTTCACGGCGTGCGCGTCACGCTCCAGCTCATCCTGGTCGGCGGCGCGCTCGGCATTTCGGTCGGCATCGCCTGCGCCTGGGCGCGCGCGCTCGGCCCCAAGGCGCTACGCTGGCCGGTCTCGGCCTATGTCGAGCTGATCCGCAACACGCCCTTCCTGATCCAGCTCTTCTTCGTCTTCTTCGGCCTGCCGGGCCTGGGGCTGCAGATGAGCGAGATGAGCGCGGCCTATCTCGCCATGACGATCAATCTCGGCGCCTACGCCTGCGAGATCATCCGCGCCGGCATCGAGGCGACGCCCAAGGGCCAGTTCGAGGCGGGCGGAAGCTTGGCCATGACGCGCTTGCAGACCTTCCGCCATGTCGTGCTCGTGCCCTCGCTCCAGCGCATCTGGCCGGCGCTCTCCTCGCAGGTCGTGATCGTCATGCTGGGCTCCGCCGTGGTCTCGCAGATCGCCGCCGAGGACCTGACCTTAGCCGCCAACTTCATCCAGTCGCGCAACTTCCGGGCCTTCGAGACCTATCTCGTCTCCACCCTCGTCTATCTCGCGCTCGCCATCCTGGCGCGCCGCGCCATGGGTCTGCTCGGCACGGCGCTGTTTCCCAAGCGGAGGCCCGCATGATCGAGTTTTCCACCTGGGACATCCTGCGCAATCTCCTGCTCGCAGCGCGCTGGACCGTCGTGCTCTCGCTCGTTTCCTTTTTCGGCGGCGGGCTGGTCGGGCTTCTCGTCCTGTTCGGGCGCATCTCGCCGGCCCGCGCGGTGCGCCGCGCGTCCCTAGCCTATATCGAGCTGTTCCAAGGCACGCCGCTGCTGATGCAGCTCTTTCTCATTTTCTTCGGGCTCGGAATGTTCGGGGTGGACGTGCCGGCCTGGCTCGCCGCCGGCTCGGCGCTGACGCTCTGGAGCGCGGCCTTCCTTGCCGAGATCTGGCGCGGCTGCGTGGAAGCGGTCGCCAAGGGACAGTGGGAGGCTTCGGCGAGTCTCGGCATGGGCCGCCTTCAGCAGATGCGCCACGTCATCCTGCCCCAGGCGCTGCGCGTCGCCGTGCCGCCGACGGTCGGCTTCTCCGTGCAGGTGGTGAAGGGCACGGCGCTCACCTCCATCATCGGCTTCACCGAACTGTCCAAGGCCGGGACGGTCGTCACCAACGCCACGTTCCAGCCCTTCACCGTCTACGGGCTCGTCGCGCTCATCTACTTCGCGCTGTGCTGGCCGCTGTCGAAATCCTCGCAGATCCTCGAAAGGAAGCTCAATGTCGCTCATCGCGGTCACTGAGGTCAAAAAGCGCTTCGGATCGAACGAGGTCCTGAAGGGCATCAATCTCGACGTGCAGCCCGGCGAGGTCATCGCCATCATCGGCAAGAGCGGCTCGGGCAAGTCCACCCTGCTTCGCTGCGTCAACGGGCTGGAGACGATCGACGAGGGCTCGATCCTGGTGGCCGGCGCGCAGCTCCTGCCGGACGAGGTGCATCTCAAGGCCCTGCGGCTGAAAGTCGGCATGATCTTTCAGCAGTTCAACCTGTTCCCTCACCTCTCGGCCGGGCGCAACGTGATGCTGAGCCAGAGCGTGGTGAAGAAGACACCCAAGGCCGAGGCCGAGGCGATGGCCCGGCGGCAGCTGGAGCGGGTGGGCCTCGCCCACAAGTTCGATAGCTATCCCGACGAGCTTTCCGGCGGCCAGCAGCAGCGCGTCGCCATCGCCCGCGCGCTCGCCATGCAGCCGATCGCGCTCCTGTGCGACGAAATCACCTCGGCGCTCGATCCAGAACTCGTGGCCGAGGTCCTGGCCGTGGTGCGCGAACTGGCGGCCGAGGGCATGACGCTGATGATGGTGACGCACGAGATGAAGTTCGCCCGCGAGGTCGCCTCGCGCGTCGTCTTCATGCACGAGGGCCGCGTCCACGAGATCGGCCCGCCGGAGGAATTGTTCGGCCAGCCGCGCACGCCGGAATTGCAGCGCTTCCTCGGCGTCGCGCAGGGGTGAAGGTCGCGCCGGCCCTTAGGCGGAAGGGTCAGGCCGCGTCGTCGTTGAGTGAAGAGGCCGCGACGGCGACGATCCGGTTTCGCCCGGCGTTCTTGGCCTCGTAGAGAGCAAGGTCGGCGTCACGCATCAGGCTTTCCTGGTGGTGCCGCCTCCCCTCACCGAGACTCGCCGTCACGAGGCCGACGCTCAGCGTGACCCGGTCGGCGACACGCGAGCCGGGGTTCGACAGGTTCATCCGGTCGAGATCCCGCATCAGGCTCTCGACCGCGCGCGTGGCCGCTTCCGCCCCCGCGCCGGGCAGGAGAGCCAGGAACTCCTCGCCGCCGATCCGTCCGCAGACGGCGCCGCTCGTTCGGGCGAAGTCCGAAAACAGCGAGCCGACCGATCGCAGCGCCTCGTCGCCGGAGGCATGGCCCAGCGTGTCGTTGAGCTTCTTGAAGTCGTCGATGTCGATCATGGCGACCGACAGCACCGTGCCCGGGCGCGCTTCCCCGATCAGCCGGGCGAATTCGTCGGTTATGGCCTTGCGGTTGCGCAGGCCGGTCAGCGCGTCGGTATGCGCCATTTCTCTCATCAACCGCTTGCTGTGAGCCTCTCTCAGCCTCGACAGGGTCGCCCGGATCTGCCGGCGGTTGATCTGATATCGCGCCCAGATGACGACGACGCTGATCGCGCTGCAATAGAGCGTGAACAGGAAGCCCGACGCGCCGTCCACGGCGGGGTTGATGGACTGGCTGACCACGAAGCAGACGTTGAGGACGAAGGTGACCAGGGCCATCCAGGGCGTGGTCAACGGCAAGAGAACGAGACCCGTGGTCATGCCGAAGAAGCCGACGAGAACGAAGCGTTCGAAGTTCGGGCCGCCGACCCGGTGCCCTGTCATGATGGCCGCGATCATCACCACGAAGGCGAACAGGGAGGCGGAGGCGTTCTGCATCCATTCCAACCGGGGATGGCGCCAGGCCCGCAGTGCCAAGGCCAGCGCCAGCGTGGTCAGAACCCCATGCCCGGCGACGATAGCCGTGACGGCATAAGGGGCGAGACTGTAGTCGAACGGGATCGACAGCCACATGATCACCGTCACGCACCAGAAGAGATGTGTGGCATCCTGGCGGTTGTCCCGCCAGGCGACCAATCGGCAGATCGCGGCGAGCGGCGCCGACAGCCTGGAGATCCTTCCGCCTTCCTGGCTTTTTCGCTCGAACTCGCTCCAAAGCCCTTCGGCCGCGATGCGCCGAAGCGCGGCCTCGACGCTCAAGCCGTTCGCGAGTTCTTTGCGATCGACAGCCGAATCCTCGGCCTGCGAAGGCGTGATCAAGGACGAGCCGGCAGCAGCTGACATCGATGCGCATAACCCCTGACGATTTCCACTTGAGGTAGCCGAGCGAGCTTAATATTTCGGTCACAGCTAACCTGTGTCCCGTCCCACCCAGTCGCGCGCCCAGGCGCGCGCCATTCGCCGGGCGAGGCCCTCCGGTGGGACCGACCGGGTTCAGAAGACCTTGCGTCTCGAAGCGATCGACGTCCACCAATCGGTCCACCACACCCCGCGTGTCGGCGAGCGAGATACTGCGGTCGATGCGCAGAACATGAAGCATGTTCCCTCGGCGGACCTGCTGGCCTTCCGACACCTTCGGCTCCAAGAGCCAGCCGGGTTGAGAGGACAGCGGTTCAGGCCACGGGAAAGTGCCGCGTGTCTGGACCAGAGGCGCGAAGCAGACGAACACAGACGACGAAGGCGAGAGAAGCCGAGGCAACGCTCTGGATTAATATCGAGCATAGGACGCCGACATTCCCGAGCCAGGGGTGCCGACGCAGGCTTGAAGGTTCACGGGCCGCGCCGGCTCAAGGAAACCGTTCAATTGCACCGTACTTTATCAATTGGAACAGGCTTCCGGAATTTAAAAATAACCCGATCACATCAACTGGTTATTTCTCGAAAGAAGTTGATATTTATTGTCAATAAATGGGATATTTACTTGTATTTATATATGCGTCATTGGAAGGGCCGAACTGCTTTTAGCACCTCAATGAGGACCTGACGACCTTATGTCAGCGAAGTAGCTCAGCAGCCTGCCTCTTGTCTGACTATAGCCAGGAGCCTCGTTCTAACACGTTTGTCCTAATTCGCTTTGGAAGGCAGGCACTTCGTTCGCGAGACGAGATCACACGTGATCGACAGCGTTAGCGGCGGCATGCTGCTCCGGAGCGTACGACGATTGGTCGAGTTCGATCCCAACATCTGCCGATCGGAAATCGATCACCCCGGATCGTGGGCCGGATAAGCTAGAGAAATTGCGGCATTCCGAAAGCCGGCAGCGGCAACAGCTGATGCAAGTAGGTCTCTAACTGAGAGAGCGAAGCGATGATGAGACGACTAAACGTTAAAACGCAGGTCCTCGGACATCAGCCCGAACCATCTCGTCTGGAGCGAAGAGGACTCTCTCGTTTCGGCTGACGTGGGGATCACTCACACGCCGAGGGTTAAACGATGGCCTAGAGATGAGAGGTCGAGCGCAGACGCGGAGTCCGACAGCCTCGGCAGACTCGGATCGAAGTCTTACATTGGCAACGCGAACCAAGCCCCTACTGCCCTGCCCTCCGGCTTAGTCGAATATCATGCTGAATTCTGGTAGCGCGCTTCCACATCTCGCTGGCGATCCGGCCGGATACGAAGAAGGCGCGTCCGTCCCCTTTCCACCAACGAATGGCCCGGGTGCGTCTGGCCTTTCACAGGGTCGCGGATCAGCCATGGTGGGACAGCCCTTCGCTTGACCAAACCGGCGCACCTTCGTAGCCGCCCTACCCGCCGAAAGATCAGAGCTCAAACTCCCCTCGTATAGCTCGAGCTCTTCGGAAGAGACTTGTCCGTCGCAGAGATAAATCGCGCCTGCGCCGGATCATGGGCGAAGCCGCATCGAGGGCTTCCCAAGATATCCTCTCGGGCCACCCACCTGAGCATGGGCGGATAGCTGGCGTGCAGTGCCCTGCAGGCTTCCCGGAGGGTATATCACTATTGCCTAACTTCAGGCCCTAGACCGGACATGGACGATTAGATGGGATGCGACTTGCGCCATTGGCAGCGTCTGCGGATCGTGTCTTTCATGTCGGGTCCGGTGGCTGACAATCACCGTTGAAGCACATGGGCAGGCAGTGGCCAGGAAAAGGAGAAGTGCGATCAAGCGCTGGGCACTCTCAGAACAGACGTGGTCACTCTCTTTCATGCGCGCGACATATGCCGTCAATCGACCGAAGCAGTTCATCATCGCCGATAGAAAAGCTGACAACGCTCCGAACCTCGGCTTCGCCGCAAAGCTATGGCGGTGGGGCCGCCCCAATTTTCGAGTTTGGGAAAGGCACCGCGGGCCGTACTAGAACATATGAGTGCTGTGCCAGTCGCGACATCGGAGCAGGCCGTAAGCCTTATGACTTCCTAACTGGCAATCACATTCGAGCAGCGCAACCGCAGCGTAAGATGCCCGGGGCGCCTCAGATATGTTCCGGCTGTTTGACCCGCCATCGGCACTGAGCTGGCACTGTCGCCAACTGAACCTGGCTTCGCATAAGGCTGGCCCGCTTCGCGGGTTTTGGGACTGGCCCGCCCTTCCAGCTCAACCGAGTCTTAGCGCGAGACTTGAGCGGATCTACCAGCTCAGGCCGGACCAAAACCTTGGCAGCTGCCAAGGTTGTCCCGTTTCAGCGATCGCCGCGCCGCGTCTGCCAAGCCTCGAACCGACGGGTGAGATCGGGCAGCTCGTCGCGCAGGAAGCGGTCCCAGTCGTCGGCCATCGCCTTTTCAGCGGTCAGCTGAAAATTGCCTCGGCCGAACTGCGCCTTGGCGAGAAGCCGGCCTTTCGCGTCGCGCAGATCGACGGACTTGTCAGCCGTCGCAACTGCGTCGCGGAGCAGCGTGAGCGCCGTTTGGAGACGGCCGTCGGAGGTGGAAACCTTGGCAGCTGCCAAGGTTTCGGGGAGACGGGCGAGACGAGCAGGGCGCTCGGCCGCCAGTTTGGCAATTTCCACCCAGCGCGGACGCCCGGCCTTGGGCGCGCGGCCGATCAGGCGAATGGTCTCGGGCGGCAGGGCGCGCAGCACGGCGCGAAAGCGTGCAAGTTCCGGGTCGTCGATGCCGAGTGCGGCGCGGATATCGCGCGCCTTCAGCCCAGCCCGGTCCAGAGTCGCGGCGAAGCTCGCGCGCTCGATCCAGGTCAGATCCTGCCGTTCGGCATTCTCGATGCCTTGAGAGACCGCGACCTCGGCGTCGGTCTTCTCCACCACGATGGCGCGCAGCGGACGGCCGAGATCGGAAGCGGCGCGCCAGCGGCGGTGCCCATAGACGAGCTGGAAGCGGCCGGGCTTGCTCGGATGCGGACGCACTTCGGCCGGAACCTTCTGCCCTTCCTCGGCGAAGCGCGCGCGAAAGCGCACGAAGTCGGCCTCGTCGTCTTCCGGCATGCGGTCCTGAAAGGGCGAGGGGTCGATCAGGGCAGTGTCGATCTCGCGCGCGCCCCCCGCCTCGACCAGCGCCTGAAGCCGATCGCGCTCCTCCCTCAGTTCGGCGATGGAGCGCTGCGTTGCGCCTATCACCGAAGCGCCGACGCGCTGAGCCAAGCCGCTGACCGGCGGCGTCACGGCTGCGGTCGGGGAAGGGGGTGAAGCCGTCGCGACGGTTGGGGCGGGAGCAGCTGGCGCTGGCCCCTGAACCGATCCCCCGCGCTCGTCGCCGGCAGTCCCGGTCGCGGGCGCTGTGACCTCGGGAGCTTTCGGCTCCGTGCCGAAGGAGGCGAAATTGGCGATGATGGATTTGCGCGGTGGCTTGGTCATGCCCGGCCCCAGGACTGCGTGATGAGTTCGAGAATGCGCTGGTTGACGGCGTCCATGGATTCCCGCGCGCGTTTCACCGTGCTTGCGCCGATATTGCCGGGCTCCAGTTCGTAGAGCGTGCGTTTGGCAAGGCCCGCCGTCTCGATCGCCGCGCTCTCCACGGCAGTTGGCAGCAGCACGTCCTCGCCGAACAGGCTGCGCAGCATGGCGACGACATGAACCTGCGACTGGTCGTTGGGGTCATGGCGCGTAATGAGATAGCGCAGGAAATTCTGGCTGAGGCTAGCACCGGCATCCCGCACCACGCCGATGAGATCGCCCATCATCAGAAGAAACTGGCTCATGGACATGACATCCAGCATGGCGGGATGAACGGTAACGAGCAGGCCGGTCGAGGCGTAGATAGCGCCGAGCGTGAGAAAGCCGAGGGAAGGGGGGGTATCGAGAAGCACGATGTCGTAATCGTTTTCGACCTCGCCGATCGCCAGTCGAAGCCGCTCGAAGAAGACGGTCTGCGCGGCGCCCGCGCCGCCCGACAGCGAGCGCGGCGTCTCGTGCTCGTATTCCATCACCTCGATATTGCCGGGCACGAGGTCGATACCGGTAAAGTAAGTCGGACGAATGATCTCGCGCATGGGCCGGCGCGCCTCGTCGTAGCGCAGCGTGGCATAGATCGTCTCGTTGTGGCCGACATCCATCTCCGGCTGAAAGCCGAACATGGCCGAAAGCGAGGCCTGCGGATCCAGATCGATCGCCAGCACGCGGTAGCCCGCGAGCGCGAGATAATGAGCGAGATGGGCGCTGGTGGTCGTCTTGGCGCTGCCGCCCTTGAAGTTGGCGATCGAGAGGATCTGGATCGCCTCGCCCTCACGCCGGCGCGGCTGAAAGCGCAGGGCCTCCGCCGGCTTCTGCTGGGCGAAAAGCTCGCGCAGCTCGTTCACCTGCGAGAGCGTATAGGCGCGGTGATTGTTCTCGAGCCGGGCCGGGGTCGGCCCCTTGCCCTCGATCGAGAGGGTGCGCAGCGTCGATTCCGGGATCGAGGTCAGTTTCGACACTTCATGCGTCATGAAGAACCGGAGGCTCTTGCGGGCGTCGGGCGGATACATCTGCTGGCGCCGGGCCTGCAGCTCGGCGGAGAGAATCGCCCCATGCCGGACAACCTTGTCGGCGGGATCTTCGTCGAGAATCGGGACGGCAGGCACGGTCATGGGCGGTAAAAGGTCCTTCTGACGGATCGTACCCAGTTTTTATAGCATATGCCGTCGAGACGTAAGGTCCGGACAGGCTGGGAAAGACGCGCCGCGCCAGCTTGGCGACAGGTTATTTGTTATCAACGGGTTAACGAGATTTTCGCCCCGTTTTGCGGCGCCGTTCGCGTCCGGTTTCTCCACTTTTTCTCCCCCATTTATGCCCCGACGGA